>NZ_ALBR01000097.1:0-347132 GCF_002081505.1 Bacillus sp. CDB3 | reverse complement strand
TGTTATTTTAAACGCTCTTCTAATTCTGCTTTTAATTCTTCAAATCCTGGTTTACCAAGTAAAGCAAACATGTTTTTCTTGTATGCTTCTACTCCTGGTTGGTCAAATGGATTTACGCCTAATAAATAACCGCTCATCGCACATGCTTTTTCGAAGAAGTATACAAGGTAACCGAATGTGTACTCATTTAATTCAGGGATGTTTACGATTAAGTTTGGTACTCCGCCATCGCTATGTGCAAGTAATGTACCTTCGTATGCTTTCGTGTTTACGAAGTCGATCGTTTCACCAGCAAGATAGTTTAATCCATCTAAATCGTTGTCATCTAATTCGATTTTTAGTTCGTGTGTAGATTTACCTACTTTAAGAACTGTTTCGAATAGATCACGGCGACCTTCTTGAATGTATTGACCTAATGAGTGTAGGTCAGTTGAGAAGTTTGCTGAAGATGGGAAAATACCTTTTTGATCTTTTCCTTCACTTTCACCAAATAACTGTTTCCACCACTCAGAGAAGTATTGAAGTGCTGGCTCATAGTTAACAAGCATTTCAATTGTTTTCCCTTTATTATATAGAGCATTACGAACTACTGCGTATTGGTAAGCTGGGTTTTCTTCCAGTTCTGATGTCGCGAAGTCATTATGACCAGCAGCTGCACCTTCCATCATTTCTTCAATGTTTAAGCCACTTACTGCGATTGGTAATAAACCTACTGGTGTTAATACAGAGAAACGACCGCCAACATCATCTGGAATAACGAATGTTTCGTAACCTTCGTTATCAGCTAGTGTTTTTAAAGCACCACGCGCTTTATCTGTAGTTGCATAAATACGTTTGCGAGCTTCTTCTTTTCCATACTTCTCTTCTAATAACTTACGGAAAATACGGAATGCGATTGCAGGCTCTGTTGTTGTACCTGATTTGGAAATAACGTTAATAGAGAAGTCTTTACCTTCTAGTACGTCCATTAAATCTTTCATGTAAGTGGAGCTAATGTTTTGTCCAACAAATAGCACTTGTGGAGTTTTACGTTGTTCTTTAGAAAGCGTATTGTAGAAAGAATGGTTTAACATTTCGATTGCTGCACGTGCTCCTAAGTAAGAACCACCGATACCTACAACAAGTAAAATGTCAGAGTCATTTTTAATTTTTTCTGCACATTTTTGAATGCGAGCAAATTCTTCTTTGTCATATTGAAGCGGAAGCTCTACCCACCCAAGGAAATCGTTCCCAGCTCCAGTTTTTTCGTGGATTGCATGGTGTGATACTTTTACTGCATCACGTAAATAAGTTAGTTCATGTTCACTGATGAAGGATAACGCTTTAGAATAGTCGAACGTTACATGTGTACTCATCTTTTTCCCTCCAATTATGTATATGTATTTCTGTATTCACTTTAGCGAAACTAAAGTTGTAAATCAAGCGATTCAACAATTGTAAACGTAACCAATATATATTTTTTAGAAAAAGTTCATTTTTTGCATAAAAATTCGCATTTTTCGGTATAGATGTATATACATCCTTTTTAAACACATTTTTTATGTATAAAAACAACATAACTGCACCATTCTATAAAAGAGTTGATTAACTCAGCGCTTGCTCATGCTTCACAATTAGGGGGGGCTTTTTCATGAGTACATTGCAACGTATCGCATTAGTCTTTACTGTAATTGGTGCTGTAAACTGGGGACTAATCGGGTTCTTCCAGTTTGACTTAGTAGCAGCCATTTTCGGCGGACAAAACTCAGCTCTCGCACGTATTATTTACGGCATCGTTGGTATATCTGGGCTTATCAATCTTGGTTTACTCTTTAAACCATCTGAAAATCTTGGTACACACCCAGAAACAAACGAAATTCGATAACCAGTATGTCCTCTTCACCTCTGACATACGAATATGATTGCATGCAATCATATTTGCAAATATATATCATAAGATAAAGTAAAAGAGGAACGCTCATATGCGTTCCTCTTTTACTTTGTTAACTCGGACTCTTCAATCCATTCTGTCAGCTTTTCTCGCAACGTATTAAATCCGTCCTTAGATGGATTCGGTATAAGAATCCTTCCTTGTTTTCTTTTCGCCGCTTTTAACGATAAACTCATTTTTCTGTGCTCTTCATCAATTGAAAGTACTTTTACTTCTACTGTATCGCCGACTTTCAAAAAGTCATGAATATCCTTTACATATCCATTTGTAATTTCAGATATATGCACAAGTCCTTGTGTTTCTGCATCTAACGCTACAAATGCACCGTAATCTTGAATTCCAGTCACTTTCCCTGTTACAACCACTCCTGTTGTATATTGTTCTGACATATGAAACACTCCCATACGTTTACCATTTTCTCTACAAATGTAGATTGCAAAACAGATGTACTTATTATTAAATATCCGATTGGTGAATAAGTACCTTAAGTAAAATACCTAGGATACTCACACCTTATATTAGTAAATTATACCACTATGATAGAACTCATTCAAAATTCACGAAAAAATTTCCTGCAATACGTATAATTCTCCAATATTAGGATAGAATACTAACACATGGCTTTCTAGTATTCCCCCCCTTTTATGGACAAAACGTATTATGTTTTGTCCTTTTTTTATTCTCTATGAACCGTTCCATTCTCTTCATCGCTTCCATAAGTTGCTCAAGCGATGTTGCATATGAACAACGAATGAATCCTTCACCACTCTCACCAAACACACTTCCAGGAACAACAGCCACTTGTTCTTCTAATAATAATTGTTCTGCAAATTCTGCTGAAGATAGTCCGGTTGAAGCAACAGAAGGAAAGACATAAAACGCTCCGCCCGGCACATGACACGTTAATCCCATCTCATTGAAAGATGTCGCCATAAAATTTCGGCGTTTCTTATAGCTATCTCTCATCCGAATTACTTCATCATTCCCTCCGCGTAACGCTTCAAGAGCTGCGAACTGGGACATCGTCGGTGCACACATCATAGAATATTGATGGATTTTAAGCATCAACTCTGAAAATTGAACGGGAGCTGCGATCATACCGAGACGCCATCCTGTCATCGCAAATCCTTTTGAAAATCCCGAAATTAAAATCGTATGTTCGCGCATGTTTTGAATGCTCGCGAAACTCGTATACACTTCGTCATATACAAGCTCTGCATAAATTTCATCAGATAATACGATTAAATTGTGCTTCTCAACAATTACTGCTAACTTTTCTAGTTCGAATTTGTTTAACATTGCACCTGTTGGGTTATTTGGAGAACAAAGTAAAATTGCCTTTGTTTTCGCTGTAATAGCTGCTTCAATTTGTTCTGGTTGTACTTTAAACTCTTTTTCTAAAGTAGTCGCTATAGGAACTGGAATTCCTCCAGCTAATGTTACAAGCGGTGCATAAGAAACGAAGCTCGGTTCAATAATGAGTACTTCATCATCAGGATTTATAATGGCACGCATCGCTACATCTAACGCTTGGCTCGCTCCAACTGTAACAATGATTTCATCGTTCGGATCATAAGATACTGCAAATTGTTTTTTTAGATACTTTGCTATTTCTTGACGGAGCTCCAATAATCCTGCATTTGCTGTATATGACGTATACCCTTGCTCTAAAGAACGGATACATGCTTGCCTTACATTCCAAGGTGTAACAAAGTCTGGCTCTCCCACTCCAAGAGAAATAACACCTTTCATACTTGCCGCTAAATCGAAAAACTTTCGAATACCGGATGGTTGTAAAGATTCTGCTACTCTAGATAGTTCAAATTGCTTCATGGTGTCACCACAATTCGCTTATCATCATCGTTTTTTTCATAAATAATTCCTTCATGTTTATACTTCTTCAAAATGAAATGTGTTGTCGTAGAAACGACAGATTCAATCGTTGCTAATTTCTCAGAAACAAACATCGCTACTTCTCCCATTGTCTTCCCTTCTAATGTAATAGAAAGATCATATGTCCCTGACATTAAATACACGGATTTCACTTCTGAATAACGATAAATTTGTTCAGCAACCGCATCAAACCCCACGCCGTGCTTTGGCGTAACTTTCACATCAATCATCGCTGTTAAACCAGTATGTTCTTTCACTTTTGTCCAATCAATATGTGTTACATAGTCCACAATAATCTTTTCACTTTCTAATTTCGCAACAATCTTCTTCACTTCTTCTACTTCTATATTTAACAGCTTCGCTAATGTATCTACAGATAAACGACTATTCTTTTCAAGACAAGCTAATAACTCTAATTCTTTTTCTGTCACCATATAAATCATCCTTCCTTTTCGTTTGTGTCTAAATTATACAAATACCTTTTCCTGTTTGAAAAGAAGATTTTTTTAGAGAATTATGTCAAAATAAAGTGAAACTTTAATCCATGGAAAGGTTCACCCCATGGATTATTAGTTGAACCAATCGGGCTTTTACGGACAGTTGCTTTCCCACCTAACCTCTTTGCTTGAGCTGCTTTTTGAGGTGGAAGGCTTACTGTCCGTTAAAGCGGGGTGAAGTGAAACTTTAATCAGAAGGGGTTTTATTCATCCCCACTGATTATTAGCTGCACCAATCGGGATTAAGAGGAAAGGGGATGGAACCGTGAAACCAAAAGTATATATTGCCGAACCAGTTCCAACATTTGTAGAAAACTATTTATCAGAACACTGTGATTTTGAAAAATGGGATCAAAACGAGAAGGTACCTCGTGATGTTCTATTGGAGAAAATAAAAGATAAAGATGGGTTATTAAATTTCGGATCTGCTATTAATGAAGAATTGTTAGATGTAGCTCCTAACTTAAAAGTAGTGAGTAACATTTCTGTTGGTTACGATAATTTTGATTTAACAGCGATGGAAAAGAAAAATGTTATCGGAACGAATACTCCATATGTATTAGATGATACAGTAGCTGACCTCGTTTTTGCTCTTATGTTATCTGCTGGTCGCCGTGTTTGCGAACTCAATTCCTATGTAAAAAATGGTGAATGGAACGCTGAAATCGGAAAAGAACACTTCGGACTAGATGTACATCATAGTACGATCGGTATTATCGGAATGGGACGAATCGGAGAAGCTGTCGCAAAACGAGCGAAATTCGGATTTGATATGGATGTCCTTTACTATAACCGTCGCCGTAAAGAAGAAGCTGAACAAAAATTTGATGCTACATATTGTGATTTACAAACTCTAATCAAACAATCTGACTTTATTATTCTCCTTACTCCATTAACAGATGAAACATATCATCTTATCGGGGAGAAGGAGTTTTCATTAATGAAAGAAACAGCAATTTTCATTAATGCCTCTCGCGGGAAAACAGTAGATGAAACTGCATTAATTCATGCATTAACAGAAAAGAAAATATTTGCAGCCGGTATCGACACATTTACACAAGAGCCTATCCAAAAAGATAATCCGCTCATCTCATTACAAAATGTTGTAACTTTACCGCACATCGGATCTGCAACATTAAAAACAAGACAGCAAATGGCAATGACAGCTGCTGAAAATTTAGTTGCAGGATTACAAGGAAAAACACCACCTAATATTGTTCGTAGGTAATTATAAAGTGAAACTTTAATCAGCCCTCACCAATCGGGCTCTTACCGGCAGTAAGACTCCCACAAATAGTGGGATAAATAAGCGAAAGGCAAGATGACGATGTCATCTTGCCTTTTTTTGTTAACATATTTTTTTTGCCCTTGGAGATGATATGAACAAAAATCAATGGAGTGACAAAAAATGAACCATGAATGCAAATGCCCTTACTTCACTTTTTCCACTCGCGGCACTACTATTCATTACGAATTGTATGAACATAATAATAAAAAAGAGCGACCTACTTTCGTACTCGTTCACGGCTTCTTATCTTCCTCATTTAGCTATCGACGGCTCATTCCTTTACTAACAAAGGAAGGTACAGTAATCGCCCTTGATTTACCACCATTCGGAAAAAGTGATAAATCTCATCTCTTTAAGTATTCTTATCACAATTTAGCAACAATTATTATCGATTTAATTGAACATTTATCGCTCTCAAATATTGTATTAGTTGGTCATTCTATGGGTGGGCAAATTTCTCTCTATGTAAACCGTATACGTCCTGAACTAATCTCAAAGACGATTTTACTATGTAGCTCTAGCTATTTAGCACGCGCAAACTTACCTTTAATGTATACTTCTTATTTACCGTTCTTTCATTTATACGTAAAGAACTGGATTATACGGCGCGGTATTGTTCACAACTTAATGAATGTCGTTCATGATCACTCATTAATTGACGATGAAATGAAAGAAGGTTACTCCGCCCCTTTTTATGATGATCGTATATTCCCTGCCTTAACTCGAATGATAAGAGACCGTGAAGGTGACCTATCTTCAAGCGAATTACAAAAAATCGAAACACCAGTATTACTCATTTGGGGTGAAAAAGATCGCGTCGTTCCTGTACATGTAGGACACCGTCTCCATAAAGATTTACCTAATTCAACATTTATCTCTTACGAAAATACAGGGCACTTACTACCAGAAGAAAAGCCCGAGCATGTTTATGAAGAAATCATGACGTTTTCCGCACTGTGAAGCCAAACTTTAATCAATCCGAACGAACTAAAATAAACAAAAAGGCTGTCGTAAATTCCGACAGCCTACAATGAACAACTTCCGCCCTCTTTTAGTACAAGTAACTCCACAGCTAATTTCTCACATTTTTCAAGTGCAGGTACTTCCTCAAAAGACATAAAGTATATATGTTGAATCTTCTTTGCGATGTATTTCGGATCATCAAACACACTTACGACGTTTACAACATCGCTCGCTTCTGTTTCATAAAACTCCGGTCCCATTTGAAACGGATCCCAATTTTTCACAACCTCAATCATTTTGTCATATGCACCCATCTACTTCCCGCCTTTTCACGTTTTAATGCTTTTCTTTATCGTATCATATCAGCTATTCTATAAGAAGAGTTAGAATTTTCATAATTTAACAGTTTGACAGAAGAAAGGAGCAAACATATGCAACTATTTCATAAAACGGTAAATCGGCGTGGTACACACAGCACAAAATGGGACACATATAAAAACGAAGAACTTCTCCATTCCTGGATTGCAGATATGGATTTTGAAGTACCAAAACCAATTCAAACTGCATTACAACAGCGTATAGAACATCCTATTTTCGGCTATACAATTCCTCCAGAAAATATTGGGGATATTATTTGCGATTGGACAAAAAGCCAATACGGTTGGGATATAAAAAAAGAGTGGATTGTATTTAGTGCAGGCATCGTTCCAGCTCTTAGTACAAGCATACAGGCATTAACGCAAGAAGGAGAATTTGTACTCGTACAACCTCCTATTTATCCACCATTTTTTGAAATGGTCAAAACAAATAATAGACAATTATGTGAGAGTCCCTTGTTTAAACAGAATGGCATATATAAGATAGACTTCGAGCATCTAGAAACTCAATTTAAACAAGGTGTAAAACTAATGCTTCTTTGTAGCCCCCATAATCCTATTGGACGTGTTTGGACGAAAGATGAACTAACAAAACTCGGTTCGTTATGTACGCAGTATAATGTAACCGTTGTCGCCGATGAAATTCACGCCGATATTATTTATAAAGGCCATACTCATACACCGTTCGCTTCTTTATCTGAAGAATTAGCAGCATGCACTATTACTTGTATGGCTCCGAGCAAAACATTTAATATCGCAGGATTACAAGCATCTACCATTATTATTCCGAATGAAAATCTCCGTAATGCCTTTATGTCTATCCAACATAGACAAGGATTCCACGGATTAAATACATTTGCTTATACAGCAATGCAAAGCGCGTATACAGAATGTAATGATTGGCTAAATGAAATTCGATTGTACGTTGAAGATAATGCTCAATTTGCTTGTGAGTACGTTCAAAATCACATACCAGCTCTTTCTGTAATTAAACCGGAAGGTAGTTTTTTACTGTGGATTGATTGTTCCCGCTTGAACCTTTCTCAAGATGAACGAACAGCATTACTTGAAGAGAAAGGTAAAATCATCGTTGAACCTGGTGAGAAATACGGGACAGGCGGGGAAGCCCATATCCGAATTAACATCGGCTGCCCACGATCTGTTTTAGAAGAGATTTTAAACAGACTACACCATACATTCTCATAACAACAAAAGCTACCTTTCACGGTAGCTTCTACTTTTTCTTCATATCCGACGCTTTTTTAACAATAACACCACAAGCAATTCGGTCACCAGATTTTCCTACTGGTTGTGTCATGCCATCATCAGCGTTTTCTGTAATAATAATAGACGCCCCATCTTTTCTATGAATCGTCGTTTTTCCTTCTTCAAGCGTTATATGCGGTGCATCGATTTCTGCTTTAATCTTTCCAGAACCATCTGCCACTACATTCGGTAAATCACCATTTTCCGCACCTTTCGGATTGAGGAGCCCATGTTTTTTATTATCTGGATTAAAGTGATTCCCGGATGATTCGAAACTAGGCGCTTTACACTCTCCGATTTCGTGTACATGCAGCCCGTGTGGCCCTGGTGTAAAACCTTCCGCTTTGATCGTAATTTTCACTCCACTTGTTTGCTGAGCCACTTTTGCAGTCCCCACTTCATCACCTGAAGCATTATGTAATTTCACATCAATTTCTTTCGGCTTCCCTTGGTCACAACCCGCCATTAGAAATAATAAACAACAACTGAAAAAAAGCCGTCTTTTCATTCTATTCCCTCCAAAATACTTTCTGCCTTTAGATTGTCCGAGCATAGAGGGAAACATACAAAAATGAATTACTGTTTCTTTTCAGCTAAAAGCTTTTCTTCTACTTTCTGCAATCGCTCTGCTTCTCGTTTTGATACACGAATAAACATACGCCACGTAGCAACCGCACCGACGATAAATAGAACACAAACAATACCTGGAATAATATACTCCGTTTTATCTTCAGGAAAATATAAAGGCATCATATAAAACACTCCTTATCAGGGAATTTATGAAAAGAATTAACATCAGAATTTTCTGTCATATCATTTTAAATTATAGTTGAAGCCTGTCATATTCTCAAGGACATTCAAAAATCAACTGATTTCTTTGACTCCTTCTTATACTTTCCTTACTATAAACTTGAGGTGAAAAATATGAGAGAAACATTTGAAATTGGTGAAATCGTTACGGGTATTTATAAAACTGGAAAATACATCGGCGAAATTACAAATAGCCGTCCTGGCAGTTACGTCGTAAAAGTATTAGCTGTTTTAAAACATCCGGTGCAAGGTGATTTACATAATGTCAAACAAGCTGACGTACCATTCTTCCATGAAAGACGCGCTTTAGCTTTTCGTGAACAGACGAACATTCCAGAGCAAATGGTGAAGAAATATGAAGGAGAAATTCCGGATTATACCGAGTCACTAAAATTAGCATTAGAAACGCAAATGAATTCATTTTCTGAAGATGATTCACCTTTTGCGGGGCGTAGTCTAGAAACACTTCAGCAATTAAAGCAAGATTACAAACTTTAAAAAACAAAACGACCAAATTACATATTGTGCAATTTGGTCGTTACTGTGTACTCACGTTCTTTAACACTTTCGAAAAATCAACAAGTTCGCCTAATGTCGGAGGTGCTGGTTTGACTAAATACTCTTTATCTTTTTCTACTAATTTAAAAATATTATATGTCGTCATCGCATCATCAAGCGCACAATGATGCTTTCCTGTTCCTGCTTTTCCATATGCCTCAATTGCTTTCCACAGCCCTGTTTGATTTCTCTCTCCAAAAAACTTCTTATACTCAAGCGATAAATCACGACACTGTCCAAAGAATGGAAATTCTAAGCCCGCCATTTCGCAGTTATGCTTTAAGACTTTCATATCCATATTTCCCCACGTTACAATTGTCGGTTTACACCTCTTTTCATATTCTGCAAGTTTCTCAACAAGTTCATGAAAAGAAATTCCTTTGTCCACTACTTCCTGTTTAATTCCTAAAAATTTTTTACATCGATCCGTTAAGGACGGAAATGTTTTTGGCCTGACATGTGATGCATACGTATCTTCCACCTTACAACCAACAACTGAAACGAGTCCTACCTCAATAATTTCCGGGAAAAAACCTTTTGGCTTTTTTCTATGCTGGGGCATCGTAAACTCAAAGTCTAAAAATAAAAATCGTTGTTCATCCATACGATCCCTTCCTTATCATCTTTGTCATTCCTTTCTATTTGACACTCCTACACGAACAAGCTCGAATGCTGATTCCATTTGAAATATTCAGATTGGATGTATCTTATATATATGTCAAATGCCCACAAATATTTTTAAAAATAAGAAAAAATGACCTATGCAGAAAATATGACAAAATAACCCCTTTCATTTACATCCGCCATTTTTCTACTTTATAATGGCGTTATGTGTGTTTCATCTAGTTAATTTTTTGACACACTAAGAAAAGTGAATGAAAGGAGATGAGAGTTTTGCACGAAACAACGCAAGAGCTCGCAAACTGGCAGTATTATTTCGCTATCGCAGTCTTTTTAATTACATATGCCATTATTATTTCTGAAAAAATTAACCGCGCTGTCATCGCACTTCTTGGTGCAGCATTCATGGTAATTGCAGGGGTCGTTGACTTACACAATGCCTTTACGAAACATATTGAATGGGGAACTATTACGTTACTCATCGGTATGATGATACTAGTAAACATTACAAGTAAGTCAGGTGTCTTCCAATACGTTGCCATTAAAGCCGCAAAAGGAGCACAAGGAAATCCAATTAAAATTTTAATTTCACTTTCCTTACTTACCGCGCTTGGCTCTGCATTTTTAGATAACGTTACAACAGTACTTCTTGTTGTTCCAGTTACTTTATCTATTACGCGCATCTTGCAAGTAAATCCTGTTCCATATTTACTTTCTGAAATTATTTTTTCAAATATCGGAGGAACAGCAACATTAATTGGGGATCCACCAAATATTATGATTGGTTCTGCAAATAAGCATTTAGATTTCAATGCTTTCTTACTAAACTTAGCACCAATTGTAATTATTATCATTGCAGTAACAGCAACAATGCTTTACTTCATGTACCGTAAGCAATTAATTGCTGATCCTGTACAAATTAAGAAATTAATGAGCTTAGATGAAAAACAATACATTAAAGACCCAGTATTAATGAAAAAATCTTTAACAGTACTTGGACTTACGATTGTAGGTTTCATGACTCATTCTATTTTCCATATTGATGCAGCTATCATCGCCTTAACTGGTGCTACTGTCCTTATGTTAATCGGTGTGAAAGAACATGAAATTGAAGAAGTATTCGCTAGTGTAGAATGGGTAACAATCTTCTTCTTCGCGGGACTATTCGTACTCGTTGGAGGACTTATCGATATCGGTCTTATCAAAACGTTAGCTCAAAAAGTAATCGGAATAACAGGCGGGGATATTTCTCAAGCATCTATCCTTATTCTATGGGTATCTGGTATCGCCTCTGCAACAATCGATAACATTCCATTCGTTGCAACAATGATCCCACTTATTAACGATATGGCAGTTGGGCTAGGTTTATCACCTTCTGATGCACAAATCGACGTACTATGGTGGGCATTAGCATTAGGTGCTTGCCTAGGTGGAAACGGAACATTAATTGGGGCTTCTGCTAACGTAATCGTAGCCGGAATCGCAAGTCGTGAGGGGCATAAATTCAGCTACATGGAATTCCTTAAAGTCGGCTTCCCAATTATGATCGTTTCATTAATCATTTCTCACATTTACATTTATTTACGCTACCTTATGTAGTAGAAAAAGCGCCCTGTTAAGCAGGGCGCTTTTTTATGTCTCATTCAGTACCAATTTTCGGAAAAGTTACTCGTTATACCTCATCGGCTCATTTCGAATAATGAATAAATGAATCGGCAAGAACACCGAAAATGTGATTACATGAATAATCGTAAATAATATCGCATTCGTTCCATATCTGTCCAAAATAGCGTAAATGAGATAAATAGACAGTACAATCGACACAGCCGCTGCTAGCAGACTTATAATTGGTACATAATTAAAAATAAAGCATGCGACATATATACCGAATACTTTCCACCCTGCTTCTTCTTTCAAGAAATCCGGCAATTTATCTTTCGCTAAGTCACCCCACGTCTTACTATTTAAAAAAGGAATAAAAGCAAGAACACCATCCGTCGCCCCATCATTTTTCGCCATCGTATAGAGTGCAAAAGCCGTTAACAAGTACGAAATAATTGCCCAAATTATTATAACAAGAATAAACGCAAAACTAAGAGCAAAGAAACCTGCTAGTACGCCTTGATCTTCCATCTTATCCTCTCCCCTCTCTTCTCAACATATTTCATTACAGTGCAAGTTATGTTTTAAAATTCACCCAAACTCTTTGTATAATAAGAGAAGAAAGATAATAAGAGAGGAGCACATACCTATGCATCCATTTGTAAAGGCATTACAAGAGCATTTTACAGCTCATCAAAATCCCGAAAAAGCAGAACCGATGGCACGTTATATGAAAAATCACTTCCCTTTTCTCGGTATTCAAACACCTGAAAGAAGACAATTATTAAAAGACGTTATTCAAATACATACTCTCCCAGATAAAAAAGACTTCCAAATTATCGTACGTGAGCTTTGGGATTTACCAGAACGTGAATTTCAGGCAGCTGCACTTGATATTATGCAAAAATATAAAAAGCATATAAATGAAACTCATATCCCATTTCTAGAAGAACTTATTGTCACGAAATCTTGGTGGGATTCTGTAGATAGCATCGTTCCTACCTTTTTAGGTGGTATCTTTTTAAAACATCCAGAATTAATTTCTGCATATATTCCAAAGTGGATTGCATCAGAAAACATATGGTTACAACGTGCCGCAATTTTATTCCAGCTAAAATATAAACAAAAGATGGATGAAGAACTTCTTTTCTGGATTATCGGACAACTACATTCTTCAAAAGAATTTTTCATTCAAAAAGCGATTGGCTGGGTCCTTCGTGAATACGCAAAAACAAAGCCAGATGTAGTATGGGAATACGTTCAAACTAACGAGCTTGCCCCGCTCAGTAAACGTGAAGCAATTAAACACATTAAACAAAACTATGGAATAAATAATGAAAAAATAGGCGAGACTCTATCATAGATAGACACGTTCCTCTATTGAGATTTAAAAAAGAACGTGTTAGAATATGTTCATTATTATTAATATAAGTAGCGATGACGGACTTATAAGTACTTGCACAAAAAGCGATTTGGGGATAGTGAAAGCCTGAAGCAGCAAGGAAACGGCAGTCTCGAGCAATACATTATAAAGTGGATGTGCATTTTGCACATCAACTAGGGTGGAACCGCGGGCAAACGCTCGTCCCTAGGCGAATAAGCCTTGGGATGAGCGTTTTTTTATGTTTTTTAAAGCATATACTGCTCGTTTCACAAGTACCAGAGTACGTCATCGCAAATACGTTAACTTTCAAAAGGAGGATTTTATTATGTATTCAATGGAACAAGTTGTAAACTTAGCGAAACATCGCGGTTTCGTTTTCCCTGGTTCTGAAATTTACGGTGGTCTTGCAAACACTTGGGATTACGGTCCACTTGGAATCGAATTAAAAAATAACGTTAAAAAAGCTTGGTGGAAAAAGTTCATTCAAGAATCTCCACACAACGTTGGTTTAGATGCAGCTATTTTAATGAACCCAAAAACTTGGATCGCTTCTGGTCACGTTGGTAACTTCAACGATCCAATGATCGACTGTAAAAAATGTAAAGCTCGTCACCGTGCTGACAAATTAATTGAAGATGCATTAGATGCAAAAGGCATCGAAATGGTTGTTGATGGTCTTACTTTCGACCAAATGGCTGACTTAATGAAAGAACATGAAGTAAAATGCCCAGATTGCGGTAGCGAAGAATTTACGGAAATCCGTCAGTTCAACTTAATGTTCAAAACATTCCAAGGTGTTACAGAGTCTAGCACAAACGAAATCTTCCTTCGTCCTGAAACAGCACAAGGTATTTTCGTAAACTTTAAAAACGTACAACGCTCTATGCGTAAAAAACTTCCATTTGGTATCGGCCAAATCGGTAAAAGTTTCCGTAACGAAATCACACCTGGTAACTTCACATTCCGTACACGTGAATTCGAACAAATGGAACTTGAATTCTTCTGTAAGCCTGGTGAAGATTTAGAGTGGTTCGCATTCTGGCGTGAAACTTGTAAGAACTGGTTACTTTCACTTGGTATGCATGAAGAAAGCATGCGTCTTCGTGACCACGGTGAAGAGGAATTATCTCACTACAGTAACGCAACAACTGATATTGAATTCAAATTCCCATTCGGTTGGGGCGAACTATGGGGCGTTGCATCTCGTACAGACTTCGATTTAAAACGTCACATGGAACACTCTAACGAAGACTTTAACTATATCGATCCACAAACGAATGAGCGTTACGTGCCATACTGCATCGAGCCATCTTTAGGTGCTGACCGCGTAACATTAGCATTCTTATGTGATGCATATGAAGAAGAGCAATTAGAAAACGATTCTCGTACAGTTCTTCGTTTCCACCCTGCTTTAGCACCATATAAAGCAGCAATCTTACCATTATCTAAAAAGCTATCTGAAGGTGCTACTGAAGTATTCGCAGAACTAGCTAAAGACTTCATGGTAGACTTTGATGAAACTGGTTCTATCGGTAAACGTTACCGTCGTCAAGACGAAATTGGTACACCATTCTGTATCACTTATGACTTCGACTCAGTTGAAGACAAAGCTGTTACAGTACGTGACCGCGACACAATGGAACAAGTTCGTATGCCAATTAGCGAACTAAAAGGTTTCTTAGAGAAGAAAATCCAGTTCTAATTATAAAAAAGAGGCCGCTCTAATGAGCAGCCTCTTTTCTATTTTTCACGTTTTTCTTTAATAGCTACT
Source organism: Bacillus sp. CDB3 (assembly GCF_002081505.1). Taxonomy (NCBI): domain Bacteria; kingdom Bacillati; phylum Bacillota; class Bacilli; order Caryophanales; family Bacillaceae; genus Bacillus; species Bacillus sp. CDB3. The sequence goes on along the minus strand of NZ_ALBR01000097.1, from coordinate 332,172 downwards.
GTACATCTTGAAATACATAATAAGTCATCATTTTCATCAATGATACGAATATCCCAAACCATTGTTGAATGCCCTCTATGTATAGGTGTCCCAATCGCTGTTACAATTCCATCTTTCTTTGAACGAATATGATTTGCATTAATTTCTAAACCAAAACAAATACATTTCTCTTGATCAATTAAATTGTATGAACCAACGCTTGCTACCGTTTCTGCTAATGCAAGAGATGCACCACCGTGTAAAAATCCAAATGGCTGATGCGTACGCTCATCAACAGGCATCGTAGCAACCACCTTATCTTCTGTCATCTCTAACAACTCAATTCCAAGCGAATCCATTAAAGTTTTTGACATATCGTTTCCCCCTTTTCCTCACTTTTAATTAAATGTATATTTTTACCTATTTACTTTCAAACTACCTATAACACTTATATAAGGAGGTTTCACCTAAATGAAACAAAAATTTTGTATACTATCGCTTATATTCTCCTTGCTGACTATTGTACCAAATTGTGCACTAGCAGCCAAAGCATCTAACCTGACAATCGATGTTCAGACTGTAACGCAAAAAGGTAAGAAACCTTATATAGAATATCAAATTAATAGGCCTTCCTTTCACAACTTTTCTGACTCAAAATTTCAAAATAAGCTGAATTCCTATTACAAAAACTCTACTGCCAAATTTAAAAGTAAATTAGAAAAAGAAGCGAAGAAATATTATAAAGAAACAGAAGGATCTAGTACACCTTTCCATCCATACGTTGCAAATGTTGACTACAAAGTAGCTTTAAACAAACGACCTTTTCTAAGTCTATATGTGAATTACTATCAATATACAGGCGGAGCACACGGTCTTTATACGTGGAAGGCAAACACATTTGATTTAAACGAAAAAAAGTTACTACACTTAGACGATTTATTTCAACAAGAGGATACATATAAAGAAATAATTCGTACGGAGATTGTAAGACAAATTAAACAAAATGAAGGCATTTATTTTCCTGATGCAGTCGAAAAAGTAACGAGCACAAAAAAGTTTCACTATTTTTTAGAACCAGATAATCTTGTGATTTATTTCCCTTTATATGAGATTGCTCCTTATTCAAGCGGAATCCCGCAATTTCATATTCCATATACGTTGCTAAGAGACTACTTAAAGCCTTCTTATCAAAATATTTTGATTGACAACAAGTAAATATTTTCGCTACGATAATGTTAACCTAAAAACAACAGGAGGTTAACATTATGAGAAGATTTCATGTTTTAGACTTAGCATTAGCTGCCATGTTCGTCGCTCTTATGGCTATTGGTGCAAACATTGTATCTTGGGCACCATTCTTGCAAGTAGCGGGCATCCCATTATCTATGCAACCATTTTTCGCAATTTTAGCAGGGCTTCTTCTTGGAAGTAGACTTGGCGCATTATCAATGACTGTTTATATGCTTGTTGGAGTAGCAGGTGCGCCAATCTTCGCTAACTTCAAAGCTGGATTTGGAGCACTTTTAGACCCTACTGGTGGTTTTATTATCGCATTTATTATCGTTGCTTACGTATCAGGAAAAATAGTAGAACAAAAAGAACGACCAACATTCAGCACCTTTGCAATTGCTTCGTTCACAGGAATCATTTTAACGTATATTATCGGTACTACTTACATGTACGGAGCGGTCAATATTTTCATGGGTGGTAATATGAGTTATAAAGCTGCGTGGATGATTATGATGTGGTTCGCAGTAAAGGACATTGCATTTACAATTATCGGTGCTATTATCGCACCCCGCATATACTATGCTGTACGTCGCTCGGCTTATCAGCATTCTCATTCGACGATTTCATAATAAAAAAGAGTTATTTCAGTATACTGGAATAACTCTTTTTTTATTTTCGACAATATCCGACACAGATTATAAATAAATTTTGCTATGCTAATTCGGTAAATCTTACATTTTATACATCTAATTAAAACAATTTTCGGAGGGAAATCAGTGAAACTATCAAAAAACACACTTATTAAAATAGGTGTAGGAGTACTTTCTTTACTCTTTATAATAAGTATAATCAGCAGTTATACATTATATGGAAATAGCGAATTAGGAATGAAATATGCGCTTGAAAATGGTCTAGCATTTTTCTTTTTATTTCTTGCTATAATTAGTTTATGCGCGACTTTAATCTTTATTGTCATCGGATTCATTAAAAAAATCCGAAAAGTACCAGCAAAAAGAAACTTTATAACATCAATAATACTATTTCTTACATCAGTTATATCAATCATCGTTCTTCTCTTTACTATATCATCAGTAACGAATATGGAGAATGAATATCAGGCTGCTCAAGCTCAAAAGAAAAAGAAACTGATTACTTAAAGGCTGCAGCATCTTTTTATAACAACATAGAAACTTTCGAATACTCTGCATCATATGTATTATCCGAGTATTCAACTACATGGTCAAACGCAATAAATAACCGAAATGATTTCAATACTGCTCTTAGATCTAAGAAAAAAGAAATTGATGGACTGGTTGTAGCTGTAGATGTATTTTATAACAGCATGGGAAGAGATTTAAGGTTAGTCTCTGAGGCTGCAAAAGAACAGCCAAGTAAGTACAAAGAAACCTATGAAGAATATAAAAAAATATATGGTATTGTGACTGCACTTAATGAACAATCTCAATCTCCAAGTGGTAGTTTAATTACATTTAATCAAAATGTTAATACATTAATTCAAGAATACAAAAAAGCTGCCGGAAATATTAACATCGCCATCTCTAATGAAATTAAATCAAAAGCTAATGAATTGAAGCCGACCGATAAAAACTTAAGTTCTAATTAAAGACACTCTCTCCAGAGTGTCTTTTTTTCATAAAAAAATCCCCTTTAGATTACACAGTAAATTACATGTCTCTACCGCACATCCAAAAGGGATTATACCTATAAATTAAGATTCTTGATTCGTTTGTTCTTCTAAAATTTTCTTCATCATCGCAACCATGTCATCACGTAGTTCTGGGTGTTGCAAAGCCATTTCAATTGTCGTTTGAACGAATCCTAACTTTTCACCTACGTCGTAGCGTTTTCCTTCGAAGTCGTAAGCAAATACACGTTGAATTTCATTTAAGCTTTGAATTGCATCCGTTAACTGAATTTCGCCGCCCGCTCCAACTTGTTGCTGTTCTAAGAACATAAAGATTTCAGGTGTTAAAATGTAACGTCCCATAATCGCTAAGTTTGAAGGTGCAGTACCTTGCGCTGGCTTCTCAACGAAATTACGAACTTGATAACGACGACCCTCTTGCTCTAATGGATCGATAATTCCGTAGCGATGTGTTTCTGCTTCAGGAACAGTTTGCACACCAATAACAGAAGAAAGTGTTTTGTCATACTCGTCCATTAATTGACGTAAACATGGTTTTTCAGCTTGAACGATATCATCGCCTAATAATACTGCAAACGGCTCATCACCAATGAATTTACGCGCACACCAAACAGCATGTCCTAATCCTTTTGGTTCTTTTTGACGAATGTAATGGATATCTACCATTTTAGAAGAAGCTTGTACTTTTTCAAGTAGCTCATACTTTTTCTTCTCTAATAAGTTTTGCTCTAGTTCAAATGCGTTATCAAAATGATCTTCGATAGAGCGCTTTCCTTTACCAGTAACGATAATAATATCTTCGATGCCTGATTTTACTGCTTCTTCTACGATGTATTGAATTGTTGGTTTATCTACAATTGGAAGCATTTCTTTTGGCATTGCTTTCGTTGCTGGTAAAAAGCGTGTTCCTAATCCCGCTGCCGGGATAATTGCTTTTCTCACTTTTTTCATGACAAATACCCTCGCTTTTCCTTTTAATTCTCTTAGTAAGGTGCAAATTTATAACATTATCTCTTAATAATCCTCTACATCATACAAAACTATAAGAAAAGAGGAGGCCGTTCTCCGTTCTCCCCTTTTCCTATCAGTAGCACTCTATTCTATTATAAACGATTCATAATATCTTCTTTAATAGTAAGTAACTTTTGTTCACTATTTTGTAAGGAATCATCTTGTACACCAAAGTAGAATTTAATTTTTGGCTCTGTGCCCGATGGACGTAAGCAGAACCAAGAACCATCTTCTAATTGATATTTTAACACATTTGATTTCGGTAAGTGAATCTCTTCCTTATTTCCATCTTGTAACGTTGTAATGATGCTTTCCTTATAATCCTCAACTGCAACGACTGTTAAACCAGCTACTTCTTTCGGAGGATTTCCGCGGAATGTTGCCATCATCTTTTGAATCTGTTCAGCACCGTCTTTTCCTTTTAACGTTAACGATACAAGATCTTCACGGAAGAAACCATGTTTCTCGAATACTTCTAACAGACCATCATATAACGTTTTACCTTGTGATTTGTAGTATGCAGCTACTTCACATGCAAATAGAACAGATTGTACCGCATCTTTATCACGGCAGAATGGACGGATTAAATAACCGTAGCTTTCCTCATAACCGAATTGGAATTCATATTGTCCGCTTTCTTCATACTGTTTAATTTTCTCACCGATAAATTTAAATCCAGTTAACGTATCAACTGTATCTAAACCGTATGCTTTTGCGATTGTACGGCCAATTTCAGACGTTACGATTGTTTTTAAAACAACACCGTTTTCTGGAAGCGTTCCGTTTTCTTTCTTTTGTGATAATAAGTAATCAAGCATTAACGCACCTGTTTGGTTCCCCGTTAACACTTGGAACTCACCATCGTGATTACGAACTGCTACACCTAGACGGTCTGCATCAGGATCTGTTGCGATTAAAACGTCTGCGCCTACTTTTTCACCGTCGCGAATTGCATACTCAAACGCTGCATGCTCTTCTGGGTTTGGTGATTTTACTGTAGAGAAGTTTGGATCTGGTAACTCTTGCTCTTTTACAACTGTTACATCTGTAAATCCAACTTCTTCTAAACCACGGCGTACAGAAATATTTGAAGTTCCATGTAATGGTGTAAAGACGATTTTTAAATCTTTTCCTACTTCTTTCACCATCTCTTTATTAATAATGACATTGTTCAATTCTGCTGCATATGCATCATCTACTTCTTGTCCAATTATATGTAATAAACCGTCAGCTTTTAATTGCTCTACATCAGCAACTTCAACTGTTAATTCATCTTCTACTGCATTTACGTAACTAATTAACTCATCAGCTTCTTTTGGAGGCAATTGTCCACCATCGTCACCATATACTTTATAACCATTATATTCAGGCGGATTATGGCTTGCCGTAAGAACGATTCCACTTACTGTATGTAAATGACGAACTGCGAAAGAAAGCACTGGCGTTGGGCGTAAGCTTTCAAACACATATGTTGTGATACCGTGTGCACCTAGTGTAGCGGCTACTTCCATTGCAAATTCAGGTGATTTATGACGAGAATCATACGCTACAACAACACCACGTTTCTTCGCTTCTTCACCTAATTTTTCAATAAATTTCGCTAATCCTTGTGTCGCTTTACGAACTGTATATACATTTAATCGGTTCGTACCAGCACCAAGTTCACCACGCATACCACCTGTACCGAACTCTAAATTTTTATAAAAGCTATCCTCAATTTTCTTCTCATCTTGCTTCATGTTTTCTAGCTGTTCTTTTAATTCTGCATCTAATTCTGCATATGAAAGCCAGCGACTAAATTCTTGTTTCCAATCCATACTTCTATCTCCTCCCGCTTGTCATACCTTTATTATATGAAAAAAACAACCTGTATCTCAATATTTTATAAAATCTAGCAGGATTTTACTAGGAATATTTGTATACACTATGATTAAATACTCCACCAAAGGGAATGAGGATTATGCAAGAATGGGGCTTGTCAGAAGAGCTCAAAATACAAACAAAACAAATGATTGAAATTGCTGAAAAAGAATTATCAATTATGAGACAGGCAATTGATAAAGAAGATGAATGTATTTTATGCAAAATGGAAGATATTCATCACATGTTAGCAAATGTACAAACATTGGCAGCTACATACTATATTCAGGCTTATTTATCACCTTATACGGAAAGCTCACAGTTTATCACAAGAGCTGTCCAACATTTAAGTGCCCGAAAGCACGGTGCTCTAATCGTTGTAGAGCGAAACGAGACACTTGAATCTTTCATTCAAACTGGAACAACATTAAATGCTCATTTAACCGCACCGTTACTTGAATCAATTTTTTACCCAGGTAACCCTCTTCATGATGGAGCTATTCTTGTGAAAAATAATCATATTGTCTCAGCTGCTAATATTCTTCCGTTAACGAAAAATACAGATATTGATCCTGAGCTAGGAACACGTCACAGGGCAGCAATTGGCTTATCAGAAAAAAGTGATGCACTTATATTAGTTGTCTCTGAAGAAACAGGTCGCACTTCATTTGCTTTAAATGGTACGTTATATACGATTTCTTTATAGGGTGAATCCTTCACTATCTAACACTTTTTTGAACAGTACAATAATAAATGAAGGATATCGACTTACCGAAAAAATTGACAATAATCGTACCATGCCAATAATAAAAGGCTGCCTCAAAAAAATTTGAGACAGCCTTTTTTCAAAAATTATTCTTCTCCGAAACGTTCAACAAGTGTTGCAAGTGTACGAACCATTGCACCTGTTGCTCCAGATGGTCCTAAATCATGCGCTCCTGTTGTTTCAGATGTTCCAGCGATATCTAAGTGTACCCATGGTGTGTCTTCAGCGAATTCACCTAGGAATGTCCCCGCCATAACCGCATGTCCTTCACGACCTGGTGAGTTATTTAAATCAGCAAATTTACTGTTTTTGACACGTTCTTTATCGCGCTCGAAAATCGGTAATTGCCAAATTGGCTCATCCGTTTCCATTGATGCTTCTAATACTTGTTCAAACAGTTCTTCATTATTTGTCATCGCGCCTGTCGTATGATTTCCAAGTGCAACAATTACACCACCTGTTAATGTTGCAACATCAACTAAGTAATTTGCACCAAGCTTCTTCGCATACGTAATACCGTCAGCTAACGCTAGACGACCTTCTGCATCTGTATTTAATACTTCGATTGTTTTTCCGCTCATAGATGTAATCACATCATCTGGCTTGAATGCAGTACCACTTACAACGTTATCCGTTGATGGAATTACAGCGATAACATTTTGCTCTGGGCGAAGTTCACCGATAATTTCCATCGCACCAAGAACAGCTGCTGCACCGCCCATATCACCTTTCATACCAACCATGCCTTCACGTGGTTTTAAAGAGTAGCCGCCTGTATCGTATGTAATCCCTTTTCCAACGAATCCAATTACATCTGTCCACTCTTCTTTTCCTTTATAAATAAGAGCGATCATTTTCGGTGGCTCTACACTACCTTGGTTTACTGCAAGCAATGCACCCATACCAATATCTTCCATCTCTTCTTTTTCAAGAACTTTATAATCCATATCATACTTTTCCGCTAATTCAACCGCATACTCAGCAAGCTTTGTCGCTGTTAATACGTTTGGCGGCATATTTACAAGTGTACGAGCTGAATTCGTTGCACGCCCATGTACGTATCCTACTGTTAATGCAGCTTCAACTTCTTGTGCATCTTCCGCTGTAATAGCCGTAAACTTCTCTAACTCTACACGATCCTTTTTATCTGTTTTATACGTTTGTAATTCATACGTACCAAGACCTTGTACTTCTGCCGCAATATGAGCTACATCAATCGCATCTAATTTATCTGTCACGAAAGAATCAAGTAAGATAGCTGCATCTTGTACTTTTGCTGCTTGTAACGCTTTAAACGCCTTACCAAGAGCCGCACGTAACGTTTCCGTTGTATATGATTCTTTCTTACCTAAGCCAACGAAATAATAACGTTTCACATTTGTTTTTCCTAAACTATGTACTTTTGAAATGGCTTTTTTCTTAGTTGAAAGTTCTTTTTCTTCTAATAAAACTTGTAATTGTCCTTCAAACGCTTTGTCCAGTTCTTGTACAAAACTACTCGTTTTCTCTTCTTCAAATAAGGCAACAATTACCGCTTCATGGCTTGCTAATTCTTTTTGTACTTGAAACATGTTCAGACCCCCTAAATTTCTCTACTCTACGCCTATTATAACTTTATTTTCGATAAAATGCGACAATTCTAACTTCTAATGCAATGAAATAAGACAAGAAAAAAGTCTAGCGTAATTAACACTAGACTATCTTTGTTTTAAATATTGGCCGCGAAACACTTGCATCGTTTCGTCTTGATTTAACATCGTTAACTCTTCTTCTGAAAACTTACCATTTCCAACTTTCACTACATACACATTTACTTTTTTCTTACCCCATTGGCTATAAACATCTTTCACCGTATCATAATACAGATCAAGACGGTTTCCTTTTATTGCACCGCCCTTATCAGCTACTACACCATACCCATAACCCGGTACGAATAGAATCGTTCCAATTGGGAATACGCGTAAATCCGCAGCGATCGTGGAATATAAATCCCTTTTCACCTTAACACCTGAATATGTAATACCATACTCCGGATGTCCCGGGCTCTTACCGGTTGACTCTATGCCTGATGTATAACCTGTTGCAGTCATTTCAATTGAACGATATTTAGACCAGTCGTTTGCCTGTTCTAAAGCATTTATCACTTCTTTACTCGGAGCAACATTTCTCTTAACTTCTGCTGCATGTACTTCTTTTGCACTCGTTCCCTCATATTTCTTTACAATCTCTAATAAAGAAACTCCTGTGAAAGCATTCCATGTTACGCATAATGCGGATACAAGTAAACAAGTCATCATAATGCGAATACAATATCGTTTTAACATTTTTATATTCCACACTCCTTCATCGTTAATCATTCCCTATACAATGAAGGAATATGCAAAAAAATAATCTCCAAATGAATTGGAGATTAAAACATTTGATATCCGCTTTTCCGAAGTTTCTTAATTACGATTCCTGCTAAAGCAGCACCTACTAACCCAGTAGATAAAATAAACACATCTGCTTGTCCTAAATGCGATACACTTGTCCCAAATGAAGAGAATGTTTCTTTTGGCTTTGAAAAGTAATCCCACACACTCGCCTTATTAATAATAAGTATACAAACAATCGGATACACAACAACCATTACCCATGTCGCTCGCAATATCATGTTGAGTAAAAATCCAATTCCAAAAAACAAAATAAAGAATAACATCATCGAAATAAGTAGTACCGGTATACTCACTTCTTCTCCCTCTCCTTCGTATGCGCCGTAAATACGTGATAGGCTGTATAACCAAATTGCTCTCCTGGATTTAATGTTTTGTCCATTTCAAGATGTAGTTCTGACCTTCCTTCTAGCAAATATTTAATAAGTACAGACGTATTCGGATCGTCCGCAATCTTATCTGGATGTAAGAACGCCACTTCAGACAACTCCTTCTCCTGTACAATAATGTTTTCTCCTTCAGGCTCCAAAAGGAAAATAATCATATTATCACTAATCTCATTACGAATAACGCCCGATCGAACACCAATAATCCCCTTCACATGAGCAACAATGCCTGTCTCTTCTAGCACTTCACGTTTCACAGCTTCATCAACAGTCTCACCTTCATTCACAAAACCAGCCGGTAAAGACCATTTCCCCTTTAATCCACTGTATTTCTTCTTAACAAATAGCCACCTGCCATCTTTTGTAGCTACTAGGCCACTAACAGCTAACCATACTTTCCCTCTTTTCTCCATGATGTAATAACCTCCTCCATAAGAACGGACAGAATATTCTTTCTTTTTTATATATTATACTATATTTTTAATACGAAAAAAGCAGAAACAGCTCTTAGCCGTTTCTGCTTTTTCTACTATATATTAAAAGAACTTTAATTTACCTTTTTTAAGAACTAATAAAGGTCCACCTAATAGGAATAGGTAACGGTTATCGATTACTTTCTTCATGAAGGAAGCTTTCCAACCTGTTAATTTTTTACCCATAACAACGCCCATTGCATCGTCATGACCTAATGAACATACAGATCCTTTATTGTCGAATGCGAATTTTTTCATTTCGCCTTTGCCACGAACTAGCACAGTTAAGTTGTGTGCAATGTTGTAACCTTGTTGAATTGCGATTTGTGCTGTTGGTGGGTATGGACGGTTAATTTCTTCGTTAATGATTAAAGCTGCGTCACCAACCATGAATACCTCTTCGTATCCTGGAGCGTGCATATACTCATCAACTTTAACGCGGCCGCGCATTGCTTCAAAGCCAGACTCTTCTACAATACCATTACCACGAACACCTGCAGCCCAAACTACTGTTTCAGACTTCAGTAATTCAGTTTCATCACCGTTCGCAACGATAATACCTTCTTCAGTTGCTTCTTTAATTGCTGTCCCGATGCGGAATTCTACGCCTTTTTTCTCAAGTTGTTTCACAGCATACTCTACTAATGCTGGATCGAAACCTGGAAGTGCTGTTGGAGCAGCTTCAACGCAAATAATACGTGCTTTTTCACGTGGAACATTGTACTCTTTGCAAAGTTCAGGAACGCGGTTTGCAAGCTCACCTACGTACTCGATACCAGTAAATCCAGCACCACCAACAACGATTGTAACTAGCTCATCGCGTTGTTCAGTTGCATATTTAGCGAAACTAGCTTCCATATGCTCACGAATTTGACGAGTCGCATTAATGTTAGCGATTGAGAATGCATGCTCTTTTAATCCTGTAATTCCGAATGTTTCTGATTCGAAACCAAGACCGATTACTAAGTAGTCATACTCTAACTCGCCATCTTTTAAGATAATGCGTTTTTCAGCAGCTTTAATTTCTACTACTGTATCTTGTACAAAGTTCACTTTATTTGTATCGATAACGTCTTGAATATCTAGACAGATTTTTTCATCTTGTAATGTACCAGCTGCGCTCTCGTGTAACCAAGTCGCTTGGTAGTGATAGCTGTTGTTGTTTACTAACGTAATTTCAGCTTCATTTACAGATAATGCTTTTTGCAGACGAACAGTCGTAATCATCCCGCCATAACCTGCACCTAAAACTACGATTTTTGGAGTCTTCACCAAATCACAACCCTTTTCTTTATATAATAGTAATGAAAAATAATACCAAGTACTAAAAACTCTATTTGTCAAGAATGTGGAATTTATCACATTCTATATCGTAACAAAACGCAGTCAAAAAATCGTACGAAATTTGTCATAGAAATTTAACATAATACTTCCCTATATTAGTCGGTTTTATTCCAGAATTCAAGCACCTAGCGAATTATCAATATTTTAAAATAACATAGCGTTTTCAAGGGTTTTTCAGCCTTTTTTTCATGTATTTTCCTTTCCCTATATTTTATACAATCAAAAAAGCATCTATGCGAAAACTTACACACAATTCAGTCGTTTTCAGAAGTATTATAAACTCAAATATGCTATCATTTATTTGAAAGTGTCATCATTTGCAGGATTTTCATGTACATATGAACAATATATGAAATCAATATCAAAATTCCATCATCTATAGGGGGAATGAAAATGACAGAAAATCAAAAGGTTTACGACATAACAATTATTGGTGGTGGCCCAACAGGACTATTCACCGCATTTTATGGCGGAATGAGACAGGCAAGTGTAAAAATTATTGAAAGCTTACCTCAACTTGGGGGGCAATTATCTGCGCTATATCCTGAGAAATACATTTATGATGTAGCTGGATTCCCGAAAGTACGCGCACAAGAGTTAGTTGATAACTTAAAAGAGCAAATGAAGAAATTTGATCCAACCGTTTGCTTAGAGGAAGCTGTTGATACTCTTGAAAAACAGGCTGACGGCATATTTAAGCTTGTTACAAATAAACAAACTCACTACTCTAAATCTGTCATTATTACTGCTGGTAATGGTGCTTTCCAACCACGCCGCTTAGAATTAGAAGGCACAGCAAAATACGAAAAGAAAAACTTACATTATTTCGTTGATGATATGAATAAATTTGCTGGAAAACGTGTCGTTGTATTCGGCGGCGGTGACTCAGCAGTAGACTGGACGATGATGTTAGAACCGATTGCAGACAAAGTTACAATCGTTCATCGCCGTGATAAATTCCGTGCACATGAACATAGCGTAGAAAGCTTACTGAATTCCCGTGCAGAAGTAAGCACACCGTATGTTCCCGTTGAGCTCATCGGTGATGACACGATTGAACAAGTTGTTCTTCAACACGTAAAAACAGAAGAAAAAGTTATCATTGATGTTGATGACGTAATCGTAAATTACGGCTTCGTGTCTTCGCTTGGTCCAATTAAAAACTGGGGCTTAGATATTCAAAAAAACAGCATCCTCGTGAATTCAAAAATGGAAACAAATATTCCTGGCATTTATGCTGCCGGTGACATTTGTACATATGAAGGAAAAGTAAAACTCATTGCTTGCGGCTTTGGTGAAGCACCGACAGCAGTAAATAATGCAAAAGCTTACTTCGATCCAAACGCAAAACTCCAACCAATGCATAGCTCAAGTATGTTTTAATATAGAAATGAAAAGAACTCCTTTTAAATAAAAGGAGTTCTTTTCATTTACAGGCTGTGGAGAAAGTCTTCTCCACAGCCTGTTTTTGTGTCTGAACCTCTTTTTATGTGTCAACACTGATAAAAAAGAGGAAAAGGAGAGATTTCTTATGATGGGTGCTTTAAAAAATCATCGCGATGAACGTGTATCTGTTTCTGTAGAAGAGTTAGTTCCACAAGATCATTTCCTTCGTGCGATTGAAGCGACAATTCGTTTTGATTTTATTGAGGAGAAGTTACGCCCTTATTACTGTGAAAACAATGGACGTCCGTCAATCCATCCTATCGTTTTATTCAAAATGATGTTTATTGGATATTTTTATGGTATTCGTTCTGAGCGTCAATTGGAAAAGGAGATTAAAACGAATATCGCCTACCGTTGGTTTTTAGGGTTTTCTCTATCAGATACTATTCCAGATCATTCTACAATCAGTTGGAATCGCCGTACCCGTTTTATTCATACAAATATTTTCGAAGAAATTTTTGATGAGATTGTGAGGCAAGCGACGGAGAACCGGATGGTGGGAGGACGTGCACTGATGACAGATTCTACACATATTAAGGCCAATGCTAATAAAAATAAATTTGTACATAAATATAAAAAAGAAAAGGCAAAGTTTTATATAGATGAACTAGAAGCTGCGGTAATCGAAGATCGTGAGGTACACGGAAAAAAGAATTAAAACCTAGAAAGGAAAGTGATACCCCTACTAAAAAAACTCGTATAAGCACTACGGATCCAGATAGTGGATTTTTAATGAGAGATGGAAAACCGAACGGTTTTCATTTCTTAGATCATCGTACAACTGATGCGAAGTACAATATCATTACAGATACCTATATAACGGCTGGAAATATGGCAGATTCCGAGCCGTATTTAGCACGTCTACAAGCTCAAATTAATAAATTCGGATTTAAGGTGGAAGCTGTAGCTCTTGATGCAGGCTATTTTACAGGTTATATCTGTAAGAAATTATCAGAAAGAAATATATTTATGGTGATGGGGTATCGCCGATTTGGAAAGCGAAATAAAGAAGTACCGAAAAGCCAATTTAAATATGTAGAAGAAATGAATGCATTTGCTTGTCCGATGGGATGTATTTTAGAGTATGCGACAACGGATCGCGAAGGATATCGTCAATATAAATCGAATCCAGAAGACTGCGCTGTTTGTCCGCTACGTGAGGTGTGCTTTTCAAAGAAACAGAAACAAAAGTTATCACTCATCATGTATGGGAGAAATATAAAGATATCGCTAGAAAAAACAAGCTAACAGTTACAGGGAAAAAGTTGTATAAAGTACGCTGTTCAACTATAGAGCGAAGCTTTGCGGACGCCAAAGAACTCCATGGCTATCGATATGCTCGGTTTCGGGGGCTGAAGTCTGTCCAAATGCAGGCTTATCTCACCTCAGCTTGTCAAAATATGAAAAAAATAGCCCTCCATCTGACCAAAAAGGGTCTGGTGGAGGGCTATTTTTCTAAATTCTATTATTTTATGTTGTTTTCATTTGCTAAAATCAAAAAGATTTCAGAGTGTTGGGAACCCTAAAGGGTTTCCCAACACTCTGGAAATGAAAAGAACTCCTTTTAAATAAAAGGAGTTCTTTTCATTTAGAGATTCCTAATCGAAATCCCTCCTTTTCCTAAATAAAGTACATTTCAACTTAATAAAAAACACTACTTCCTTCCAAAATATGTTACAATAAAAATAGAACATACGTTTCACTCAATAGAGGGAGGTTTTATTAATGAAAGAACCGATTATCGTAACAAAAGAAGCTTTCCAAGCAGTCGGCGTCTCTATTACGACGACAAACGAAAAAGAGGCATCTACTGAAGGAGAAATTCCAAAGCTTTGGAATCGCTACTTCCAAGAACAAATCATGCATCAAATTCCAAATCAACAAACAAAAGAAACATTCGCTTTCTATTCAAACTACGAATCAGATGAAACTGGTACGTATCAATTTACGATTGGTATGCCCGTTTCTTCATTAGAAGACGTTCCTGAAAATATGACAGCTATAACAATACCTGCCGCAACGTATGCAGTATTTACAACGAGAAAAGGCCCTGTGTCTGAAGTCGTGTGCGAGGCTTGGGAACATATTTGGCAATGGTCGAAAGAAAACAAACGCGCTTTTACAACAGATTTCGAACTGTATGATGAAAAAGCAACAGATCCAAATAACGTACAATTGAATATTTATATTGCATTAGCCTAAAACATTAAAAAGAAGATGCCCTTGGTATCTTCTTTTTTTGTCGTTAAATAGCCACTGTGCAAATCCAACATTATTGTCTACAATGAGAAAGTGCAGTATAGAAATATTAGAAACTGTATAAAGTGAAACTATAATCAGTGGGGGGTTCATCTCCCCTGATTATTAGTTGAACCAATCGGGCGTTTACGGGCAGTCGATCTCCCACCTAACTTCTTTGCTCCAGCCGAATTTTGTGGTGGGAGTTTTACTGCCCGCAAATAGCGGGATAAAACGATTATTAATAGGTTTTTTAGTCTAAATTTGGTACATAGAAAGGAAGCAATATGGAGGAACTACAACAAAATAAATCTGCTTTAGAAGTAAGAGGAAAACCGTTATTAAAAAATACAAACTTCCTTTTTCTTTGGGCAGCTACTCTCTTTTCAAGTTTTGCTTTAGCCTTTTTTACTTTTTCACAAACATGGTACATAGCAAAAACATTAAACCTTGAGGCTTCACTCGGTATTGTTTTCGTGGCTCTTAGTGTTCCAAGGCTCATTTTTATGATTATTGGCGGAGCATTAGCTGATAAATTCCCGAAAAAAAATATTATGTTTTACTCTAATATTATTCGCGCTATTCTTGTCGCAACCATTCTCACCTGGTTCATCGTCGGTGATGTAACACTATATACATTTGCTTTGTTCGCTTTGTTCTTCGGACTTGCTGACGCTTTCTTCTGGTCAGCAGATGGATCTATTCTGCCTGAACTTGTAGAAAAAAGCCGTCTAACACAAGCGAATTCACTTACACAAATGACAAACCAAGCATCTGTCATTTTAGGACCTGTACTTGGCGGCATTCTCATTAAATTTACGAACTATGAAACAATTTTTTCAATTACAATCCTGCTACTTATTATAGCTGCCATACTCGTTCAAAAAATACAATTTACAGTACCCGAAAAAAATGAAACAGATAAAGGCATGTTTACTTCTATTAAAGAGGGAATTTCATATGTAAAAGAATCACCGTTTCTTTCAACTTTCCTTTTATGTAGCGCCTTTTTAAATTTATTTTTAATCGGTCCGATGCAAGTTGGCTTCCCGCTCTTCGTCAAAAACGTTCTGCACGGTGACTCA
The DNA here is from genome assembly GCF_002081505.1 of Bacillus sp. CDB3. NCBI lineage: Bacteria > Bacillati > Bacillota > Bacilli > Caryophanales > Bacillaceae > Bacillus > Bacillus sp. CDB3. The sequence goes on along the minus strand of NZ_ALBR01000097.1, from coordinate 316,256 downwards.
CTCCAGTTCAGTTACTTAGAAGCATCTGTAGGAGGCGGAATGGCAATAGGCGCGGTCATTGTCGGATTAAAAAATATTAATCGTAGACGCGGCCTATTTTGCATTATCATGATGCTACTGTCTGGTGTATTCTTCTTATCCATCAACTTTAGCACCGTACTTTGGCAAGCATTATTAGCTGGCATGTTTTACGGTATTACGATTGCAATGGCTATCGTTCCGCTTATGGCGATGATTCAATCGACAGTAAAAGAAGAAATGATGGGACGCGTAATGAGTTTACTTATGCTCTCATCAATGGGCTTTATCCCACTTTCTTATGCATTCACATCAATCGCACTTGCAATAGGCATTCCAATCGTAACCGTTATGAAAAGCGGTGCAATCGCGGTTATCGTTTTCGTACTCTTTGTAGCGATTCGTGTTCCAGTTGTAAGGAAGTTTGATTAAATACTTAGAGTCATGTACTATACGCATGGCTCTTTTTTAAATGGATTAAACAGCGGTATTCCCTTCCTTCACCTTAATGCTGCTCCCCACTCTAATCCAACCTCTAAAAATAAATCCCGCACTGTACTATATAAAAGTGCCTTAACATTTTTACGGATTTCCCCGTATTTATACGCTCTCACAACACTCTTCACTCGCCAAATGAAGTTTCCATACACTTCTTCATCAGCTAATATTTGCTCCAGTAAAACACCTTGCTCTAGTAATCCGCTCTTTTTATACGCAAGTTCCACCTTACTCCAAAATATATTAATCTTCTTCGGATTACTCGTCATCGGCACAAGTGCGTATATAAAAGGCTTCGGTATATCGTGACGACAATACGTCTCATCAAGCTCTTACGTTCCTTTTCTTTTCCCTTTTATTTGTGGAATGTTTTTAAAAAGAATTGTTTCCCCTGGGCTTTTTTGCTCCTTTCCTCTACAGCCAGCTGCACGATTTCCACTTTCACATGCGGACATTTTCATACGGTCATCCATGCGGTCAATTGCAGAAGTAAGAAATACATATAAGTTCGCACTATACCCGCCGCGCTTATGTCTTTCTTTTGTTGCAACACGCTTTATAATTCCTAGTTCCTCTAGTTTTGCAATTGAGCGGCGTACTGTACGAATACTCTTTCCAACATTCGTTGCAATCGTCTCCATTAGCGGACAGGCGACACCCACTGTTTTTTGTTTCTCATTCACTGCATACTTTCCTAAAAAATGAATAATGATAGAATCAGTTTTATTTAATTGAAATCGGTAGCACTTCAAAACTTGTCTTTGATATGTATTAAACTCTTCTTTACTTCGAAATTCACTATATGGTTTCATTAAATTATATAAGCTTCCCATTTTTATCACCTCATTTATAAGTAAGAGGCAGGAAGAGAAATGGGCGTGATACTGAATATTTTTTATTGGAGATGAAAATATGATCGTAATTAGCGCTTGTTTAGGTGGTATCGCTTGTCGATATGACGGTAATGACAACCTCGTTTCAAAAATAGAGGAGCTTCTACAGCAAGAAGATACAGTACTCATTTGCCCTGAAGTATTAGGAGGATTGCCAACGCCTCGTCCTTCAGCTGAAATTATTGGCGGAAATGGCGATGACGTTTTGGATGGAAAAGCAAAAGTAATGACAAAAGATGGTGAAGATGTCACAGAAGCTTTCGTAAATGGTGCTTATACAGCATTAGAACAAATTAAAGATTTACACCCAGAATATATTATTTTGAAAGAACGTAGTCCATCTTGTGGTAGTTCTACAATTTACACTGGAGAATTTAACGGCAATAAGCAAATTGGTTACGGGGTAACAACTGCTTTATTTAAAAGACATGGCTTTACAGTCATTTCAGAAGAAGATTTTGAGAATAGAAAAAGGAATTGACCCTGTTCGTCAATTCCTTTTTTCTTTCTTATTTTGCACCTAATTTTTCTTTCACTTTCGCTGGAAGCTCGTCTTTCTTTACTTCTTCCCAAGCTGATACACCTTTTTTATCTGAATGATATACACGTAGGAATGCATCTTTACGTAAGTTTTTTTGTGCTGTGAATTCTAATTCTTTTTCTTTTCCGTCTTTATCAAATGCAGGTAATTTATACTCGAATGATTTGATTGGTTGACCACCATCAGCTTTTTCATTCTTCTCAATTCCATCAGCTTTAATTTGAACGTAGTACTCATCTTTACCCATACGATTTAAATCACAACCAACTAACAAACTTGCAAATACAACTAAAATACTAAACAGTGCAATGTATCTTTTCATTTCCTTCACCTCATATGTTTTTTCTTATATTCTTATCTTAAAGCCCAGAGCTTAAAGAAGAAATTCAAAAACATGACATGAACATTACACTTTTGTAAGATAATAATTATTTCTTCACTTTAGAAACCGTCATCCCGTCACCAATTGGAATAAGTACAGATTCTAAATTCGGATGAGTCGCTACCACTTCATTAAACTTCTTCATAACTTCTGTATAACGTTTTGATTTCACACTTTCATTCACTACACTACCACCAGCTAAAACATTATCTGTAACAATTAAAGCACCTGGCTTAGCAAGCTTAATGCAGTACGTTAAGTAATTTTCATAATTCTCCTTATCAGCATCGATAAAGAAGAAATCAAATCGCTTATTACCTGCAGCTAATTTTTCAAGACTTTGTAAAGCAGCACCAGTCATATACGACACTTGTTTTCCAAGTCCCGCTTTATGTAGATTGCTATGTGCTACCTCTGCATATTTCTCTTCTAGCTCAAGTGAAGTTAACGTGCCTTCTTCTCCAAAACCTTTCGCAAGACAAATTCCGCTATATCCACCTAATGCACCTATTTCTAAAATATCTTTCGCTCCAGAAATAGAAACTAACATCGTTAACAGTTTGCCCGAAGAAGGCGATACGGATATCGGCGGCATTTCGTTTTCTTTTATGGAAGTAATCACTTCATCCAAAAGCGTATCTTGACCACAAAATACGGAATCGATATAACGATTAATTTGTTTCATCAGATGCAGTCCCTTTCTCTAGATCTGCCTTCTCATCTAACATAGGCGCTTCTTCTGTTTCACTCTCATGTATTTCAAATAGTTGTGTAAATTCATTAATAACCATATCAATTGCCTTTAATTCCCCGATTAAAATTTGTTGAATAGACTGGAATTCTGGCTCACTTAATTGTTGTTTAATTGTTGCTCGTTTCAAATTCATCATTTCTAAAAAAGCAATTGCTCTCCCGCGGCGAAATGTTTTCGGCCCACGATGATGAGATCCATCTCCCCCCCTATGACGCTCACCACGGTGACGGCCTTCTTTCATGAACTTATCTTCTCTCATTTTAAATCCCCCTTTGTATACAAATGTATACGTTCGTTTTATATTTCAAAGTGTATACGTTTGTATACAAAATGTCAAAATAAAAAACCTTAAGGGAAATGAATTTTATAATTCATCTCCCTTAAGGCTTTTTCTCCGCTATCTCTTTACTGCCAATTTTTCTATGTACCTATTACCGCCAATAACGTCTTTCACGCCAGTTTCGCCACTTATCACGGATTTTATCACGTAATTTCCTTATGCCGTTTATTACACCTTCTATTATGCATTCTATTATAATATCTATCACAAGGTATCTTATAAATCTAAAAATAGAACCTATCACGTACTTCACTACAAATTCAAAAATATCTTCCAACATATATCCCCTCCTCTTTCTATCCTTCAATTATACTTGTAAGAAAGAGAACGATTAAAGCAAAATAAAAGACCTCCTTAACGATTTTATTCCATCGCTAAAAAGGTCTTTTTCTATTTCGGCCAAAAATTTAGCATTCTTCTGGCTTACCAGCATTCGACGCTGTACGGAAAGATGATCCGCATCCACATGATGCAATTGCGTTTGGATTATCGATTGTGAATCCGCCGCCAAGCATCGATTGCTTATAATCAACTTTCACTCCTTTAACAATCGGAGCACTTTCTTTATCAATAACAAATTCAACACCGAAAAATTCAAGAACTGTGTCGTCTTCTTTTGGTTCTACTTCAAATCCTAAGCCGTAAGAAAGACCACTACATCCGCCGCCGTGTACAGCAAGGCGCACGTACTTCTCTCCATCTTCAGCATCTTTTAACATATCTTTAATTTGAAAAGCTGCTTGCTCTGTTACCTCAATCATGAAATACACCATCCTTTCTGTTCTCGTTCTATTATACATCTTTACGCTTCTATCTTGTACTCATACACTCCGCGGCAAATTACTTCCGCAGGTCCTTTCATTAACACATTTCCTTCTTCTGTCCATGCAATCATTAAATCGCCACCTGCTAAGTGAACTGTAATTTCTTTACCATGTTCCATTTTTCCATTGAGAATTGCCGCAACTACAGCTGCGCATGCTCCTGTCCCGCAAGCTTGCGTTACACCAGATCCACGTTCCCAAACGCGGAAATTCATTTCTTCCTCATTCAAAATCTCGATGAACTCAACATTCACTCGCTCCGGGAACATTTCATGCGTCTCAAGAACTGGCCCTAACGTTGTAAGAGGCGCTTTTTCTACATCATCCACAAAAATAACCGCATGTGGATTCCCCATTGAAACAGCTGTAAATGCATAACGATGATTATTGTATAAGAAGTTTTCACGAATAAATGGTGTTTCTCCTTCACCAAGCATCGGTATCTCTTCGCGTGTTAAACGAGGTGCTCCCATGTCGATTTTCGCTAATGTAACTTTGTCATCTTCTACCGTTACTTCTGCCGTAACGATACCAGCTAACGTTTCAATTGTGAAAACTGTATCTTCTACTAGTTTATGCTCATACGCATATTTCGCTACGCAGCGCAAACCATTTCCACAGCTCTTCCCTTCTGAACCATCGTTATTAAACATGCGCATTTTTACTGGTGCCACGTCAGAAGGGCAAATTAAAATCATTCCATCTGCACCAATACCAGTATTAATATTTGAAACCTTTTCAGCTACAAAAGCTAAATCTTCTTCCCTAATTTGTTCCTCAAACATATTTACATATATATAACTATTGCCAAGACCATGCATTTTTGTAAAAGAAAATTGGCTCATTTTTATTCACTCCAAAAATAATTTATTATTTCAAGTATAAAATGCATGCTTTTAGAACACAATATGAATGTCCCCCGTTTCTCATATTTGACAACGTTTTGGCGATAAGTCATTCTTACACAAATCGTGTAAGAAAAAAGCCCTTCTAAAAGGGCCTTTTTTTATTTATATTCCGTATTATCCTACCCTGCGAAATAATATTTTATCTAATAGAAAAAGGTGCTGCCCATTCGCAACACCTTAAAACATTGGATTTTCATCCAAATAATCATATACATTATTTACAAGTTCTTCTACTGTTGCACCTTGTACTACTTCACCATTCACAAGGGCAAATGGTCCTTCAAAACAAATACCACAATATCCTAAACAACCATACTCCATTACATCTAAATTCGGATCTTTTTCTAATTTCTCTAAAGCTGCTTGTGAACCACTCGCAAGGTTACCTACACAAAATTCAATTAATGGTTTAATCAAAATTCTCCCCCCTGTATCTCTAAACAAATTACCATTTACTTTAATAGGTACGAAGTACATACCTAATTTACGAAACGGATAAGTAACCCTCTCTACTTGTTACCATTCCATTTTATTTATAAGAAGAAAACTAAGCTGTTTCTTGTTGTTTTCGTTACATATTCTAAACTATTTAGTTACTTCATTACTTCACTTCAAAGTAGATGACTGTTTCTATATAACATGCTATTCACAATGAAATAGTAACTAGCAAATGAAAACAGTTTACTTTACTTTTCTTCTTATTGTACAACAGAGTATTCATTCATGCATTGTTATTTGTTCACAAATTCGATATAATTTGATTGAGTAAAGTCAAAATATTTTATTAATATAAAATTTTAGGATTAGGGGATATTTCAACAGAAAAGGGGTAATCCATCATGAAACACCTCGTAATACTAGGTGGCGGCTACGGTGGAATGAGAATTCTGCAACGGCTACTTCCAAGCAACCAACTTCCGGATGATGTACAAGTGACATTAATCGACAAAGTACCATACCATTGTTTCAAAACTGAATATTATGCATTAGTAGCGGGTACAATTTCAGAAACGCATATTCGCATACCGTTTCCTGAGCACCCACGCCTTAATATTCAATACGGCACAATAACAAATATTGATCTCGAAGAAAAAGCTGTTCATCTTGATGGCGGCGAAGCAATCCAATATGATGATTTAATTATTGGACTTGGCTGTGAAGATAAATATCATAACGTTCCTGGAGCAAAGGAATATACACACAGTCTACAATCGATTGAACAAACACGTAAGACATATGAACAATTAAATAGCCTAGAACCGAATGCAACAGTTGCTGTTGTTGGCGCTGGCTTAAGTGGCGTTGAAGTAGCAAGTGAACTTCGTGAAAGCCGTTCAGATTTAAAAATCTATTTATTTGATCGAAAAGATAGAATTTTATTCCCATATCCAGAGAAATTAAGTAGATACGTAGAAGAATGGTTTGTAAAGCATAAAGTTAACATTATACGAAACTCTAACATTACAAAAGTGGAACCAAACATTGTATACAACCACGATGAACCACTTGAATGTGATGCAATCGTCTGGACAGCTGGTATTCAAGCAAATGAAGTTGTTCGAAACCTTCCAGTTGAACAAGATGGTAGCGGACGGGTTGTTTTAACAAAATATCACAATATTCCAAATAACGAGCACGTTTATGTGGTCGGAGATTGCGCAGCACTTCCACACGCACCATCTGCACAGCTTGCTGAAGGCCAAGGAGAACAAATTGTCCAAATATTATTAAAACGTTGGAACAATGATCCTCTTCCTGATGAACTACCTGTTATTAAATTAAAAGGCGTTCTTGGCTCTCTAGGTAAAAAGCACGGATTTGGTTTGCTCGCAAACCAACCATTAATGGGACGTGTACCGAGATTATTAAAATCCGGTCTTCTTTGGATGTACAAATATCATAAAGGTTAATACTTTACAGGCTGTCTACTATGTAGACAGCCTTTTTCTATTCATTTTTAAAAAATAACTTTCTCAATATAGGTTCACAAAATTTCTCTATTTTAACATTAAAAACTATCGATGAAAAGTGTATGCTATATGTAAGAGTTATTTCATTTTATTATTTTCTTTAGGACCGAATACGTTCGGTCTTATTTTTTATGCTATAAGTACTACACATAATAGGAGGCATTTCATTTCACTTATGAACTTAACAAAACTAAATAATCGAATAGAAGTGAAAAAGAAAGAATTAATCCACCTCGTTGAAAAATATGGATTTTCTCATGATAAAGTCATTTCTCTCAGTCAAGACTTAGATCGCTTGCTAAACTTATTAACGAAGCTAACTTCCGTCTCAAAACGATCTAATCCTACAAACAAAGAAAAAAGATGTTCCCTCTGAATATACTTTATTTTTCTATTTTTCTCTCTTTTTGATACGATATAACGAGAATCAGAAAGGAGCAATTTATGTTTATATTAAAAGACATCAAATATAAAAACATTCTACACATTCCTTATTTACAGATTCAACAAGAAAAAATAACTTGTATTATCGGTGAAAGTGGTAGTGGAAAAAGCACCTTACTTCGTATGTTAAATGATTTACAATCACCAACATCTGGCACAATTGAATATAATGGAAAATCTATTTTAGATTATCCTCCCATTCAATTACGACGTGAAGTTGTCATGCTTGGACAAACTCCACCTATTTTTGATGGAACAATTAAAGATAATTTATTAATGGGACTGCGCCTTTCCGAAAAGCCATTTCCAAATGACGATGCCCTGCGGGGAGCATTAACGACTGTTAGCCTAGATAAAAAATTAGAAGATAGCGCCTCTTCTTTATCAGGCGGTGAAAAACAAAGACTTGCTTTCGCTCGTATTGTACTAATGGATCCACCCGTCTATTTATTAGATGAGCCAACTTCGGCACTAGATAGTGATACAGAACGACGCGTTATGAAACAATTCACTCTACTGGCAAGAGAAAAGAAAAAAACAGTTATCTTCATCACGCACTCGCAACAACTTCCAGAAGAAATCGCAGACGATATTATTGAGATTAGTAAAACAAACGGTGCAACTAGAAAGGAAGTGCTATCAATTGAAGGGCGTTATTGAACTACAAATTTGGCAACTTGCAGCTGCATATATTTTCATCCTTATTTTAATTGGGCTTGTGAAATTAAAAGGAATACCGCGTGAGAAACAAATTACAATTGCTACATTACGTATGACGATTCAGCTCGTACTAGTCGCATATGTTCTTACATACATATTTGAAAATAGTAATCCGTTTTATACAATAGCTCTCATTACTTCTATTACTACATTTGCGATTTTTAATATTTATAAACGAGTTAATATTCCAATGTCAAAAGAATTAAAACGAGTAGCCGCCCTCTCCATGATTGCTGGATCAATTGGCCCTCTTCTACTATTTATCTTTGTCATTATCGGACACGATCCTTGGTATGCTCCGCAGTATATCGTTCCTATTGCCGGTATGCTAATCGGTAACGCTATGACAGGCATTTGCCTCGGGGCAAATACCTTTTTAAGCAGCATGAAATCACAAAGAGACCATATTGAAGGTGCACTTATGCTTGGGGCAACTCCAAAACAAGCAGCTGCCCCAAGCATACGGGACGCTTTCGATTCTGCTATTTTACCGACAATCAATTCTATGGTTGGAATGGGAATTATAAGTCTTCCAGGCATGATGACTGGTCAAATTTTATCCGGTGTATCACCATTTACAGCCATTCAATATCAAATTGCGATTATACTTGGCATTTCTGGAAGTACAGCTTTCTCTGTTATTATCTTCTTACAACTTGGGTATAAAACGTTCTTTAATAAGCGGTGTCAGTTGAAAGAAGTTGAAGTACAATCATAAAAAAGACGCTCTGCAAGTTACTTACAGAGCGTCTTTTTTCTTTGCTAATCTTACGCCTTCTTAACGAACTGTGATTTTAACTTCATAGCTCCGAAACCGTCGATTTTGCAATCAATATCGTGATCTCCCTCAACTAGACGGATACTCTTTACTTTCGTACCAATCTTAACAACTGAAGAAGTTCCTTTTACTTTTAAATCTTTAATTACAGTAACAGCATCGCCATCTTGAAGAACGTTCCCGTTCGCATCTTTTACAACTTTTGCACCATCATTATTTTCAGCTGCCGCTTCTTGGCCCCACTCATGAGCACATTCTGGACATACGAAAAGAACGCCATCCTCATACGTATATTCTGAATTACATTTTGGACAATTTGGTAAAGTAGCCATAAATTCATTTCCTCCGTTCATTATTTATACGTAAAAATCAAATTTGATGTTTACATCTCGATAAATAAAATTTGTATAGCATTTCTTTATAGTGCCATAGTCTCACGTTATTGACAAGCCTACCTCAAATTCTCATTTTTTATTGTATTTTACAAAATTTCAATTAGTATGGCGTTTTGTATTCACATTTTTCGTTAATTAACTTATTCGACATGTACTTCTTCCATCCAGCTACTCGTCTTAGATTTCACTACTATTAAGTGCTCATTTTCCCATTTTAATTTGCCTAAAAATCTAGAGTAGACTACTTCATTCCCTACTTCTTCTACCAGCAATTTATTTACCACCCTTAGCCCTTTATCGTTATACACTTCACACATTAGCTGAAACCCTTCCGAACGATGAATTCCTTTTAATATAGCCGTTTTCTTTCGACTTGGGCTCTTCTTCGGTGTTTTATCCACTAAAAATACAATCTCGTAATTCTCTTTCTGGATTTCTTGAAGCGCCTCATTCACATGCTCTTTAATCATTTCTATTGATAGTGTTGAATATTTTTCAATAGCTGGTACGACATAGAGGTGAACCAACTCACAAAAATGCTTATATTTCTCATCAACTAATTCCAGATTTAAAAATTGCATATAATCATACGGCACGAATATACAAATCTCCCCCAGAGCCTCATGTAATTCATAAGAAATATCTTTATTAGGGTTTGCTAGGCAATATATATCTATATTTTCTACAGTTCCTAATCCAAGATCCAACCTACTTAATCTCTTTGAAAAAATCAATTCAAAAATTCTCATTTCATGTAATCGATTATAATGTTTTTTAGGACGTTTCTTAGCCCAATCATAAAAATGAACATACATCATACTACCTTTTCCTCCTAATATCATTTACTTTCTAATATACAAAAAGAAGAACCTTCACAAGATTCTTCTTTTCAAAATAAACGGTTTCCCTCTAGAAAAACCACATGTTTTCGTCAATGTAAGTTTGATATTCTTCTAATTCTTCTTCATCCAACTTTTTATTATTTACATACACTTCTTGCCATTCGAAATAATCATCAGTTAAATATACGGCGAACTTAATTTTCACATCTTTCTTTTCTTCATAATCATAACCAGTAAACTCTACTACGTCATAATCTTTTTCTTTTTTGACATACTTCCAATTTGGTTTGTCTGTGATAGTCTCTAAAACCTCTCCTTCAAGACTTAAGCGAACAACATTTTTAATATTCGGTTCGGTTGGTAAATAAGCTAAACCGCAACTAGCACCAGCAAACAATACAAATACTATTACCTGCAAACCAATCATAAGCCCGATATGAGCGCCACCTTTTGATTGTAAATAATACTCTTTTTTATACTCAGGCACATCTTCTACTTTATGTAAAATGCGTGTAACATGCTTATAATATAATCGATTTCCTTGCCATCCAGTAAACAGCATCGTTCCAGCATATATGATAAAATCTATCCACATTGGTATATCAATAAAAGTAGCTATAATTAAAGTAGGTACCGCCAATAACGTAAGTATAATAAACAACTTATACATTTTACGATAAGCTAACCAAAAAGTTGGGAAGAAAAAGGCTACCCAATTCCACGTATTTCCTTGCGCTGGATTTTCTACTTTGCCCCACTTAAAGTCATAATAAGCTGTATTCTTTTTAACAACTTTATGTAAATCTTGCGTAGAAATTGTTTCTTGTAAAACAGTGTCCTTCACGTACATCATCCTTCTCTTATTTCTATATAACTTTATTGTATACATACAAAATGAAGGAATCTAACAAAAAGTACATATATTTCATAAAAATGAACGGAAATCGAATATATTCCGACAATTATCCGTTTCTTATTCCATTTTACTTTTAAATATATTAGAATACTTATGAATGATACATTTAATACACTAAGTTAAGCATTTTACATAGTCATAAAAAAAGATGTCCCAAAATCATTTTGAAACACCCTTCTCCTATTATATAAAATTACGATTGTGATATAACCAAACCTAAAATCTCGACTTAGGGAATTTCACAAATTAGCGTTCTACTATTTCAAACATATTTCCACTTACACAACTAATGAATAATCTATCATTAACTTCCTTAATTGATACAATAAAATCTATTTCAACAACATTTTTAGGCAGTTTCATTATATCTTTTATTTCGCCACATTCAGCATCAAGTATTATTAATTCTAAATTTGAAGTAGCAATGTAAATTTCACCATCTCTATATAACAGAACCCTTGCAATATCATGTAGAGTCGTATTGTTCCAAATCACTTTACCTGTTTGAATATTAATACCACAAATTCTTCCTTCTCCTAAGGACAATACCATCATCTCTCCGATAAGAAATGGAGGCAATTCAATTTCAAAAGGCATATTTACTTCATATAACTTTTGACCGCTCTTATGGTCATAACATTGTATTTGTCTACTTACATCTTCATATTCATACTCAGTTCTTGTTAATAGTATTTTTGATTCCTGTGATGCAATGTAAGAGTACTGTACCTCATCAAAGGCTTTTTCAAAAATTAAGTTACAACCTTCTTTTCCATATTCCCAATTTTGTAATGAATCTATTGCTACACATATAAAATGTTCATTAGTTAAAGTAACTGGTTCATTTGGATTACAATCTTCCATCATTTGTTTCCATAGTGTAGAAGCGTCTAATAATTGAATGGCAATTGCAGTGTTACTATATACATCAACTTCCCCATCTTCATCAAAAGAATTTCCTGCTAACACATAGTAATCTGAGCCAAGATGACACTGCACCATTTCTCCTCCGACTCGGACATTCTTTTCCCATACTTTCACTCCACTTTCAAGCTCTAATAAAATATTATAGCCTTCCTGTGTAATAACTAATAAACGTGATAATTCTTCCCTCATAGTTTTTACATCTTGTATAATATGCCCTTCTATTGCTAAATCCCATAGAAGCTCCCCAGAACTTGATGAAATAGCGTACAATTTCGCAATACTTTCTCCAAATCTATTCGCATGCCAAATAATTATGACACCATTCACAGTTATACAATTACAATCTTCTACTAGTGGAATATGGCACTGCCAAATCTCTTCTTTCGTTTCACTATCGAGTTTACGAATTTCGTGGTTATTTTCCTCCACATAAAAGATACTCTTCTCATCATGAGATAGTACCGGGGGAAATATCGGTTCAACCTCTATCCCCTTTACATACTTCCAATTTAATTCATATCTATCACTTGTAGCATGATAAGTTCGATACATAATTGCGTCATTTCCATTTACAAGTTCAGGAACAAATGGCTCAATTTCTAACATTCTATGATAAGCATCTTTAATTCGAAAAGAATCCACTCCACTTACGTAAATAGACTCTATCTCTTTTTTTAGAAACGAAAAGATTACTCGTAAAAATTGCTCGCTATCAACACTTGCTAACTTCTTGCCTCTCTGATTAATAATGAGAAATTCCCCATCTTTCTTCTTAAATTCCACCTTTTTTTCATATTCATTTAAGAAAATTGTTGCATCATTATATTAAAAAAACTCGACCCAAGCGTCAAATAACCGACAAATCGGGTCTATTATGTCTGTTTTTTCTTGAAACACAATACTCTCATCTATACTAAATACTATTTCTCCAGCATTTTCTATTGGCAGTTTATTTAGCTCAATTTGAAACTTTTTCATTCGTTCCTCCCTCTTGGTCACGTCGAAATACTATAGTTATTTACCCCACATTCTCCTTCACTTTCTCAATAACATCTTCTATACGCTTAGCTATACATTCTAGCTCCCAATCTCCCTCACCGTGCATAGCTGTATAAACCGGACAATTTTCATCATTACTATCTACAAAGATTGGGTCCCCAAGATATGAATCTATCCCAATTACAATCCATCCTTCTTTCCAATCTCCCTCTTCATTCCCGATTAAACTTTGCCCTTCATCATCAAAGCTATAACCAAGTTGTCCTTCTTCTATTTCCTCACTATTAAATAATTCTATCGTCATCGGTTCAAATTCATACTCTAACTCAATTTCATTATCCCCAGCACGATCTACATATTTTAAAAGTTGTTTAATTTTATTGTGGTTAATCATAATATTTTCTCCATTCTATCTTTTAAAAATTTAATTTCATTCATAATGAGCTGCCGCAAGTAACATCTGGGCAATAAACTTCCATGGAATATTTTCTGGAAGCTTCTCCCCTTGATTTATATAAACACCCTCATAGGCACCTAACCAACCATGTAATGCCTCTAAATAAGTCTCTACCTCTATATTCTCCCATTCATCTTGATTCACTTTGAAATCCTTTTGAAGATATGCAAGAAACTTCAACAAGTCTTCTTTAGAATTTACATGATCAAGGTATTCAAATACATCCATATTCTTTCCCCCTTTCTATTGCTCGTCATTTAAACTAACTATAATATATGAAATAAGATTCTTAAAACTATTATTTGAGGTGACCAAATATGAAGACTACACTTTGGACAGAAGATGACTATTTAAAATTAGCACCCATTAACGACGAACTAATAAAAAAAGCTGAAGAAGTACTAAACGTAAAGCTTCCAGAATCGTACATAAATCTTCTAAAAGAACAAAATGGAGGAACGCTTCGCCTTGATGCACACCCTACTTCAGAGCCAAATTCTTGGGCGGATGATCATGTTAATGTTTCTGGCTTATATGGCATTTCTTTTGATGAAAATGAATCTAGTATTTTAGAGAGCCATTATTTAATTCAGGAATGGGAAATGCCTGAGAACCTCGTACTTTTATCTGGGGACGGCCATACGTGGATTGCATTAGACTATCGAAATGTAGCTGAAAATCCTCCAGTTATATTTATTGATAATGAAGTTGAGCAAATAATTGAATTAGCGCCTAATTTTGAAAGCTTCTTACAAAACTTAACTACTTACGATTATGATGAAGAGTAAGCTTCGCTCTAAAGAGGAGCAAGGTTTTATTACAAATTTACACGCTGCTTTAAAACCACTTGGATTTAAGAAGAAAAGACATACATTTTCCACAGCTGATAACGGATTTTATAAGATCATTCATATACAAAAAAGCCAGTTTGGAGATGATTTCTATATAAATATAGGTGTTCATCCAATTGGTCTCCCGCAACTTATTACGGACCAATTACAAGTAAAAGAAAACATCTCAATATTCGATTGCATTCTACGAACAAGGATAGAGCCTATACATATGAAACAGGACCAGTTATTACATAATGTTTCACATGAAACTATCGACATTCCGAATTACCTTTCTACTATTTTCAACTGGTTTCAAGTGTGGGCGTCTTATGAAAATTTAGCAAAAACAAATATACATTCCATTACTCCTGTACTAGCTGTCGTTCCAATATTACAAGAAAAAGCGTTTCTGCTTCTTACTTGTTTTTCTTTCTACAACTTAAAACAGTACGAACAAGCTAATCTTTACTTACAGCAATACTTGCATTGTGCTGTGCATCTTAATACCGAGGAGAAAGAGCTAGTATTCTTTCATGAAGTTGATATGTATATGAAAAAACTAGTAGAAAACGCAATGTAACTTCACATTGTACTTTCTACTAGCGCTCTATATTCCTCTTGTAACTTTTTAAATTGTTCTTCATACTTTTGCATCTTTACCGTATCCGTTTTCGAATTAAGGAGTGGTCTTCTTCTCCCAATCACCATTATATTTTTCCCTTCTATTGCATCGTTCATATATACGTAAGGTTTAAAAAACTTACATTCCGTATATAGCAATGCTACAGATATTTTTGCATACTCTTCCACCTTAAATTGATTAGATAAACTTAACTCCCGTAAATTTTTTAATTGTATTAAAGGTTCTAACGAATCATCTTTAACCTTTAAGTTCATAAGAGTAAGCTTTTTCAAATGCTGTAATGCAGCGAGTGGTTGTAAAGTTTGCACTTTCATCGTTGTATTTATCCCACCGCCCATGTAAAAGGTATTAAGTTGCGGACACTTACTTAAAGCACTTAAATCTTCTAGCTTAGAAAAATCATCAATTAGTAAGGATTTGAGTTTGTTATTATACGCGATATCCCATAACGTCTTCGCTTTTGTATTCCAGCACATATACAACTGTTGTAAATCTGATAATTTCTGAAGGCTACTTAAATCCTCGACCCTCATTTCGTAAACGTACAATATATTTGGACGAGCATACGTAAGAATATGCTCAAATTGCTTTTGATTTACTGCAAAAATCCATAATTTCTTAACTTGTAAAGATGCTAGTCGTTCTATATTTTTTGTTTTCCCCTCAATCGCTAATTCTTCTAAATTAGCAGTAATATTTTCCAAGTCCTTTATAATCCTCGGCTGCTCACCAATCGGAAACATTTTATCCTCTCCTACAACTCCCAAGTAATATTCATCTCTTCAAATGAATCCTTACATACTTCTAATCCTTCACTATCATCCGTTCCGATCATCGCTACTTCTTCTTTAGACAACATAATTTCCTCGTTTGGATTTTTGATTTTTCTCTTATACACGAGTTGTAAAAGATCCATTTGTTCCTCTGTCAGTTCATACTCTTCTTCCAATCTTTCCATTGCTGATTCAAGATCAAGTAGTGGGATTTCTAATAAAACTCCGCCGTGCTCTTCCATTTCTTCAAATGAATCGATTGAGTATGCACCGCTATCCTCAATCCAAAAAGCTGTTGTAATGAAAGGAACTTTTTCACCTTCTACTTCTTCTAATACGTATTGAAGTGCTTCCTCTTTCGCAATGTCTATCACTTCCGAAGGTGCTCCTTCAAAATAATTTGCCGCATCAATCCACTCATCAATTCTCTCACTATTCACATCTTGAAGACATACAATTGTGTAATTCGGATGAAACGTAATTGTCCCTCTTCCACCCTGACTATCTTGCATACTATAGTTCAATCCATCCCACGAACTTTCATGCGAAAAATCAGGAGCATGTGCTACAAAAATGGCATCTGCAATTGACTTTAAAATGCATCCTTTCCATAGTTGTTCTTTACTTATATGAAAGTTATATTTACTCATTCTCTTCCCCCACATATATGTTTTTTAATATTATCTTTCGACTTCTCATTCTTTGTAAAGCGTTTTTCGTTATATAAAAATAGTAAAGCACCCTTTATCTAAAGGATGCTTTTACTATTCACCTACCAATTCTCCCTGCACTCTTCAATCAAACACAGCAAATACCTCTTCGTCATATCAGCCCGTCTCCAACGAGAGAACTTTTTCTTTTCTTCTGGATTATACCGCATTCGCTCTACCTCTTTTAATAAAGGCTCCCATTCTTTCGCTGAACGTTCTAATAAGTATTGTAATCCTCTATCTTTTGAAACGATTGTTTTATGATCTAACGTATATAAAATGCGTCCCATCGTAACGACAGCTGATTCTACCCATTCTTCTATAAAAAATAAATATGGCCGCTTCGCTTTTTCACTCCAGTACTGTTCTACGTTGTATTTCATTGTATTTACTACATCGTTCCATTGTATTTGAAACGGAAGATCTTCAGCTTCTTTCCCAGTAACTGTAATGCCTTGATTTTTCAATGTCCACCATGTGACCGCATTAATATCCCAATGACCTATATTCGCCTTACCGTCTGCACAATACACGTACTCATTCATTTCATCATTGTATTTCCCTAAGTCAGCAAGAGGAATATACATACCATCCATTCTTTTACCTAACGTACTTTTACTAAGCTTTTTATGAAATTCTATAATTTGTTGTTTTTCAGCTTCATTTACGGAATCACTTATTACCGTAACAAAATCAACATCGCTCGTCTCTATATGAAATGCTCCTAACGCGATCGATCCGTAAATGTATACCCCGACTATTTTTTCATCCGAAAAAATTTCTTTTAACTCTACTATGTACTGATTCATTAACTGTTTTACTTCTTCTGTTAGAGCCTGCTTTATTCCGTTCTCCACATCTATCCCTCCATATAAAAAGGCCTTTGCAAATTCGCAAAGGCTTCATGCTTTATAAATATTTCTCGATTTCTTCGTAAACATCCTTCAAACGAGGATTTCCTTCTCCAACTATTTCACCATTTACAAGAACAACTGGATAAAATAAATCTTCCTCCACTACTCGCTCTGCGAATGCTTTTTTATCTTCATCTTCTTGCTCTTCTTGAAAATCAATATACTCGAAATTAAATTTATTTTCTTGTCCTTCATATTTACGACCAATCGCCGCTTGTAACCATTCAAACGTTTCTGTTGAAGATGGCATTCCAACGCAGCTTGCACAAATTACTTTCGTCCCATACACTTGCACATTAACCATTTCTTCTCCCCCACTTCTTGTTTCAACAGTATATTCAGATGTCTTAGTGCATAAGCACATCATTTTACAAACTTATTCCATACCCCTATACTGAAAAAACACGTTGTACACACGATACAATATTTCGACAATAAAACAAGAAGAGAAAAAATAGATTTTCCCCTCTATCTTGATTATAATAAAACTGATGAAAGGAGTCGATAAAAATGGAAAACCCACATATGCAAGAACAAGTATTAGAAGTATTAGATAAATTACGTCCATTCTTACTTCGCGATGGCGGAGACGTTGAATTAGTAGACATTGAAGAAGGTATCGTAAAACTACGCCTTATGGGTGCATGCGGAAGCTGCCCAAGTTCTACAATCACACTAAAAGCTGGTATCGAACGCGCATTACTTGAAGAAGTACCTGGCGTTATTGAAGTAGAACAAGTATTTTAATTAAAAGCGGAAGCGACATCGCTTTCTAGAAAAGAGACCCATTTGGGTCTCTTTTTTTATTCAAATAACACTTCTCCTTTAACATCATAAAACAAAATTGGAAATCCTTCTCAAAAAATGCGATAATTAATACTATATAGTGAATCGTTCACACATATAAGCGGGATAAAATGAAAAACATAGGGGGACGACACATGCCAAGAATGGGAAACACTTTTTTAACAATTCAAGAACTAGAAAAGAAAAAAGAGTATTTATTAGACCTTTCATCGGTTATACCAACGTGGAATACAAGCTATCAATTTTTATTTAAAGAAATCCAGCAAGAATTATTGAGTAAAGTAAATGAAAAAATCGAAAGACATCAATTCATTTTAAATATATGTGCTGATCAACAGGTAGGGGCATAATGTATTACATACAATTGTAGTATAAAAAAAAGAGACCTCCATCGGTCTCTTTTTTATACTTTTATGATAGCCAATCTAATTTCCTAATCCCTAACTTATCAACTGGTAAACGAAGTGACCCGTAAAAATGCTTCATAAATTGCTCGGAGCGGTTCACATCGTGTAAAATGGCTTCTAAGCGATCTCTATATATGCTTTTTTGTTCTTCGTTTCCTGTTTGATAATATCGTTCAACCGTTTCAAAGTATTGGAGTGGGAACAGAAGCCTTGCAAATAATAAGCGCCAACCAAACGAGGATAGCGAATAATTACGTTCATAATCTGTAATGAATTGAACTACCGTTTGCTCCCAGTCTTTCTTTTTTTCTGTCATCATATGGCGAATACATTCTGCTATATCCCGACTTGGGTGGTCATATACCCAATCAAAAGGAAGTTTTAAGCGCTTCGTTTGATGCCATAATAAAGGTGTAAATCGTTCTTGGCAAATTGTTGCCGCGTCAGTTATTTGCGGTGTATCGTCCATTTCTGTATCGACAACATATTGAATTGCATTTTCTGCAACTCCTAAGTAATACGGGAAGGATTCAATGAACAATTGATCGAATACGTCTGAAGGATGGTTCATCACTTGCGATTGCCAAAACCTTTCTAATTGGTCGAGCCTTTTTTCCCATAATGCTTTCCATTCACCAATGCGGCTTAATTGCTCAACTTCTTCTGGAAAGAATGCACCACGTTTATGGAATATAGAAAGCTCACTTCCTAATGATGTAGCATGTCGCTCTAACATACGCATACCTTTTAATAAGCAATAATTTTTTTCTTCTATCTCACTTACATAGTAGCCGTGTATAGTCGGAACGAAAGTCGCAACAGTTATATCCCCTTGCTGGTTCATATAATCACTGAGCTTTTTCATCTCTACAAGTACTTCTTCCTCCATTTCTCCAATTGGAACAAGTACATAAATTTTGTTGCGAATCCAAAAGCTTTTATAGGGGCCAAGGGGGATTAATTCTTTAACATGCATGTGATAATGCTCATAAATATGCTGAATCATCGCAGTCGCCACCTATGGTTTTTCTTTATATATATGAGCTTGTGCTCGCCTTTCATTCCTATGCACATGATAAAGCAACGAAACGTATACAAATACTAAAAAGAAAAAAAGGTGATAAACATGAAAGAATCAAATCAACTACAAGAAAGAGCATTACAACTATTACAAGAACGCGGTGTAACAATTGACGATATTGCTGAACTTGTTCATTTTCTTCAAAAGAAATACCATGCAAATTTAGAGATGTCAGAATGTCGCTATAACGTTGAGCGTGTACTATCAAAACGCGAAGTACAAAACGCACTTATTACAGGCATTGAACTTGATGTCCTTGCTGAAAAGGGAATGTTAAGTCAACCGTTACAAGATATCGTAAAACGCGATGAAGGACTATATGGAATCGATGAAGTTATCGCACTTTCTATCGTTAACGTGTACGGTTCTATCGGTTTCACGAACTTTGGATATATCGATAAATTAAAACCGGGTATTTTAGAATACTTAAATGATAAATCATCTGGAAAGGTGCATACCTTCCTTGATGATATCGTTGGCGGAATTGCTGCCGCTGCTTCAAGTCGTTTAGCGCACCGTGCTGAGCATTCGGAATAAAGTGAAACTTTAATCAGTGGGGATTTTGTCCATTCCCACTGATTATTAGCCTTCACCAATCGGGATTTTACGGGCAGTTATCTCCCGCCTAACTGACTCGCATCCGCCGAATTTTGAGGTGGGAGTCTTACTGCCTGCAAATAGCGGGATAAAGTGTCTAGGCCGTCAGTTTCATACTGACGGCCTTTCGTATTCCATAAGCATAAACTCTCTTCCACGGCTCAAAAAAACAGGTCCTACTTGAAATCCAATGTTTTTATATAACCTAATTGCTCTTTTATTAAATGTCGCTACACTTAGTCGAAACATTTTTGAATTCAATTCCTCAGCAGCAAATGTAATTCCCGCTTGAAAAAATATTTCCCCCATCCCTTTCCCTGTTAAATCCGGCTTCATTCCAAGCCCGATATCTACTACATCTTCTCTCCTATATAAATTAGCATCTCTTCCGCCCGGAACTTGCGCATTTTCTCCAAAACAAAAATAGCCGATGAATTCTCCCTTCTCATCACAACAACCGTAATACGTCCCATCTAATAGCTCTTCTATTACTTCAGCCTCTCCTGAAAAACTATATAAATTGTACGGTTCCTCATACGTCCACATATTTATCTCATTCGCTTCTTCTTCTGTTAACTTATGTATTTCCATTCCTCTCGCTCCTCATCAAATATTCTATATATATTTACTCATTCATTTTCAACACTCAATTTCCCTCTAATTACAATATGCACAATTGCATACGCACACCCATTTAAAAAATGCTAAACTTTATTTGAATCGCTGTTGTTACACTTCTTGATTAAGAAAGACCGTTCACCGGAAAATTAACGTCTTATCAAATTCAAGCAATTGGCACATTTTGTCATCATCAAAGACACTCAAAAGAGTGTCTTTTTTTCTATAAGTGCGCAGGACCTGCTCATTTATAAAATAAATACATAAATTACTATAACTCTTTAAACGCATTATTCCCTTTCTATACGTTACGGTGTTCGTTGCGACAGATTCGGATAATAAAAAGCACTCCAGCCAGAGTGCTTTTTACTTTCAAACAAGGAGGTTACATATATGGATAGTACTCTTGTATTTAACTTCGGCATTGGTATTGTCATCATTTTATTCGTCTTCTTTGTTCTTTGTATGAGCGGAGTATAGCAATCTTTTATGCTGATAGCTCCTTTAAAGTATCACTTAATTTGAACTTTCTTAATTGTAATGAAGCAATCATTGCTGCCCCTGATCCAAGTATCACACTAGCTAGGGCCAATTAGAAGAAAAAGGTCATGAAGTACGCGTTCGCGATCTATACGCATTAAACTTCAATCCAGTATTAGGCGCTTCCGATTTCATCTTATTTTCTCAAGGAAACACACCAGAAGATATTAAAGAAGAGCAAGAGCATATCTCTTGGGCTGATAGCATTACATTCATTTACCCAGTTTGGTGGGCTGGACTTCCTGCTATTTTAAAGGGATACGTTGACCGTGTATTTAGCCACGGCTTTGCTTATGCTTACCGTGAGAATGGCATTGAAAAGTTATTAAGCGGTAAAAAAGGATTGTTATTATCTACAACGGGAAATACGAAAGAAGCATACACCGCAGGCGGTATGTTTGACGCAATGAAGAAAACAACTGATGTTGGTATTTTTGAATTTACAGGAATTGAAACACTTGAGCATACATTCTATACAAGCGTTCCTTCTGTGGATAATGATGTGCGCAAACAATATCTTGAAGAAGTTAAAGAGGTAGTAAATCGCGTGTTTTAATAAAAAAAGAAGGTGACTTTTTTAGTCACCTTCTTTTCATTACATCTTCTCAATCCACTCCGTCAAGTTATGCACAACTTGCGTCGGTTGTACTTCATATTCTGTTAACTTCTCCACAGTTGTTACTCCAGTGTGGACAATAAGGGTATGCATACCAGCATTTATCCCTGCTAAAATATCTGTATCGTAGTTATCCCCAACCATTAATGCTTCTTCTTTTTCTATGCCAAGCACTTTTAACGCTTGTTCCATAATGATTGATTCTGGTTTTCCAATAAAGATTGGGTCCACACCTGTTGATACTGCAACAACTGATGTTAATGAACCGTTACCTGGTAATAATCCGCGCTCAGTTGGAATAGCAATATCCCCATTTGTAGAAATAAATGTTGCGCCGTTACGCACAGCAAGGCAAGCTTTTGCTAATTTTTCATATGTGATATCACGATCTAAACCAACAACAACGAAATCAGGATTTTCATCCACAAGTTCAAACCCTTTTTCCACAAGTGCAGCGTGTAAGCCCTCTTCACCAATCATATATACAGTTGCATCTTGTTTGCGCTCATAAATAAAGTTCGCTGTAGCCATACTCGTTGTGAATACTTGCTCCGCCTTCGCTGGAATATCGAAACGAACAAGTTTTTCTGCAACTTGTTCTGGTTTACGAGTTGAGTTATTCGTAACAAATAAATACGGAATGCCGCGCTCTCCTAATGCTTTTACGAAGTCGCTTGCTTCTTCAATTTGCTCTTCACCACGATACATCGTACCGTCCAAGTCAATTAAATAACCTTTATACATCGATTATGTCTCTCCTTCTATACTAACGTTCTCACCTATCATACCACTCTTATATTAACCCCTTTTTCCAAAGAAAAAAACGCTTTACCCTAAAGCGTCCCATAACGTTCATTTTTTCTCTTTTATTTGGTACGAGCAATTACAATCGCCCACGCACATGTTCGTTAACGTTTTCACATTTGCACCTGCAAATAACCGCTTGTACATATCTTTTTCATCTTCACACACTTGCGGGAATTTCTCCGCTATTTCCTTTAACGGACAGTTTTGCTTTTCAAGTATGAAAGAGCGTTCCCCATCTCTCTTTATTTGAACCATATAACCATTTTTCTCTTGCATAGCAGCTATTTCCTGTACTTTATATGCTAAATTACTTTGATTACTTATCTTCTTTTTTAACTGTTCTTCCATTCGTTTCGTTCTCGCTTGTAAAACATAACGAAGTATTTTTTCATCGCCCATTCGAGCTAAATCATCTAATATTTCAATAGCAAACTGCTTATATTCTTTCGGGAATGTATCTTCTCCCTTTTGACTTAGTCCATACAAATATGTTGGGCGTCCAACATGCTGCCTTACCATCTTTGAATAAATTAGCTCATCATTCTCTAGTTTACTTAAATGCCTTCGGATCGCCATCTCTGTAATTTCTAAAGCTTCGGCTAATTCTGCTACAGTATGCTCGCCCTTTACCTTTAATAATTGTATAATTTCTTCTTTCGTAGTACGTGCTTCCCCCATAGCTCACCCTTCTCCCTTTTCTCTCTCATATACAATATAAGATCCCCAAAAAGTATTCCGGGGATCTTATAAGCATAATTATTCTGGTACAAATGCAGATACAGGTCCTAATTCCTTTTCTAAATAACTGTGAATATTCGCTGGGTATTTCTCTACCACTGCGATATGTTTTTGAATCGTCTTATATAATTCATCATGATTCATTTGAATATAATCTTGCGTAAGCATTTTTCGAAGAAGGATAACTTCTTTCATTCCTTGTCCTTCTTCTGCACTTATCACTCGCTCGTCCATTAAAATATCGATAATATCTTCATAGCTTCCTGGATCGCGCATAATAAATCCATCAATCATCGCATTCCCTACATCTAATACGCAATCAATCATAAGATGGGCTATGCGCTCTAATGCATAAAATTCAAACTCGGTTTCATATATCTTCTTCTCTTGAAATGTATTTGTTGCTCGTTCTAAACATACTAGCATTTGTTCTATTTTTTTTCTGTCTACGAAGTACATTCATGTCACCTACCTGGAAATTAAAGCATTTACATTTTAATTGTAACGCTTTCTTCTGAAAAAATCGACAATTTTTCGAATTCACCTTTTCTCCGTTATTTGTTATAGTTATATTTGTATGATTTTTGAAATTGGAGGAATGCAACCTTGGAACGTGAACTCGCACTAGAAATTGTCCGTGTAACAGAAGCAGCAGCCTTAGCATCCGCACAGTGGATGGGCCGCGGAAAGAAAAATGAAGCAGATGATGCAGCAACTACAGCTATGCGTGATATGTTCGATTCAGTAAACATGGCAGGTACAGTTGTAATTGGTGAAGGAGAACTTGATGAAGCACCGATGTTATATATTGGTGAAGAACTAGGAACAGGTAACGGTCCAGAAGTAGATATCGCCGTTGATCCATTAGAAGGTACAAACATCGTTGCAAAAGGTCTTGCAAATGCAATGGCAGTTATCGCAATCGCAGATAAAGGAAACCTTCTTCACGCTCCTGATATGTACATGGAAAAAATCGCGGTTGGTCCAAAAGCAGCTGGTAAAATTAGCTTAGATGATCCAATTGAAAAAACAATTGAAATTGTAGCAGAAGCAAACAATAAAAAAATTCGTGACCTAACGGTTATCGTGCAAGAACGTGAACGTCATCAAGATATTATTGACCGTGTTCGTGCAAAAGGTGCACGCGTAAAATTATTTGGTGATGGAGATGTTGGTGCATCAATCGCAACAGCTTTACCAGGAACAGGTATCGACTTATTCGTAGGTGTTGGCGGTGCTCCAGAAGGCGTTATCTCTGCAGCAGCATTAAAATGCCTTGAAGGTGAAATGCAAGCTCGCTTAGTTCCAATGAACGAAGAAGAAGAAGCTCGTTGTCGTGAAATGGGATTAGAAGATCCTCGTCAACTTCTTATGTTAGATGACTTAGTATCTGGTGATGACGCAATCTTCTCAGCAACAGGTGTATCTGCTGGTGAGTTATTAGACGGCGTGAAATTCCTAGGTGGAGATTTAGCTGAAACATATTCTATCGTTATGCGTTACAAAACAAGAACGGTACGATTTATTAAAACACACCACCATTTAGACCATAAGCCACACTTAAACTTAGATATTTAATAAAGGAGCCATGTGTATGGAAGAACGTTTCTTTCTGTACGACGATACAGTCGCTACAAAAACTCGTTTCGTTAGCTTTATGGGGGAAAATGAGCGTCATGATTTAGCGCTTTTATACTCCGATCGTCATTACGGTAAAACGATAGTCCTTGATATGCAGAGCAACAAATTTGCTATCATCGGTCCTGACGATTTAAACGAACCAGGCTACTTAGAGCATGCATTTTCTATGTCTGAAGAAATTGCAGAAGAATTACGATCATTTTTATTTGAACTTATATAATTTATCTTATACACCAGCTATTTCAGCTGGTGTTTTTTTACAATTTATATGTTGAATTTTCAATCTCACATGTTATACTTATGAACAAATCTATTTGGATAGAAAGGACGTTATCTACGTATGCCAACATATACTTTGTAATGGACCAGCAATTGGATAGCATTACTCTCAAAAAAGCACCGTGCTTTTTCAAGGGAGTAGTCTGCCCATTCCCATTACAAAGGAACGTAACGCATCTGTAGTATGATGTTTACGGAGGTTCCTCTTGGGGGAACCTCTTTTTATTTTTGTCTACTTCTTATGTCTTCATACTACAAGACATCCAAATAGCTGTATTACGTTCCTTTACCAATATATAAGAGGTGAAGGAAAATGCAGAAAGTACAACTTTCTTGGAGTTTATATGAAAACGAACTAGCAACAATCGAAAAATATTGTAAAAATTGCAGGCGTACTACCCTTTTTACCGACACGAACATTCGCAGGCATAACGCAAACGGAAAGAACATATACCGATTTGCAATTTATAAATGTCCGAAAGATCATACGTGGAATCAAAAACTTCATATTTATAAATCATTTACTGATCACGTCGAAACTGTCGATATGACTCAGCAAGAACAAACGGAAACAAGTACTACCATTTCCATTACACAATACAAAGAAAGTGGCATAGCCGAAATAACGATCGTATTAGACATAGTTTTCGGTTCCCACCGGGTTGATAAAGTGTTATCCACATATATTTCGGATTGGAGCCGTGCACTCATTGTGGAGAAAATTAAAAATGGGTACATCCAACTAAATGAACAACAAATGAAACCAAACAAAACGCTTTCTGAAGGTGATCACATTTCAATTTGTTTGTAAGGAGGACTCACATGTTAACGGTGAGAAAAGGTACGATTGATTTATTGAATGACTTAGATGTAATGTATACAGCATGCAAAGAAGCACTCTTACAGAACAAAATTTATCAATGGGATGATTCTTATCCGTCGCGAGACCATATTTTCTATCATTTAAAACAAGGTGAACTGTATTGCTTATTTGAGGATGGTTCACTCGTTGGTGCTGTCGTGCTAAACGAGTGGCAATCTCCCGAATATGAACGAATTGATTGGTCAGAAACAGACGGACGCTTTCTTATCGTCCATTCTTTCGTCATCCACCCTTTCGCGCAAGGAAAAGGATATAGCAAAGTACTTTTATCCTTTTGGGAAAGCGAAGCAAGACAGATAGGCTACAAAGGAATACGCCTAGATTGCTTTACAGGTAATCCGGTTTCATTAAGCCTTTATGAAAAAAATAATTATATTTGCCGAGGTGCTGTTTATTTCAAAAGTAAACAGCCTCCTCATAATTGGTATAATTGCTATGAAAAAAACCTCTTACAATCGTAAGAGGTTTTTTTATTTCTTCACTTTTCGTAATACGAAGTGTGCACAACCGAAGTTACAGTACTCGTATAAATACTCTGATAAAGTACTAATTTTCGTATCATATGTCGAACGTTGATTACTATCATCAAAGAATCCACGCAATCTAAGTTGCTCATAACCCCAGTCTCCAACGATATAATCATATTTATTTAAAATTTCTGCATAACGCTCTTTAAATGCTTCTTCACTAAAACCGTCACGAAAGTTTTTAATTACTTCGTACTGAACATTATTAACGCTCACCGTAGTATGAATCTCTTGCTTTTGCTCCATTATGAACTTCCTCTCTAAGCATTCTTCTTTTTATCGTATCACAAAGCATAACAACCAACAATTTCAAATACAAAAAATTGAAAATTAGTGCATGCTATGGAGAAGGAGGTGATACATCGTGAAAAAGCAAATTATACTCTCTCTCCTCACTCTTTCCTTATTTACAGGCTGTCAGTCAACTAATAAAGCCGAAATGGAACGTGAAGAAGGAAGTCGTGTTCTTGTTTCCAATAAAAACGACATATATCATACGGAAAATACAAATACACGGCTCACAAGGGTTGGCTATTCATCTAAACAAAAACATGAAGTATCTAACAAACAAGTAGGAGCCATTAACCGTGAGAAAGTCGCTGAAATGATTACAAGCATGACAGTTAAACTTCCTGACGTTGCAAATGCTGCCACGCTCGTTACTGACGACGAAGTATTCGTTGTATACCGTGCCAACACAACGGATCCGAAACTAGTAGCGGATCAAGTATATAAAACTGCTTTGTCCATCGTTCCTCGCTATTATAAAGCATATGTATCAACAAACCAAAAGTTGATTTCTCAAATTCAAGGCCTTCAATCCGGTAGCTTAAACGATACAGAATATGAACAAAGTCTTGATATGCTAAAACGTGAAATGAGCAACAATCCTCATTTGAACAATACCGGGGATCAAACTTTAAATGATATGATTAAAAAATAAAAGGTGGAAAAAACCTCCACCTTTTGTACTATTTCTTCCGATCTGCATAAACCTCCATCGCATCACACATAAACTGCGCTAAACCTTCACCAAACTTATCAATATTTTTCGTAAAACGCTCATCAGCAACATACATTTGACCGAGCCCCTTAAAAGCTTCTAATGAATATTCACCAAAGTTTTGCAAGTAATCGTACCAGACTCCAATTGCTTCTTGCGCCTCTTTAGAATCAGGGGCTCCATTTCGAAGTGTTGCTAGCTTTCTGTAAATATTATTAAACTCCTCCTGTCTCTCTGTAGACATACCCTTCGCTGTTTTATTCGCTTTATCTACAGCCTCATCTCCCCATCGTTCACGTGCTTCTTCTTCGTACGGGTTATGACTAAAATCAAATCCTTCAAATTTTTCTTTGTTCGTCATTTCAATCTCTCCTTTTGTATGCTGAATTGTTTTATTAATCGTCGCTATCACTTTATCCAATCTAGCCCGCTTTTCAAGAAGCATTTTCTTATGAAGCTGTAATGCCTCTTCACGGTCGAATGAAGGACTCATGATAATTTCCTTAATCTTCTTTAAAGGGAAGCCAAGCTCTTTAAAAAATAAAATTTGCTGCAATGTTTCTAAATTTTCATTGGAATACAGACGATATCCAGACTCTGTCGTCTCATCTGGGGTTAACAACCCAATTTCATCGTAATGATGCAGTGTGCGCACACTAATTCCAACTAAATTAGCTACTTCTTTTACCCTCATTGTCATGCGTATCTCCCCCTTAGTACATACGATAAAGTATGACGCAACGTTAGAGTCAACAAGAAATTCATTTGTTTTTTGAAAGATTCATCTCTCCACATTCTCCTACATTTCATGCATAATATATATGTACATACATTAGAAAGCGGTGAAAGTATGGTTTCAAATACTGTAATTGCCAGCATCATATTTCAACTCGTTGTTTCGATTCTGGTCCCAATTATTGTACTCGTTTATTTCCGTAAGAAATATAATATTAATTTGAAAATAGTTGGCGTTGGTGTCCTTATCTTTATCGGGTTTACCCAAATTCTCGAAACACCATTCCAATTATTCATGCGTGGTAATCCCACAACAGCTGATTTTTTAAAGAACCCATTTATCTTTTCGATTTCCGGCGGACTAACTGCTGGTATTTTTGAAGAACTAGGTCGTTTCGTTGCCTTTTACTACTTACTGAAAAAATATCGAGATTATACAGACGGTCTTGCGTACGGAATTGGGCACGGCGGTATTGAATCGATTTTAGTCGGCGGATTCGCTGGGCTTCAAACTCTTACCTTTGCAACATCTATTAACAATGGTAGCTTCGCTCAAATGGTTGAACAATACCCACAGTTGAGCCATATCAAGGACTTGTTAATAGAGCAACCTGCCTATTTATACTTACTTGGTAGCTTAGAAAGAATTATGGCATTAGTGCTGCAAATTGCCTTCACAATGCTTGTCGTATACGCGGTAAAACAAAAGAAATACATTTTCCTCGTATACGCTATACTATTCCACGCACTTGTAGACTTTTTCGCAGCACTTTATCAAACAAAAATGATTAACATCTTTGTCGCAGAAGGAATTACTCTTCTCTTCGCGATTGGTGGTTTCATTCTTATTCGTAAAATGAAAGAGAAATTAGTGAGTGTACCAGAGTAAAAAATAACCCACCAATTGGTGGGTTATTTTTTATATAGATTGTCGCAGTGATGATAACTTTCCCCCCCTCGCAACTCCCTCTTTGTTTCTGCATCTATAACGATGTACTTATGAAACTCATCTACTTCATCTTGAGAAAAGGAACCAAAAAAATAAACTTGGCGATCTGGATGAACAAACGAATCTTGAATCACCACTCTACTACAACAGCCGACAGCTGTTTTTTGTCGGAAGGTAAATTCTGCATCTTGTACTTCTTTCCATAAAATTTTCTTTCGAACACTATACGCCGCATTTTTGTATTCCTTATAGACCTTCTTATCTAACTGTTCATAAAATAGATTTTCATTCACAAACGATTTGTTTTGATTGCTCGGGTATTCTAATTCTTGATTTGATTGTGCATATGTTGTGGACAATTGTACGAGAAAACAAATACTGAATACAATGCATATCATTTTTTTCATAATTGTACCTCAATTTTTTATTATCCACATTACTTTTCCACATACTTAGATCACTATGCCCTTTCCAAGAAAAAGGAATTATTTCCATACTTGTCGAAGTATATATCGTCAACTTGAAAGATGGGGATGAAATATGAAGAAAATTATTATAATACGACATTGTTCAGCAACTGGACAAGAGCGTAATGCCGAATTAACAAACGTAGGAAGAGACCAAGCAAACAACCTTGCTACATTCCTCATAGAAAATAATCTACAAATAGGTCATATTATTTCAAGCCCTTTTGTCCGCGCTATCGATTCTATTCGGCCCTATGCACTCCAAGCTAATTTACCTATTCAAGAAGATGAACGGTTAGCAGAGCGCATATTAAGCAACGTTCCAATGGATGATTGGATGCAAAAACTAGAATCCACTTTTACAAACATAGATATTGCCTTTTCGGGCGGAGAGTCAACAAAACAAGCAACAGACCGTGCCATCTCACTTATTCAGGAAGTTTTAAAACTAGAGCATGACACAACATTACTCGTTACACACGGCAACTTACTCACATTAATTTTAAAGCACTTTGATCATACTATTGGCTTTGATGAATGGAAAAAATTAACTAATCCTGATATTTATGAAATTACACTCGATGAACAATCTATCATAAAACGATTATGGAAAGCGCCATCCAAGTAATATCCCTTTCCAATACATTCAGTTGACACTGCGAGAAGATATGGTAGGGCTGCAGTAAAACATAGAGAGGGGTATCATGCAATATGTACGAAGACGTACTTTCTTTACTACATAAAACAAATGCTTCTTATGAAAAATTTGAACACGAACCAGTACTCGATTATGAGACAGATCGCATCGTTCGTGAAAGGCTCGGCTTACAAGGTACTCCAAGTAAAAGCCTATTTTTAAAATCAAAATCCGGGGAGTACTACGTATTCTTTACGTTAGAGGGAACTCGTCTCAACCGAGGAGAGATGAAAGAAATAACAGGAGAGAGCTTATCTCTCTGTTCTCCTGACGAGCTAAGAGAAGAGACTGGCTGTACTCCAGGATGTGTAGCTCCTTTCGGTTATTCACAAGATGTAACGATTATTGTGGACAGTTCAATTTATACTTACAATAAAATTTTAATTACACCCGGTGTACCTGAATTTACAATTGAATTATCCACAGAGGAATTAAAAAGAATTTTATCAACGTGTCAAAATACAGTTTTAGAGTATAAGAAAAAAGAGAGCTAATCATTAGCTCTCTTTTTTCACTATTTCACTTCTGCTGTTTTTTCTTTTGCAGAACGTACTTGCTCGTCCGCATGATAAGAAGAACGTACAAGTGGACCAGCTTCACAGTGGCTAAATCCTTTGCTAAGTGCAATTTCTTTAAGCTCTGCAAATTCTGCTGGTGGATAATATTTAAGAACTGGTAAATGCTTCTTAGATGGTTGTAGATATTGTCCAAGAGTTAAAATATCCACATTGTTTGCACGTAAGTCATCCATTGCTTCAATTAAATCTTCTCTTGTTTCTCCTAAGCCCACCATAATGCTCGATTTAGTTGGAATATCAGGCTGCATTTCTTTTGCTCGACGTAAAAACTCTAATGAACGGTCATATTTTGCTCTAGCGCGAACTCGGTTAGATAATCGACGTACTGTTTCAATGTTATGGTTCAAAATATCTGGTTTTGCATCCATTAACATTTTTAAGTTTTCTTCTACCCCACCCATATCAGATGGTAATACTTCGATAGACGTGAATGGATTTTTACGACGTACAGCGCGTACTGTTTCAGCGAAAACAGCTGCTCCGCCGTCCTTTAAATCATCACGTGCAACCGCTGTTATAACAACGTGTTTTAAGCCCATTTGTACTACAGAGTCTGCTACGCGTTCTGGTTCTTGTAAATCAAGCTCAGTTGGCAAGCCTGTTTTAACCGCACAAAAACGACAAGCACGTGTACAAACCGCACCTAAGATCATAAATGTTGCTGTTTTCCTTACAGCCCAGCATTCATGAATATTCGGACATTTCGCTTCTTCACAAACCGTATGAAGATTCTTAGAACGCATCATTTTCTTTAAGCCTGTATAGTTTTCATTCGTGTTTAACTTAATTTTCAACCATTCGGGCTTGCGCTTATATTCTGTTTGTTTTGTCATGGTTATCAACTCCGCACAATATGAAATAGTTTACCGTGTTCGCTTCTTTCAATGTAACATATCTATTCTAACGTATGAAAGCGATTTGCTCAAATGAAGATTCTAAGATTTTTTCCAATCGTTCCCTATAATGAAATACTCCGTATATCCCACACTAAAAAGAGTGATGTTGTGAAAGGAGTCTATTTCATGCTTCGAAAAATTTCTCTTTTGCTTTCAATTTGCTTTCTTCTCCACCAAAACATCGCTTACGGTGAAGATAATCAGCAAAGCATATATGAAAAGCGCATGGCACTATATAAAGAAACCGAGCAATCTTCAGGCATTCCGTGGTATTACTTAGCTGCAATGGATCAATATGAAAGAAATATACGGAGCGTAAGAAAAGATATTCCGAAAAAACCAGATGCCATCATTTCCCTTTATTTCAAACCAGAAATATGGGCTGGACCCGTTAATAGTAACGATACTCTCCCCCATACGATTTCTCTATTTGGCGGGTTGGGTTTAGATGGTGACAAAGATGGATTTGCAAATGCAAATAACGACCGTGATTTACTGCATACAGCAGCAACTATTTTAAAGAAACAAGGAACGTCAGAAGACCATATTAACATTATGCTTTGGGAATATTATAGACGTGCAAAAACAGTTGAATTAATTACAGAATACGCCCGAATTTATAAACATTATGGACGTATTAATTTAGAAGGAAATGCTTTCCCTCTCCCAATCCACAGTGACAATAGCTACCGTAGTACTTTTGGAGCTGGAAGAAGTTTTGGCGGGAGACGAATTCATGAAGGAACCGATATCTTTGCCGGATATGGCGTACCCGTAAGATCCACTTGCTATGGCGTCATTGAAACAAAAGGATGGAATCGTCTTGGCGGATGGCGTATTGGTATTCGTGACCTTCATAATAATTATCACTATTACGCTCATTTAGGCGGGTTCTCTAAAGAAATACAGCTCGGACAAATTGTCGAGCCAGGAAAAGTAATCGGATTTGTCGGTAGTACTGGTTACGGTCCTCCTGGCACAGCTGGAAAATTCCCGCCCCACTTACATTTCGGCATGTATAAAGACAATGGCTACACAGAATGGGCTTTCGATCCATACATGCATTTAAGCCTTTGGGAACGAAAAGAACGAGCAAATACAAAAAAATAACCGTAGCGATTCGCTACGGTTATTTTTTATCCCGCTATTTGCCGGGCAGTAAGACCCCTACCTCAAAATTCAGCGAAAGCAAAGAAGTTCGGTGGGGGACGAAGCCCCCCACTGATTAAAGTTTCACTTTATATTCGCTAACTATCCGTTTTCTTTTTATCTGGTACAACAACACTTCCGCTTCCGTAATAAGTAGGCACTTCACCTTGAACAATGCGCGTCGCAATCGGAATATTTTGCTTCACCGTAATTTCCTTCGTGCGTAACGGAATCATAACTTGTAACGTCACTTCCACTTCCATAATAATTTTGATCGCTGTGTTATTAATTCCTTGCGGCTCAACTAACTGTTTAATATCCGTATTCACATGGCCAATTGGCGTAAAATTAATCGGAATATTTGGTCCTATATTACCAAGAAGCGCATTATCGGTTATGCGTCCAAAAGGAACTGACATAGATACCCCATTCTCTTCAAAAATACCAAGTGCTTTCGTATCCCCTTTTTCTACTTGTTGTAAATATTTCTCTATGTATTCAGTCGTCGATGTTAATATTTCATTTACTTGTTTTGTATTTAAATCAATTGTAGATACTTTCCCGTTCCTATCCGTTTGTACTTTCATTAATGAATCTACATCAAACCCTTCATTAATTCGGTCTTTTACCGCTTTCGTCATAACTGCTGTCGCCATTTTATGCGTCTCTGTTTCCCCATACTTAATTAACGTTGGTTGAATACTTTTATTTACAATCCATAATCCTTGAACTACCATTACGATAAAAATGATAAACGAAATAAGCAGTATATACCGAAAGGAAATCGGTCCCCTTCGAAACCGCGAATTTTTCGAACGAAATATGCTCATAAGAAAACCCTCCTTCTTATATTATTTCTATGCAAGAAAGAGGGACGATATATGCTTATCTCATTTTTAATAGTGCATCTTTTCCGATTGTGCCGGCCGTAATGCCTAAAGCTTCGGCTTCAATTGTTACTGATTCCAGCGGTGCTTCAAGAAGTTGTTCAATCGTTCTTACACCAACCGCACGGCCAGCAATAATTCCTCGATCACCTAACTTCTCATTTAAAAGACCTACATCTAATGCACCGCACATAATATATCCTTTATCGCTCATTACAGCTAGCAAATTTGTTTTTGGAAGTTTGACGCTAACCGCAATAAACGTATAGTTATCAATTATAATCAGCTCCACATTAACCATAGTTCACACTCCTCTCTTTCTTATCTGTATGACAAGAGAAAAATGAGTGTTACAAGTTAACTAGCCTATAGTTTGACGGAAGATGTATGAGTTATCAACACGTCTGTTAACACATCTCTAAGTAGTTCTGGCATATAATACTGTTTGTCAGAAAGTGTGGATAGCTCTGGGTATAAGTATCCGAATGTAAACATATCAATTGTTCCTACCGTATATATCCGGTCTAATTCCAGCGATTCCCCGTTAATCAATACATCTTCTAGTAAAATTTTATTCCCTGGAATCGTATCTGGAATGACTTCTACACCAGCGTAAATCATCTTCCCCATTACTTTTCCTCGGAACCCGAATCCTTTCACCTCAAGATTCTCCATATTCGGACGGCGCGCTTTCAAAATAACTTCTCTTAACGTTTTCCCCGGTACTTTTAATAGACACGGATTAATTGGATGTGGACAAATTCTGTGAATATCTCCGCGCGTCACAACACCTTCTTCTAACCCTTCAAGAAGTACACCAGCGTTTACCATTCCAATCTCTGCACCGCACCACGTTTTCAGCGCATTTGCTAACATGTACGAAAATGATGTCTCATGAAACCAATCGACCCGTAATGCTTCTTTTAAATGAACGACAGGCTCTGCCATAATATGTTTACTTTCTTCCTGCAACACTTCAATTGTGGATAACGGTTCGCTATAAGCACCTAAACGTTCTGTCTTAATCGCTCTACCGTCCTTTTTCAACAGCTTCTTCGTCTCTTTATCCACAGTAAGCTGAACGTGCCCAACGTAACGCCCCCACTTTTCACAACAACAAAGCAAAGTATTATTCATAAGAACACCACGCTCAAATAAATGATGCGTATGTGCACCTAAAATAACATCTATATCATAATGCTCCGCCATATATTCATCCATGCTTTTTCCAAGGTGAGACAGGACAACCGTAATATGCGCCTCATCTTTCACTTCTTCTAAAATGGATTCCAAATGAATAAGCGGATCTTCAATATGCCAGTCTAACATATGATAAAACTCTGGATATGCTACCGTTAATCCAATAAAGGCAATCGTAATCCCATCTGTCGTTGTATGTAATTTATAAGGCTTCGCCCACGCCGGACGTACACCTTCTTTTTCAAATAAATTCGCGACGAGCACCTCAAATCCAGCATCATCATATAGACGATTCAAATGCGCCTTCGCTAACGTAATTCCTTCATTATTTCCGATCGTTACATAATCATATAACGCCTCATTTAAAAGCTTCGTATTACCAAGTCCATTTGTTGCTTCCGAAATACTATGAAAACGATCCACATGATCGCCAATATCCACAGTTAAAACAGTCGCTCCCGCTTCCTGTCTTCGCTTTTTCTCCCCTTGTACAAACCGAGAAATTTGCGGCCAATTTTCAAAATGACTATGTATATCGTTTGTATGATAAAGGTGGATGATTGTTTCTTTATTTATATTCAGAGAAAAAACCTCCTCTCAGTTCCTTACTGCCATTTACGCTATACGTACGCAATAATCCTGTAAATACTTTTCGTCTTTTCTTGCTATTTTACATTGTACTCGCATTATAAGAAAAAGCCAAAGATTGCCCTTTTAATATGGAAAACTTTATTTTTTCTAATCTGTGGATAAGATGGATACGATTTAGGTTCGAGGTATACGACCTGTTCTTTCTTTCGTAATTTATTGATAAATCGATATTCCTTGTCGAAGCGTCGATATATTGAAATAATCGCCGATATATTCTGAGTTGTCATCGATATATTTGAAAAATCGCTGATATATTCTGAGTTGTCATCGATATATTTGAAAAATCGCTGATATATTCAGCTGAACATCCGCCCAGGTATCCCAAGCCTGACCTGATTCGAACCCAGCACAACATAAAAAAGCGCCCCGCATAGCAGGGCGCTTCCACTTTATCTATTAACCAATAGAACCTTCCATCTCAAACTTGATTAGGCGGTTCATTTCAACTGCGTATTCCATTGGAAGCTCGCGAGTGAATGGCTCGATGAAGCCCATTACGATCATTTCTGTAGCTTCTTGCTCAGAAATACCGCGGCTCATTAGGTAGAATAATTGTTCTTCTGATACTTTCGATACTTTCGCTTCATGCTCAAGTGAAACGTAAT
This sequence comes from Bacillus sp. CDB3, assembly GCF_002081505.1. NCBI lineage: Bacteria > Bacillati > Bacillota > Bacilli > Caryophanales > Bacillaceae > Bacillus > Bacillus sp. CDB3. The sequence goes on along the minus strand of NZ_ALBR01000097.1, from coordinate 279,419 downwards.
CGTTTTTGATTTCGTTGTAAGGAATTGTATCAGATGTAGATTGGTTATCCATGATTAACGTGTCACACTCGATGTTAGAGCGAGAGTTTTTCGCTTTTGGTCCGAATTGTACGATACCACGGTAAGTTACTTTACCACCATGCTTCGCAATCGATTTAGAAACGATTGTTGAAGACGTGTTTGGTGCTAAGTGAATCATTTTCGCACCAGCATCTTGGTGTTGGCCTTTACCAGCAATCGCGATAGATAATGTTAAACCACGAGCGCCTTCGCCTTTTAAGATAACTGCTGGGTATTTCATCGTTAATTTAGATCCGATGTTACCGTCAATCCATTCCATCGTTGCGTTTTCTTCACAAACCGCACGTTTTGTAACTAGGTTGTATACGTTGTTCGCCCAGTTTTGGATTGTTGTGTAACGGCAATATGCATCTTTTTTAATGATGATTTCTACTACCGCACTGTGAAGTGAGTTAGTCGTGTAAACAGGTGCTGTACAACCTTCTACGTAGTGTACGTGTGCTCCTTCGTCTACGATAATAAGCGTACGCTCGAATTGTCCCATATTTTCAGAGTTAATACGGAAATACGCTTGAAGTGGTGTATCAACTTTAATACCTTTTGGAACGTAGATGAATGATCCACCAGACCAAACTGCAGAGTTTAATGCAGAGAATTTGTTGTCTGTTGGTGGGATTACTTTTCCGAAATGCTCACGGAAAATATCTTCGTTCTCTTTTAATGCGCTATCTGTATCTTTGAAGACGATTCCTAGAGCTTCTAGGTCTTCTTTCATGTTGTGGTATACAACTTCAGATTCGTACTGTGCAGATACACCAGCTAAATATTTTTGCTCAGCTTCTGGGATACCTAATTTATCAAATGTTGCTTTAATTTCCTCAGGTACTTCATCCCAAGACTTCTCAGATTTCTCAGATGGTTTTACGTAGTACGTAATTTCATCGAAATCTAAGTCGTTTAAGTCGCCGCCCCATTGTGGCATTGGCATTTCATAGAACTTATCCAGTGATTTTAAACGGAAGTCTAACATCCACTGTGGTTCTTCTTTCATACGTGAAATCTCTTCTACGATTTCTTTTGTTAAACCGCGTCCAGCACGGAAAATCGAAACGTCTTTGTCTTTGAAACCATATTTATAATCGCCGATATCTGGCAGTTGCTTCGCCATGTTGGTGTGTCCCTCCTTAGATAACCTCGTTTTTAGGAACCTTTAACATTACTTATCTTCGTTTAAGCCCTTTTCTAACGCTTTCCACGCTAATGTTGCACATTTAATACGTGCAGGGAACTTGCATACGCCTTGTAATGCTTCAATATCTCCTAAATCAATGCTGTCATCGTACTCTTTTCCTAGCATCATGTCAGAGAAAATTTTCGAAAGCTGAAGTGCTTCTTCAATTTTCTTTCCTTTTACTGCTTGTGTCATCATCGAAGCTGAAGACATTGAGATAGAACATCCTTCTCCTTCAAACTTCGCCTCTTGTACAATACCCTCTTCTACCTTCATCGTAAGTTGAATACGGTCGCCGCAAGTTGGATTGTTCAAGTTTACTGTAACACTATCTTCTAACACGCCATGGTTACGAGGATTTTTATAATGATCCATAATAACTTGACGATATAACGTATCTAAATTATTAAATGACATTTGTGAAATACTCCTTTGTCTTGATTAGCGATTCAACAAATGTATCAATTTCTTCTTTTGTATTATATAAATAGAAGCTCGCACGTGCTGTTGAAGAAGCTTTTAGCCACTTCATAAGCGGTTGTGCACAGTGGTGTCCTGCGCGAACCGCAATGCCTTCTACATCTAATACTGTCGCTACATCGTGAGGATGTACGTCTTCAATATTAAATGTAACAAGACCAGCGCGATGCTTTGGACCATAAATTGTAACGCCATCTACTTCTGATAGTCTTTCTAAAGCGTATTGCGCTAATTCATGCTCATGCTTTTCAATATTATGAAGACCGATTTCTTCTAAGAAATCAATTGCCGCACCAAGTCCGATTGCATTACCGATAATCGGTGTACCTGCTTCGAACTTCCACGGAAGCTCTTTCCAAGTAGATTCTTGTAAATCTACGAAATCAATCATTTCACCGCCAAATTCAATTGGCTCCATATTGTTTAGCAATTCTTTTTTACCATATAATACGCCGATACCTGTAGGTCCGCACATCTTATGAGCAGATAATGCGTAGAAATCACAGTTTAAATCTTGTACATCTACTTTCATATGAGGTGTACTTTGTGCACCGTCAACGACCATAATTGCGCCATTTTCGTGTGCGATTGCTCCGATTTCTTTTACAGGATTAATCGTTCCAAGTACGTTTGATACTTGCATAATAGAAACGATTTTTGTATTCGGTGTAACTGTTTGACGAACATCTTCTAAAGAAATTGTACCGTCTGGTTGAAGCGGAAGGTATTTTAAAGTTGCACCAGTTTTCTTCGCAACTTGTTGCCACGGAATGATGTTACTATGGTGCTCCATGTAAGAAATAACGATTTCATCGCCTTCTTTTACATTTTCAAGACCATAGCTAGCCGCTACTGTATTTAATGCAGTTGTCGTTCCGCGCGTGAAAATAATCTCTTCCATTGATTTCGCGTTAATAAACTTGCGAACTTTCTCGCGTGCACCTTCATACGCGTCGGTAGCTTTCGTACCGAGCGTATGAACACCGCGATGCACGTTAGAATTATATTCTTTATAGTAACGTTCTAACGTTTCAATGACTTGAATTGGTTTTTGAGAAGTTGCTGCACTATCGAAATAAACAAGTTGTTTGCCGTTCACTTTTTGATCAAGAATTGGAAACTGTTTGCGTATTTCATGAATATTCATTAGCGAACTTTCCTTTCAATTACCTCAACAAGCTGTGCCTTTACTCCTTCAATTGGAAGCTCATTAACTACAGGTGCTAAGAATCCATGGATGACTAAACGTTCTGCTTCGCGTTTTGGAATACCACGGCTCATCAAGTAGTATAATTGGTACGGATCTACGCGGCCTACTGAAGCTGCGTGACCTGCCATTACATCATCTTCGTCGATTAAAAGAATTGGGTTTGCATCCCCACGAGCTTTCTCATCTAACATAAGAACGCGAGAAGATTGTTGTGCATTTGATTTAGATGCACCGTGTTCAATCTTACCAATTCCGTTAAAGATAGATGTTGCACTATCTTTTTGTACACCGTGTTTTAAAATCCAACCTTCAGAGTGTTTACCGAAGTGAACAACTTTAGTTGTAAAGTTTTGTGTTTGGTTACCACGGCCAATTGTTACTGTTTTCGTATCAGCATATGAACCGTCGCCCATTAAGTTTGTAACGTTCTCTGAAATTGTGTTTCCGTCATTCATAAGGCCTAGAGCCCAATCAATGCGGCCGTCGCGTCCTACAATACCGCGGCGGTTAACGTAAGTTGTTACGTCTTTTGCTAATAGATCAACCGCACCGAATTTCACTTGTGCGCCTTGTTCCACGATTACTTCTGCTACGATATTTGCAATACCTTTAGCATTTTCATTTGCAACGTAGTTTTCTACATAAGTTGCAGTACTGTTCGCATCAGCTACGAATAATACGTGGTTATATACGTTAGCTTCTTCGCCGTCTACTAAGAATACAGCTTGAAGTGGAGTTTCAAGAACAACGTTTTTCGGAACATATACGAATGCACCGCCGTTGATTAATGCAGCATGAAGTGCAGTTAAACGATGCTCGTCTACCTTCACGCCGTCTTTCATTAAATACTTTTGTAATAGTTCAGCATGCTCTGTTGCAGCTGTTACGATGTCTGTAAAAATAACACCTTTTTCTTTTGCTTCGTCTGCTAAAGAAACGAACGCAGTTGTACCAGTACGTTGCACTAATACGCTGTTATTTTCATCGATTAAGTTTTTCACTGCTTCTGGAAGCTCTGTTAAAGAACTTACAGGCTCTTGCTTAGCAGCGTCGCCTTTTCCGATAAAGTCCCATTTTTCAATTTTCGTTTTATCAGGCGTTGGCATTGGAAGTTCAGTTGCTTGTGCAAGAGCTTGTAAGCGGAACTCAGTCAACCAAGCAGCTTCGTTTACTTCGCTTGCGCGTTGACGGATTGTTTCTTGATCGAAAGGTAATGTACCGATTGTCATGTTTATGCTCCTCTCTTACGCTTCTTGCTCTGTTGTTTCGTCTTCAATACCTAATTCTTTTTTAATCCAGTCGTAACCTTCAGCTTCTAGACGTTGTGCAAGCTCAGGGCCACCAGATTTAACGATACGACCGTTCATCATAACGTGAACGAAATCTGGAGTGATGTAGTTTAATAAACGTTGGTAATGCGTAATCATTAGGCAACCGAACTCTTCGCCACGCATTTGGTTAATACCTTTAGATACAACTTTTAACGCATCGATATCAAGACCAGAGTCGATTTCATCTAAGATTGCGATTTTTGGCTCAATCATCATTAATTGAAGAATTTCGTTACGTTTTTTCTCACCGCCAGAGAAACCTTCGTTTAAGTAACGTTGTGCCATTTCTGGATCCATTTCTAGGAATTCCATGTTTTTATCTAATGTACGGATAAATTTCATAAGAGAAATTTCATCGCCTTCTTCACGACGTGCATTAATTGCAGAACGTAAGAAGTCAGCGTTTGTTACTCCGCTAATTTCACTTGGATATTGCATTGCTAAGAATAGACCTGCTTGCGCGCGCTCGTCTACTTCCATTTCTAATACATCTTCACCGTCGATGATGATGCTACCTTCTGTTACTTCATACTTTGGGTGACCCATAATGGCAGAAGATAAAGTTGATTTACCTGTTCCGTTAGGTCCCATAATTGCGTGGATTTCTCCACCTTTTACTTCAAGGTTTACACCTTTTAAAATTTCTTTTCCATCAATTGATACATGTAAGTCTTTAACCGTTAATGTAGAACCAGCCATCTCAATACCTCCATTAATCCTATATATACATTTTAAAAATTACTAAAACGTTCATATTCTCATTTTATTCTCATTCTAATCTTATATCAAATAAAATGATATCGCAAACGATGAAAAAATGTAACAATTTTTTCACAAATGTATATAAGTATTTCCCTTGCATCCTTATATGATACACCTTTCTTCTTATTTATATAAAGAAAAAAGGACTGGTAATTTTCCAGTCCTTTCCTGCACTTATTCATTTACTGGAAGTACAGCACCTTTATATTCTTTATTAATAAAGTCCTGAATTTCTTTTGAATGTAGCACTTCTACTAACTCTTTAATTTCTTTTTTCTTCTCGTCACCTTTACGAACTGCAATAATATTTGCATAAGGAGAGTCTGATCCTTCAATTGCAATTGCATCCTTTGTTGGATTTAATTTCGCATCAATTGCGTAGTTTGAATTAATAAATAAAGCATCACCTTCGTTGTTTTCGTACAACTTCGGTGAAAGTCCAGGTTCTACATCTGTTTTAAACTTTAAATTTTTCGGGTTCTCTACAACATCTTTTACTGTCGCTTTAACAACATCTACACCGTCTTTTAATTTAATAACGCCGCCTTTTTGTAATAAAGCTAGCATACGGCCACGCTCAGCTACGTTATTACTCATAATAACCGTTCCTCCATCTGGAAGATCTTTTAAGCTTTTATATTTCTTAGAATAAATGCCCATTGGCTCTAAATGAATTTTTCCTGCATTTACAATTTTATATCCTTTTTCTTGAATTTCTTTATCTAAATACGGAATGTGCTGGAAATAGTTCGCATCAATTTCTTTATCCGCTAACGCTTTATTCGGCAGAACATAGTCCTGGAACTTTTTAATCTCTAATTTAATGCCTTTTTTCTCTAATATCGGTTGTGCTTTCTCTAAAATAACAGCGTGCGGCACGTTAGAAGCTCCAACAACGAGCTTATTCTCCTCTTTACCCCCGCAGGCAGCTAATGTAAATACAGACAGTGCTGTAACAACTGACAGTATAATTTTTTTCATATGATATCCCCTTCTCCCCTATAGTTATGTAGTTATAAAAAGGGCTGGCATACACCAGCCCTTTTCAGCAATTATTCTTTTACAGGAACAACCGCTCCTTTATATTCTTTATTAATAAAGTCTTCAATTTCTTTAGAATGTAATACTTCTATAAGAGCCTTGATCTCTTTCTTATCTTTATCACCTTTACGAACAGCTACTACGTTTGCGTATGGAGAATCATTTCCTTCAATTGCAATTGCATCTTTTTCTGGATTTAATTTCGCATCAATTGCATAGTTAGAGTTAATTAAAACAGCATCGCCTTCTTTATTGTTATACACTTGTGGTAATAAACCAGGCTCGATATCCGTTTTGAATTTTAGATTTTTCGGATTATCCGCAATATCTTTTGTAGTCGCTTTAACTGGATCTACTCCGTCTTTAATTTTTAAAATGCCTTCTTTTTGTAAAATTGCTAAGCCACGTCCATGGTCAGCAACAGAATTACTCATAATAATTGTTGCCCCGTCTGGAAGTTCTTTTAAGCTCTTATATTTTTGAGAGTACACACCAATCGGCTCTAAATGAATTTTCCCAGCTACTTCAAAGTCATATTTTTTATCTTTAATTTCTTTTTCTAAATACGGAATATGCTGGAAGTAGTTAGCATCTAATTCTTTATCTGCTAACGATTTATTTGGCAACACGTAGTCTTGGAATTTTTTAATTTCTAACTCAATTCCTTTTTTCTCAAGTAATGGCTTTGCCTTTTCTAAAATAACCGCATGCGGTACGTTAGAAGCCCCAACAACTAGTTTCTTTTCATCTTTATCTTTCGCGCCACAAGCAGCTAAACCAAAAATTGAAGTTGAAATAAGTGCTGTAAGTAATAATTTTTTCATTTTAAATGCCCCCTGTTTTCATTATCTTTTATCTATTCGAGTCGTTACACTATCACCAATCCATTGAATGAAAAATACAACTAGCAATACACAAATTGTTGCGACGATTGTTACATCGTTATTCCCACGCTGGAATCCTTCTAAGTAAGCAAGTGTCCCAAGACCACCAGCACCAACAACTCCTGCCATTGCTGTATATCCTACTAAAGCAATTGTCGTAACCGTAATACCAGATACTAACGCTGGTAACGATTCTGGAATTAACACCTTCAAAATAATTGTGCTTGTTTTTGCTCCCATCGCTTTTGAAGCTTCAATTACACCTTTATCAATCTCGCGAAGTGCGATTTCAACCATTCTCGCGTAAAATGGTGCCGCTCCAATAATTAAAGCTGGCAATGCTGCACTCGCCCCGAGAATTGTTCCAAGGATAATCTTTGTGAATGGAATTAATAAAATGATTAAAATGATGAACGGTATAGAACGGAATATGTTTACGAACGCTCCAATTCCTGTATTAACCGCTTTGTTTTCCCATAAATTATCTTTCGCTGTCATAAAGAGTAACAATCCTAAAATGAGTCCTAAAACAAATGTGGCAAGCGCCGCAATTGCCGTCATATATAACGTTTCACCAGTCGCTTCTAACATTTGATTCCAATCAACATTTGCGAGTAACTTATCCATGTGCAATCACCTCCAGCTCTACTTGATCTTGATGTATTCCTTCTATCGCTTGCTGGATCGCTGTTTCCTCACCATTTAAATGAACAACTAAACTTCCGTAAGAACCGTTATTCGTTTGTGCGATATTTCCTTGCAAAATGCTAACTTCTATATCACTGCGTTGCATTAATCTTTGGAGTACTGGTCTTTCTACAGCCTCACCGACAAACTGCAAGCGAATTACTTTTCCATCTGGATATTTTTCAATTAAACTTTCAATTGTTTCGTTTGTATCTTCAGAATCTGTTAACTGCTGTACAAAGCGTTTCGTAATGTCTTGCTGTGGATTACGGAATACGTCAAGTACTGGACCTGTTTCTACGATTTTCCCTTTCTCCATTACCGCAACACGATTACAAATCTTTCGAATTACGTGCATCTCATGTGTAATCAATACAATTGTTAAACCGAGACGCTTATTAATATCGAGTAGTAAATCTAAAATTTGATCTGTCGTTTCCGGATCAAGTGCTGACGTTGCTTCGTCACATAAAAGCACTTGTGGGTTGTTAGCTAACGCTCTGGCAATCCCAACGCGCTGCTTTTGTCCACCACTTAACTGGGATGGATACGCGTCTCCTCTTCCTTCTAATCCAACGAGATGAATTAACTCATCAACACGTTTTCTTCTCTTCTCCTTATCAACCCCTGCAATCTCAAGTGGAAATGCGATATTTTCGCGTACAGTTCGTGACCAAAGTAAGTTGAAGTGCTGAAAAATCATTCCAATTTCTTGCCTTGCCTTACGAAGTTCACTTCCTGTAATTGCTGAAATGACACGATTTGCAATTGTAATTTGGCCAGAAGTTGGTTTCTCTAACTGATTAAACAATCTAATTAAAGAACTTTTCCCAGCGCCACTATATCCGATAACACCAAATATTTCGCCTTTCTCTATTTGTAAGTTGGCGTTATCTACAGCAGTGACATCACCGCTTTTTGCCTTATATATTTTCTTTACATTTTCTAATAAGATCATGATGTTCACCCCTTTTTTGTTTGGATAGACTCCGCAATTTTTTTATTTTTGATGCGTGTAGTCCATCGTTATAGCTCCTCTTATTATTTGAATGTCCTCCACATTCAAACAACAAAAAAACCTTTCCGCTTTAGAGAAGCAGAAAGGTTTATATGCGTATATAACAACATTATCCCTCTCTCTCATCTCTCAAAGCATTTGCTTTGCAGGAATTGGCACCATTTCAACATAAGTTGACGGTTGCCGGGCTTCACAGGGCACAGTCCCTCCACCTCTCTTGATAAGAGAAATCAGATTAAATTTTCGTCTGATTTGAAATTTATGAAATTGTCTATATTTTATGAATTGAATTGTATCAATATCCATACACCATGTCAACAGAAATTTTTGCAAAAAAAGAAACTTCAGACTTTTAAGCACCCACTGACATCGGCTTACATATATGAAACATTGATTCAATTAACAACATCGTTCGATACGTTCCCGAATATTGCACACGCCCATCGCTCATTAACGTCTGCAACCTTATATTTCCACTCACCAAACGTTTTACATCCTCTTCCCCTAAACACACGATTTGTTCTGTTCCTCTTTCCTCTTTCAAAAGTTCAATATAATCCCTTGAAATTTGTAATGAACAGCATTCATCTCCAAAACGAAAATTAACAGTTCTTTCTCCTTGCCTTAAAAGCGGTTCTAAATGATATTGACCATTAGCGTAATTTACAAATGATTGCAGCAAAGAATATAATTCCACCCTAAATCACATCCTTCATATCACTTTCTATTACATACCATTCCCTCTTACTAAAGAGCAATCCTGTTACTTTCGCTCGACAAATACTGTACCTATCCTGCATGTCGACATATTTCCCAAGAAATATGTCGAGGCGGCAAAAAACTTTGCCGCCTACTTTAATTCCATATATAAATATTCAACCGAATGAAATGCATATATCTTCTTCATTAGTGTCCCATTTTCAAAAATAAGTAAACACGGTACACTTTCGATTCCATACTCTTTCGCTAAATGCGGAGCATAATTTAAATCTAACATTCCAATTTTCAAATCTTCAATCGTCATCTCGACAACCGTTAACATCTTTTTTGCTAATTGGCATGTTCCACACATTGGTGTATATACATATAGCACTGTTTTTTCTTCGTTTTCTATTAGGGCTGTAGCTTCGGTACCTGTCCAGTCAATCACTTCTATCATTCCTTACCGTAAATATTCTGTATAAACGTCAATGTCAGCTCCCCATAATACATTTGCTAAATGTGAAGAAGGCGCAGTCGCCACCTCGCGATACGAGCGATCAATATAAATATGCTCTGCTTGCGGAAATTCTTTTCGAAATTGTTTCCTTAACTTTTCCCCTGCATCATCAGCATCCACTAGCACATATACGTCCTTATCAAAAAATTGATCAATGAGCTCATCCATTTTCGACAAACCAATTGTACCATTTGTACAAACAATTTCCACCGGTTCACGAATAATAGATTCAATCTTTCTTCTGTCTGACTTACCTTCTACAATAATGACTTTTTCCACATAAATCATATGTCATCACCCGATCACCATATACTATACAACCTTTAACTTAGTATATAGTATATTCGTTATTTTCATGTTGTTTCCTGTTTATTTTTGCAAAAGAAAAGCGGAACCGACTGTTTAGCCCTGTTGGCTAAGGTTCTTTCGCACAGAAGACGCTTTTTGTCTTCTCGTGCGGAAGGTTCTTAGACATGAAGGGCTAGGAGGTGGAGCTGGACAATGAAAAGCGCAAGCGGCTTGACCAGAACAAGAGGGCACCCGAACCCCTGAACTCGAGGTGCTTTTTGCCTCGCAGGAAGAAGCGAAACCCACTCAATCAACATGAAACATCTGCGAAAAAGTTTTTCAAAAATCTTCTCCTATATGATAACTAATATATATGTGCTTTCAAATTCATTATGTAACACAACATAAAAAAGGACAGCACAAAGGCTGTCCTTTAGTCGACTATAATTAGTCTTGGTTTGTCATTTCTGCATATTTTTCTGCAGTTAATAACTTCTCAACTTGGCTTGCATCAGAAAGTTCAACTTTAACCATCCATGCACCCTCGTATGGAGATTCGTTAACAAGTTCTGGTTGGTCACTTAATTCTTCGTTTACTGCTACAACTTTACCACTTACAGGTGCGTATAATTCAGAAACTGTTTTAACAGATTCTACGCTTCCGAATGGCTCGTCAGCTTGGATTGTTGCACCTACTTCAGGAAGTTCAACGAATACGATATCGCCTAACTCACCTTGCGCAAAATGAGTAATACCGATAACAACCGCATTACCTTCTGTTTTTACCCATTCGTGTTCTTCAGAGTAACGTAAATTATTTGGAATGCTCATGACTGTACCTCCAGTGAATGTATTAATTATGTAAAAATACCTTATTGGTACTTTTTCCACACACTTTCAAACTGCTCTTCGTTAAAACCAAGTGTTACACTCGTTCCATTTGTTACAATTGGACGTTTAATTAACATGCCATCAGATGCTAAAAGCTCGTACATTTCGTCTTCGCTTGCATCCTTTAACTTATCTTTTAAACCAAGTTCGCGGTAACGCATTCCACTTGTATTAAAGAATTTTTTTAATGGCAATTCACTTTTCTCATGTAAATTACGTAAATCTTCTTTTGACGGTGGATTTTCAACAATATGAATCATCTCATATGCTACATCGTTTGCCTCAAACCATTTTTTTGCTTTTTGACATGTGCCACACTTTGGATATGAATAAAATGTTACTGTCATAAATTCACCTACTTTTTTACTAACCTTTACCTTTATCATATAGAAAACGTTTTATTATTTCAAACGATTATTCGCTAAACTTTTACTTATTTCGTGATAATTTTTAATAATCCTGCTAATTTTTCTTATTTTTCCGCCATTTATCAAGAAAAAATAAATATATAATTTTTTTAAAAATTTTTTCTCATCCCATGCCGAACATATATCTTAAACAAACGTTTGATTAATTTCCGATTTTTCTACCTCAACCTTTGAAATACATATATTTTTTCATACCGAACATATATCTTAAACAAACGTTTATTTAATTTCCGATTTTTCTACATTAGCCTTTGAAATACATAGAACCTTTCGTGCCGAACATACACCTTAAACAAACGTTTATTTAAAATAAAAATAAGAAGCCTCGTTTACAGGCTCCTTCGTTATCTACTCAAATAGTCTGAAATTGTTTGAAATACTATGATATACATATTATGAATACTTTGATCGGAAACAGTGTCATTATATAACCCCATACCCCAGTATTGTCCTTCAGAGCTTCCCATATTTACAAACCCTTGCGTATACATCATCGCTCTATCCCTTGGCGCATTATCATAATCTAAATCTTTTTCAGTAAAAATCAAATATGGTCTATCCTTTAAACCGATAAAAAACACTGGCTTCTTTAACGATAAAAATAAGTCCGTATACTGTTCCTTTGATGCTTCTTGAAAATATTCTTTCATGACGAGAAAACCATCAACCTTTGCTGATTTCTCCTTCATCTCCTCTAACTTCACGTTTTCAAACTTTATATTTCTAAACGTATCTTTCGGCTTTTCACCAATAACTCCAATTACGAGTGCTCTCCCGTTGTATTCTAATTTCTCTCCTTCTTTATCCTTTGCACACCCAGTAGCCACTAGGCATAACAATATAAAAAATAAGAAATAAAATGAACGCTTCATTTAGCACCCTCTCCCTCTTTTAAGTCAAGTGACAAAAGTGTAAGGTAAATTCAAGAAAATGTAAGTGAAATCGATAGCCCAATTGGATTTTCTATATTATAATCAATTGAATTTACTTACATTACTAAAACATAGGAGCTTATCATGAAGAATTTTAAACTCTCATCTTTTCTTCCGTTAAGTTATATACTTCTACTCGTACTCGTAAGTCCCCTTTACGATGTATTAAATAAATCTACTGTACACGCAGTGGATGTCACAACTGTAGTAGATGATTGGATTCCATTTGTGAAAGCATTTATTATTCCTTATTTACTTTGGTTTCCTTACTTATACGGCGCACTTATTTATTACTGTTTTGCTGATCGAAAGCAATATTATGTCACTTTAAGTAGTGTTATTCTTGGAAAACTTGCTTGTTTTTCTATTTATTATTTTTGGCAGACAACTGTACCACGTCCAACAGTCGTTGGAACGGACGTATTTTCCGAACTAGTCCGCTATATTTATAGTATTGATCAACCAGTAAACTGTTTCCCAAGCATTCATGTCCTTACCACCTTTGTAATTATGTTAGCTGCCTTTAGACGTAGAGAACAACATGCTTTTGAGTATTACATCCTTACGTTCTTCGGCACGCTTATTATTTTATCAACACTATTTACAAAGCAACATGCTTTTGTAGATGCTATTTCTGGAATGACACTCGCAAGCATACTATACTTCGGTGTTCAGCTATTATTAGCAAAAGAAACAGTACGCGTTCCAGTAAAACAAAATCATAAAATGTAAAAAAGCAGACTGTGGCTTCTTCAGTCTGCTTTTCTCTATTATTAAGGAGATTTTCAAATTAAGATTGCGGTACAGTCATATCACCTGAGTGAATACGACCTGCTTTTTTAAGAGCAATGTAAAGTATATAAGAAACAGCTACTGGGATAATGATATAAGTGATTATCATCGCTGGGACAACTTCCCATCCTTGGCTGGAAATTAAATTAATTGGTGCGATAAGAGAACTTAATCCAAGACCTGCAATTTCTTTTCCTGCTTCCAGTTGGAAAATTAATGCTGATACTGGGCCCACTATAGCACTGGCGACGACAGTTGGGACGAGAATCATTGGATTTTTAGTAATGTTCGGCAACTGTACTTTCGGAGTACAAAGTGCCTGAGCTAATATGCCACCTAAATTATTTTCTTTCGCTGAGATAACAGAGAATCCGATAAACTGAGCAACACATCCAGCAAGAGCTGCACCTCCTGCAACACCATCTAAGCTAAGTGCTATCGCTAAAGCAGCTGATGAAGCTGGAGAGATAAGTAATAGTCCCCAAACTACAGCAATCACGATAGAAGCGATAAATGGGCTACCAGCTGAACTATCTTTAATGAATGCTCCAACTGTATTTAAAACCGGGCTAATATTTTGGGCTAACCAAATACCGACTAAACCAGAACCTAATATGGCTGCAAATGGAACGAGCATCATATCTAAAGCAGTTTTTCCACTTAATCGTTTACCAATATACACAGCTAAAGTCGCTGTTAATAGTGCACCGATTGGTTCACCTGTTTTAATGATAAGACCAGCTTCAGTAATTGAAATGGATCCAGCACCAATCGCTCCAGCTACCATCGCCGAAAAGATTACGAGTCCGTTTGCACCGAGCATGAATGCAATCCCTGCTCCAATAGCTGGTGCCATAAGTGATTTTGCAACAACTCCGATTGTAATAAGTAATGGGATATCAACAATTCTTCCTATATTTTCGATTAGTAAACCAATTCCAAGGGATACGAAAATACCTTGTGCTATTCCGGCAGATGCTTTAAACACACGAGACATTATATATTCCTTCATTTGTTTCACCTTCTCCTATAATTTAGTAACCAATTGTTTTCATATAATCGCGTAAAACATCGTTTGATTTTGCAAAGCGGATTTCTTCATCTTCTGATAAGTTTAGTTCTACAACTTCTCTTACACCGTCTCTAGTAATAATTGCTGGTACTCCTGTACAAATGTCATATTCACCATACTCACCATCTAAAATAGCCGATACAGCAATTACACGGTGATCATCATTAAAGATTGAACTAGCAATATACGCTAGAGAATTTCCGATTCCATAATAAGTAGTACCTTTTCGTTTATAAATTTCCCACCCTGCTTTTGCAGTCTTCTCAACGATTTCATCTAAATCTATTTCACCGAAACGTTCTTTTTGCTCTTCTAAGATTTGCAAAATTGGCTTTCCTCCAACAGCTACATGTGACCAAGCAACCATTTGAGAATCCCCATGTTCCCCTAATGAGTATCCATGGATACTACGAGGATCTACATGTAACATTTCAGATAAAATTGTTCTTAAGCGGGAAGAATCTAATGATGTACCTGTACCGATTACGCGATTTCTAGGTAAACCAGATAATTTCCAAACTTGATATGTAATAATATCAACTGGGTTCGACGCAAGTAAGAAAATACCATCAAATCCACTTTCCATTACGCCATTCACAACACTCTCCATAATCTTAGCGCTTGCTCCTAAAGTGTCTAAACGACTTTGTCCAGGCTTCGGCGCTGGTCCTGCTGTAATAATGACAATGTCCATATCTTTGCAGTCTTCATAGTTTCCTGCATATACTTTTGTTCTTGTATTTGTAAAGTTAATGCAGTGTGATAAATCCATCGCTTCCCCAACTGCACGTTCATGATTTATATCAATTAATAATAATTCTTCGCAAATTCCTTGGTTTACAATGGAATACGCACAACTTGATCCAACTAATCCAGTACCGATAATTGCAATTTTTCTTGTGTTTCTATTCATAGCAATCTCTCCTAATTGATCATGTAATCTATTTTTTGTTCTTTACACTCTTCATTATAGAGATTCCCACGATAGAAACCATGGATACTTTGTGAATTATTGAACAAACTCTTGTCCTTTTTGTGAATTGTTATATTCAATTTTCGTCATATTTGTTACAACTGGAAAAATATTTATTATATATTTATTGACATATGCAAAATAAAAAAAGACGAGCGACTCCGTTCGCTCGTCTTTTCATCCTATTATTCCGCACTTAATTGGCTTTTTAGTTGCTGCACAATCATCGGATTAGCAGGTGCTGCTGGCTTATAATAGCTTTTTTGCTTTGCGTATTCATACATATTACGTTGGCGCTCTTCATCCTGATTACGAATTTGAATTAACGTTTGATGTAACTGTTCATTATCAGACTGAGAAATATAATTTGCATAACTTGTTAAACTTGCATTTAATCCTGCTAAATAATCATTTACCATATCTTTTTCATTCATCTTCCGCTTCCTCCTATCCTAAGAAAGTCATTAATTGCTGTTTTGTATTTCGCGCATCTTGCGCATCCTTTTGTAGCATTTGTTTCAACTCTGGATCTGTACAAGCCTGTGCATACTGGTCCAATTTGTTAATAATCGTCGCATGACCACCAATTAAATGACGCAAATTTTCAACTTCAAGCTCTGTTAAGTTTTGCATAGAATACTCCTACCTTTCTTTGTTCATTCAAGATTTAGTATTCTGTTCTTTTGGGATTATATGCACTAAAAAACCTTAGAATCACTTCTAAGGTTTCCTCTTATTCAATCTCTCATTACATGTAATCCTTTAATAAACGTTTCCAATAATAAATGTAAACTTGTATCTAAATCTAGCGGCAAACCAAATCCCCCCTGCTGTTCAATCGACGCAAATCCATGACAAATACTTCTGAATCCACGTGTCGCATGAAGTGCATTCTCTCCTTCTAAGCCGTATTGTTGTAAAATCTGAAGACAAAGCTTTACAATTCCGTCACCTGCTTTTCTTACTTCTTCATCTCGTAAAAAGGTTGCTTCATACAGTCCAGGATGTTTGCGTACGAATGCTACATACGCTTCTCCTAAAGCATGAATTGCTTCATCCATACGTTTATCCGAGGCCGCTTCTTCCAGTCTGTTATGCAGCTGTTTTATTCCGTAAATACCAAGATTTTTCCGTACATCTTGTAGCCCTTTCACATGATTATATAGAGAGGGCGAACGTATCCCCAACCTTTGCGCTAATGATGCTAATGTTACTTCTTGTATCCCATTTTCATCTGCAATTTCTGCCGCTGTTTCTACAATTTTTTGTAATGTAAGTCCGATTCTCGGTGACATAAATTAACCTTCTTTCATACTTTCTATATTCCGCTTAGCTTCCTTAATAGCAAGTTTTATGACAGCGTCTGGATCTTTTATCATTTTTCCATGTCCTGCCGCAAGCAAGGAAGGCTCATATTCTCTTAGCTTCTCTGCACTTTGTAATGCTATTTCTTTGCTCCACGTTGCCATCGCAGGAAACGGAAACCAAAATTTCATTTGTCCCGAAACAGCCATACCTCCTCTTGTTTGGAATGCATCCCCGGCAATAAGAGCTTTATTTCGCACATCAAGAAACGACATGGAACCTGGCGTATGTCCCGGTGTCATAATCGCAAGAAGCGATCCAATTCGGGCGCCATCTTCCAATAAAACATCCGGCCTCGTTTTCACTTTTTTAGGTACACCGCCTTTTATCGGCACATTTGGTTCATCCCTTTGTAATGTTGTATCTCCTTCTAACAACCTTGCGTCCCGCTTAGAAATATAAACTGGAACATCAGGAAGTACTTCTTTTAATGCGTCTAACGCACCGATGTGATCATCATGCGCATGTGTTAATACAATATTAGTAATTGGTTTCCCTATTTTCTCAGCCGCCTGTAAAATACCTTTTGCGCTATATGGCAAAGCCGCATCAATTAAAGTTAAACCATCTTCTTCCTCCACAAAGTAACAATTCACAGGAAACACTCTTGGCAAAAATGACAATTGATATACCGTTTTTTCATGTATCATTCTCATATTTCCAGCTCCCTTTCCGAAAAAACTAATGCTATTAGTTTTATTATACTAATGCCATTAGTTTTATGTCACTAAAAATTTCATTTTTTCAAAAAAAAAGAACAGTAGTCGTATAAACGACTACTGTTCTTTAAAGGTATTAAACTGTGTAACGCTCATCTTCTAAAATTTTCGCAGCGATTTCACGTTTCTTCGGAATTACGTTAAGTGGCGTGTGGCGTGTTAATTTGCGTAATGATGATAACATCATGCGCAGCATGTCGCCATTTTCAACTGCGATAAGTGTTTCTTTCGCATCTGCTTCGATTTCGTTGAATGCTTCTTGGCAGAATACTTCAGTGTATAACACTTTTTGTTTATTCTTTTCAAGACCAGTTGTTTTAATTGCTTTTTCTGTACGAAGAACAGCTGATTCCATTGCATATAGGTTACTTACGATGTCAGCGATATTCACAAGAATTTCTTGCTCTTTATCTAATGCTTTACCGTATTTTTGAGCAGCTAATCCAGCTACCATTAAACCGATTTTCTTCGCGTTAGTTACTAAATATTTTTGAAGTGCTAATGGCTCATCGCCTACTTCTTCTGGCATCATCATCATTAACTCTTCTTGTAATTTTTGTGCTTTTTGAAGAAGTGGTAATTCACCTTTCATCGCTTTACGTAAGAACGTACCTGGTACGATTAGGCGGTTAATTTCGTTCGTTCCTTCGAAAATACGGTTAATACGAGAATCGCGGTACATTCTTTCAATCTCGTACTCTGCCATAAATCCGTAACCACCGTGAATTTGAACACCTTCATCTACTGTATAATCTAGTACTTCAGAACCAAATACTTTATTTAAAGAACACTCGATTGCATATTCAGCGATAGAAGCTGCTACTGCTTTACCGTCTTTTACTTCCTCTTCAGATAATGTGCTCATGCGGCTTTCGAATAAACCTACTGTACGATATACAGAGCTTTCAGCTGCATATGTTTTCGCTGCCATATTCGCAAGTTTCTCTTGAATTAATGGGAAGCGAGCGATTGGTTGTTTGAACTGTTGACGTTGGTTTGCATATTGTGCTGAAATTTCTACTGCACGTTTCGCAGATCCAACTGTACCAACACCTAATTTATAACGACCGATATTTAAAATGTTGAATGCGATAATATGACCTTTACCGATTTCACCAAGTAAGTTTTCTTTCGGTACTAATGCATCTTCTAAAATTAACGTACGAGTTGAAGAACATTTAATACCCATTTTCTTTTCTTCTGGGCTTGTAGATACGCCTGGATACTCTTTCTCTACGATAAATGCTGAGAAATGCTCACCATCTATTTTTGCATATACAACAAATACATCAGCGAATGCAGAGTTTGTAATCCATTGTTTTTCACCATTTAATACGTAATGTGTACCTTCAGCATTTAAACGTGCAGTTGTTTTTGCACCTAATGCGTCAGATCCTGAACCTGGCTCAGTTAATGCATATGCAGCTAATTTTTCACCAGTTGCAAGTAGTGGTAAATATTTTTTCTTTTGCTCTTCGTTACCGAATAATACGATTGGTAACGATCCGATACCTACGTGAGCACCGTGAGTAATTGCAAAGCCACCAGCGCGAGAGAATTTCTCTGCGATTAACGCTGAGCTTACTTTATCAAGGCCAATTCCGCCGTACTCTTCTGGTACGTCAGCGCCTAGTAAACCAAGTTCGCCAGCTTCTTTTAAAAGACGAACAGAACGATCAAACTCGTGTTGCTCTAAATATTCAAGCTCCGGAAGAACTTCATTTACGATAAAGTCCTCTGTCGTTTTTGCAATCATTTTATGCTCAGATGAAAAATCTTCTGGCGTAAACACTTGATCAATCGTAATCTCATCTACTAAAAAGCTACCGCCTTTAACCGCACTTCCTACTGTTTTTTCCATGAAAATTTCCTCCTTTATATTTTCATAAGCCGCTTCTTTCTTTTTGAAAGAAGCTGGCTCTCCCATTTATTTTTTATAAACCTTTGTTGCTTCCATTCTTTGTATTAGCGTTTTCTCGTTCTGAGCGAGCCGCTTACACTTTTTTTATAGTAATTCAAACACTCCCGCTGCTCCCATTCCGCCGCCAATACACATTGTTACGATACCGAATTGTTGGTTGCGGCGTTTCATTTCGTGAATAAGAGATAGTGTTAGTTTTGCTCCTGTACAGCCAAGTGGATGTCCAAGTGCGATTGCACCGCCGTTTACGTTTACTTTTTCCTCATCTAAACCAAGTTCACGAATAACTTGGATCGATTGAGAAGCGAATGCTTCGTTTAGTTCGAATAGACCGATATCAGATAGCTCTAAGCCAGCTAATTTTAACGCTTTCGGAATTGCAGCGATTGGACCGATTCCCATTACTTCTGGTGGTACTCCAGCTACTGCAAATGAACGGAATTTTGCAAGTGGCTTCATGCCATCGCTCACTGCTTTTTCACGATCCATTAATAGTACAGATGCTGCACCGTCACTCATTTGTGAAGAGTTACCAGCTGTTACAGAACCGCGAACGTTAAATGCTGGACGTAATTTACCTAAAATATCTAATGTTGTCTCTGCTCTTACACCTTCGTCTTGTGCGAAAATGATTGTTTCTTCTTGCAGTTTGTTGTTTGAACCAACAGTACGTAATGTTACATCTACAGATACTGTTTCATCAGCAAAGTTCCCTGCAGCTAATGCTTTCGCAGCACGTTGATGACTTCTTACTGCAAATGCATCTTGCTCTTCACGAGAAATTCCATATTTCACAGCAACTTGCTCTGCTGTATGTCCCATACCCATATAATATTCTGGTGCTGCTTCTACAAGGCGACTATTCGGACGAACAACGTGTCCCATCATTGGAACTAAACTCATTGATTCCGCTCCGCCTGATAATACAGCTTCAGAGTGTCCAAGCATAATGCGCTCTGCTCCGTAAGCGATACTTTGTAACCCTGAAGAACAGTAACGGTTAATTGTAATAGCTGGAACATCGTAAGAAAGTCCTGCTAGCCCACCGATATTACGAGCCATATTTAAACCTTGCTCTGCTTCTGGCATCGCACAACCGAAAATTAAATCATCGATTGGTCCTTCATAATTCGCACGCTTTAACGTTTCTTTTACTACTAACGCCCCTAGATCGTCAGGACGAACTGTTTTTAATGAACCCCTCTTTGCTTTTCCAATTGGTGTTCTTGCTCCCGCAACAATGACAGCTTCTCTCATGAACGATATCTCCCCTCGTTATTAGTTACGTAATGGCTTTCCTTTTACAAGCATGTGCTGCATTCTTGCTTGTGATTTCATCTCACTTACTAAGCTAATAAATGCTTCACGTTCTACATCTAATAAATACTGCTCATCAACTTCTGTTCCGTACGGCACTTTTCCGCCCGCAATGACATATGCAAGTTTCTTCGCAATGTGCAGATCATGTTCAGAAATGTAACCTGATAAGTGCATTGCTTCTGCACCAAGTACAAGCGTTGCATATCCTGTCTCACCAACAACTGGTATTTTTTTGCGGATAGGTGCTTTATAACCTGCTTCATATAAAGAAAGTGCTTTTTGTTTCGCATCATATAGTAAGTGATCACCATTCACACTAATACCGTCTTTATCGCCTAAGAAGTTGTTCGATACAGCTTCTTGTGCTGATGTAGAAACTTTCCCCATCGCTACAGATTCGAATACTTTATTCGCAACTTTTTGCAGATCAAACTCTACACCGTTTGGCATTTTATTTAAGTGTTTAATGTATAGCTCTTTATTACCGCCTCCGCCAGGGATTAAGCCAACACCTACTTCTACTAAGCCCATATAAGTCTCGCTAGAAGCTTGAATGCTAGCAGCTGGTAAGCAAACTTCTGTACCGCCGCCAAGCGTCATACCATATGGTGCTGCTACAACTGGCTTAGAAGAGTACTTAATTTTCGTCATTGCATCTTGGAAGTTTTTCACAACCCACTCAATTTCAAAGTAGTTGTCGTCTTGTGCTTCCATTAAGATCATTGCAAGGTTCGCACCAACGCAGAAGTTCTTCGATTGGTTTCCGATAACAAGACCTTTATAATTCTTCTCTACTTCATCAACAGCGTAGTTAATCATTTGCGTAATATCCATACCGATTGCATTGCTCTTCGAATGGAATTCTAAGCAAAGGATACCGTCGCCTAAATCAATTAAGCTCGCTCCGCTATTTTTCTTTAATACGCCGTTTTTCTCTTTTAACTGCTTAAGAGAGATTGCTTTTTTGTTACGTTCGATTAGCTTATATTCACCATTATCGTAATAGTAACTATCGCCGTTATCATGTTTATAGAAAGTAGTGAAACCTTTCTCTAACATTTCTTTCACCCATGTCGGAACAACTACGCCGTTTTCTTCCATCTTTTGAATGGATTTTTCAACGCCGATTGCATCCCAAATTTCAAATGGCCCTTGCTCCCATCCGAAGCCCCACTTCATCGCTTGGTCAATTGCAACGATATCGTCCGCAATTTCTTTATGAAGTTTTGCAGAGTATAAAAGAGTCGGTGTGATAATGTTCCATAACAACTCTCCTGCGCGGTCTTTCGCGTATACAAGCGCTTTCAATTTATTCGCTAATCCTTTTTCTTGTTTACTTAACTCTACGGATGCAGCTTTTAATTTTTTACGCGCTTCGTATTCCATCGTTTCAGGATTTAATTCTAAAATTTCTTTTCCTTGTTTTAAGAAGAATCCTTGACCTGTTTTGCTTCCAAGCCATTTTTTATCAAGCATGTCATGCATGAAAGCTGGTACTTTAAATACATCACGCTCTTCTTCTTGTACGTTTTCATATACGTTATTTGCAACGTGTACGAATGTATCTAAACCAACAACATCTAATGTACGGAATGTTGCGCTCTTCGGACGGCCAATTAATGGACCTGTTACAGAGTCAACTTCTCCAACGCTATAGCCGCGCTTAATCATTTCTTGTAATGTTACAAGCAAGCCATACGTACCGATGCGGTTTCCAATAAAGTTTGGTGTATCTTTTGCGATAACAACGCCTTTTCCAAGAACGTCTTCGCCAAATAATTTCATGAAGCTTAATACTTGTGGATCAGTTTCTTTCGTCGGTATTACCTCTAGAAGTTTTAAATATCGTGGTGGGTTAAAAAAGTGTGTGCCTAAGAAGTGTTTCTGGAAGTCGCCTGAACGACCCTCTGCCATTTTTTCAACGGAAATGCCTGATGTATTTGAGCTCACAATTGAGCCAGGTTTACGAACAGCATCTACTTTTTCAAATAGTTTCTTCTTTATATCTAAGTTTTCAACTACTACTTCAATAATCCAATCTACATCAGCTAGACGCTCAAGATCATCTTCTAAGTTACCTGCTTCAATCAGTGCTAGATTTCCTTTCACTGTCAGAGGAGCTGGTTTTTGCTTTAATAGTTTTTGCACAGCCGTATTACTAAAACGATTTCTCACACTTTTATGTTCTAATGTAAGTCCCTTCGCTTCTTCTTCTTTCGTAAGCGCAGGTGGTACAATATCAAGCAATAATGTCGGAATACCAATATTAGCTAAGTGTGCCGCAATTCCTGAACCCATTACGCCTGAACCTAGAACAGCAGCCTTTTTAATTTGGAACATCCATTTCTCCCCCTATTCTTGAATGAATGCTCATTCAATTTTTCGACATAAGTCGCAATCAATGAGTGAGCCTCTACTAATAAATATATGATACAGTTTGAATTTTCGCAATATATTTATTGATAAAATTTTCTGAAATAAATATTTTTCTTTCATTTGGCTATGCTATACATGTGTATTTTCTTCATTAAAATGCACTTTTCCTTTTTTATAATCTGACGAAACTGGAGGAATTTATATGGCAAAACTTAAGAAGAACCCTTCGAAAGCTGGAATTAGCGCAGCAAGCGTAACTGGAAATGCAGGTCCGCATAATCACGGTGTTGAAAAAGGGCGTCAAGGTAATAACCAACAATATAAGAAGCATAATATGGGCGAAAAATAACGCTATATTTTTGGGCAGAGAACGTGGCATAATGATTAATGGCTGCTTTTTCTGCCCAATTTATTTGGAACAAAAGAGGGAATTATAATGAAACGAACAATAGTTATGATTGTAATGATTGCTACACTGTTTACAGGGATGATTTTCTTCTCTTATGCTCACAGACAACAAGCCGTAAGAGCGGATCAACCTAGTATTACTGGGCAATATGGAATTACAATCGATGCAGACACAGGTGAAATTTTGTATGGAAAACGCGAGGATGAGCGCTCTTATCCGGCTAGTATAGCCAAAATGATGACAACTCTTCTCTTACTTGAGAATGTAAAAGAAGATGAAGAAATTACAGTTACAGAAAACGCAATTAAAACAGAAAGTCAAAGTAAGAAGATTAAGCTTCGTGCTGGTGAAAAATTAAAACGTGATGAGGCATTAAAACTTATGCTCATCATTAGTGCAGACCCGATCGCTGAGTCAATTGCAGAACATATCGCAGGATCAAAAAATGAGTTTGTGAAAATGATGAATGCTAGAGCGAAGGAACTTGGGACGAAGCATGCAACTTTCAAAAACGCAAGCGGTGCTGATGCACTTGGAAATAAAGTATCACCTTATGACATTGCTATTATTACGAAAGAAGCCTTGAAGTATCCGATTGTTTTAGAATATATGAATTCAATACATACAACACTACATACTTCAGAGCGCTCTCCAAAAATCGCAAACTATGGACGAGAAGAACTATATGACGATCCATATGCAATTGGAAGTAAAAGCGGTTTATCTGCACTCGGAAAATATACAGTCGTAACTGTTGATGAAAAAGACGGTAAACGTGTCATCAATGTCGTATTATCTTCTACTCGTACACAGCTATACCCTGATACGAAGAAAATGGCACACTATGCATTTCAGCAATTAAAATAACCAAGGAGAATTTTCTCCTTGGTTATTTTTTGATCATACCTTTTAATACGAACGCAACGTTCGCTGGACGCTCTGCTAGACGGCGCATGAAGTAACCATACCAGTCGTTTCCATACGGTACGTAAACACGCATTTTATAGCCTTCTTTTACTAGCTCAAGTTGACGCTCTGTACGAATACCAAATAGCATTTGGAATTCAAATTGATCCCTTGAAATATTGTGTTCTTCGGCAAGTTTTTTCGTATATTCAATAATCGCTTCGTCATGTGAAGCAATTGCAGTATAATTTCCATTTAATAAGTGCATTTTAATAATTTTTTTATAATTGTCATCTACATCTTTCTTGTCTGGGAACGCTACTTCTTCAGGTTCCTTATAAGCCCCTTTTACAAGACGTAAATTAGGATTATAAGCATTTAAATCTTCAATATCTTTTTCTGTACGATATAAATAAGCTTGAATAACTGTACCAATATTATCGTATTCAGATTTTAATTGTTTAAAGATATCGATTGTTTTTCCACAACGCGTATAGTCTTCCATATCAATTGTAACAAACACACCGTTTTCTTTTGCAGCTTCTAAAATACGGCGCATATTATTCATTACAATTTCATCAGAGATATCTAATCCCATAGAAGTCATTTTTAAAGAAAGTTGCGAATCAAGACCTTCTCTTCCAATTGCACGAATCGCTTCAATCGATTGGGTAGCCATTTCATTTGCTTCTGCTTCATTATCAACGAATTCACCTAAATAATCGATTGTTACACAAAGACCTTGCTTATTTAATTGTTGAATTGCAGCTGTCGCTAATTCAATCGTCTCCCCTGCGACGAAGCGACCTGCACCAAAGCGCAAACCGTACTTTTTAGCCAGTTTTGTTAGCGCTTTATTTTTAGATAAGAAAAGAAACGAATTTCGCATTAATTGTTCCATGTAATTCACCCCTATGACTGTACTTTATCTGTTTTTTACCCCTCTTCGGAATTATATCATTGTTTAAAATTATTTGATACAAATAATTATTTAGATAATTTATAAAATACTATAAAAACATTTAAAACCCCATATTCTCGCTTACAAATATGCCGGAAATATTTTTCGACATTTATAAAAAACGGGTTTACTAGGCAAAAAATAAGCATGTCGAAAATATTCGACATGCTTATAAAACCCTTTATATTCCATGTAAATTATATAAGGATATTAATATAGAAAATTTGAGGTAACATTATCTCAAGCTTTTTTACTTCTCATTTCGCTTCTCATCATTCAGCTTTTTAATATTCGTAATTAACTGTACCATCTCTTCTTTCGCATCTGGATACGTCTCATTCCAATGCTTCACTAAAGCTGGCATCGTCTTAGCCATATAAGAATAAAGCGCCCATTTTTGCACCTGCTCTTTTCGCTCTTCGTTGCTCTCTCCAAGTAATAGCTCCGTGTATTTCTCTAACAATCCGTCAAATTGCTCGTTAAATTTTTCACTCATCTCATTTCCTCCTATATGAAAAAAGCAGCGAAGATCGCTGCTTTTTCTTATAATTTTGATCGAACAGAGTTTAATTTCTTCTCCATTGTGCTTACTTTATCACGACGATCATCGATACGAATTGTTGTCGCAACGCGCTGTGCACCTTTCGTATATGGAACTTCATGCATTTGTTGAATTACTTCTAGAATGACAGGAAGATCTCCTTCAATTACTGTATTCATCGGTGTTAATTGATACTTCACACGATCAGCATTTTTCTCTAGCACCTTTTGTACTTCTGCTACATATTCACTAACACTCGGATTACCTGTTCCTACTGGAATAATCGATACGTCAACAATTGCCATAGTAACTTACCTCCTATAACTGCTTCTTATATATCCATCTTCTATTTTACCGAAATCCTCATCACTTTACTAATATGTTTTCTTCTACTTTAAACTGCTCAACCAATCTTCCTAAGTCCTGCATATTCTCTGTCAAACTTTCCATCGTATGAGCCACTTTTTCTAAATGATTAACTTGTGACTCAGTCGCTGCATTAACCTCTTCAGAAACAGCTGTACCTAATATTACAAACATCATAGAAATAAGCACCGAAAATACTACCGCAATTTTTAAACGTAAACTTCTCAACACTTGTGCAAAAACAAATAGTTCATTATCCTTAACATATAATCTCATTCGTTCGGAGGGAACTATGCTACAAAAATTCGGTTTCTCACAATATGAAAGCCAGGCCTATGAAGTTGTCGTATCAAGCATCGAACCATTAGATGCAACAACTATCGTTAAACATTCAGGTGTTCCAAAAGCAAAAATATACGAAGTGTTAGCACGCCTAGTTAATAAAGGGATGGTAATGGATTCTGTTTCAGAAAAGAAAAAGTTGTATACAGCATTACCACTCAAGCTAGCAATTGAAAAATTAACGACAGAATTCCAATCTAATATTAAAGAACTTGAAAATAATATTTCTAAAAAGTCATTTACAGATGACCGCGTTTGGAGTTTAAAAATGCAGTCTTCTATTAAAGTACAAAGTAGGCAACTTGTAGAAGATGCGAAAGAATCTATACGCATCTCTGCATGGAATGATACCCTTTTAGAATATCTTCCTTTACTAGAACAAAAAGCAAAACAAGGCGTCCGAATCGAGTCCCTCATAGTTGGAAAAGTAGAAACAGACTTAGAAAACATGCATTTTCTAATCCCAACTGAAGAGCCTAACGCATTAGAGCGGTACTTACTACTCATCGTTGACGATCGTGAAATTTTATTTGCTGGTGTAGAGCAAGAATCATGGCAAGCGATGAAAACAATGTCACAACCTTTCGTGAAGTTCTTTACGGAGTTCTTCTATCATGATGTTGCACTTGCGAAGATTACCCAGAAGCACCATGATCTCTTTATGGAAGATGAGGAAATTAAGAACTTGTTAATGAAGTTAAGGTATTAAGTAATTAAAACGCAAAAAAGAGTCTAGTTCTTCACCTAGACTCTTTTTCATTTTGCTCTTTTATCTCCATCAAAAGTTCAATAATCTTCTCATTTTGTTCTACTTGTTTCTCAGAATTTTGATAGATGAAACGAATCCATCTAAAAACAAAAACAACCACAAATAACGGAAGCACTGTGAATATAAAACCAATAATTGAATAATCCATATACCATCACCTCGCTATATACTCCCTTCTCCATTTCTCTACTAACCCCTGCAATTTTTTACAAATAAAAAAAGAACCTATCAAACGATAGATTCTTCTTTCGCAAACTGATTCGAGCGTCCTCTCGTAATTGAGAAAATCGCACAAAGTAGCGCCAATATAATAAAACCGCCACCTACCCAAGCGTTATATATAACAGATGATTTCTCAATAACAACTCCGCCCACTGTTGAACCGAGCGCAATTCCTAGATGAAGTGCAGAGTTATTTAAACCTTGCTGAATACCAGCTGATTCCGGTGCAATTTCAATTAAATAATTTTGTTGCGCTGGTGAAATCGCCCAGCTCAGCATACTCCAAAGCCCCATCATAATGATAAAGAGCGGGAATGAGAATGTCATTAGTGGCAATAGGAAGATAGCACATGCAAATACGATAATAATCGAGATAATACTTTTCTTCGATCCCCATTTATCAGCAAGCCAGCCTCCAAGTCCGCCTCCAATTACTGCTGCGATTCCGAAAATAAAGTAAAACACACTGATCCAGTTTGCTTCAACATGCATTACGTCTTTTAAAAACGGTGTTAAATATGCATACAATGTTAAATGCCCCGTTAAAAACAAAAATGATGTTAACTGTGCACTTACAATTTTTTTATCTTTTAAAGTAGCAATTTGTTCTTTTATTGATAGTACCGATGTCGGTGGTACTTTCGTTAAGAACAATGAAATACAAGCAATTGCCATAACTGTTAATATCGAAATTAATACAAATGGCGCACGCCATCCGTATGCATTTCCGAGCACAAGACCTAGCGGTACTCCAAGTACGAGTGATCCGCTAATCCCCATGAAAATGATTCCAATTGCACGCGCACGAAAATGCGGTTCTACTACACTAGAAGCAAGTGTTACCGATAGTGCAATAATAAGCGATCCACTCGCTGCACAAATTACTCTCGAGAACATTAACATCCCATAATTCACACTAAATGCCGAAACGATATTTCCAATTAAGAAAATTGATAATGCCACAACATACAATTTCTTTCTTTCAAACTTACCTGTTACTGCTAATAAAACTGGCCCTGATAGAGCGAATACTACTGAAAATATTGTAATAAGCTGACCAGCTGCACTAATCGACACACCTAAATCATTGGCAACTAAATCAAGCGTTCCTCCTATAATTAGCTCAACCGTTCCGACTACGAAAGCCGCAATAGCTAAAATATATACACGAAAATTCAAGTCTTTCCCCACACTTTCTATTTTGGTTACTACGACTATAGTAACCAAAATAGAAAGTGGAGGCAAGTACAATTTTTTTACAGCAAAAAAAGCAGGCGTATAATACGCCTGCCCCTCAAATATTAAACTCCAGTTTCTTTCTTCCTATTCAAGTACCAATACACCGGAAGTCCAGTAAATACCATTCCAATCGATAAGAAACAACTTACCGGATCGTTAATAATCGCACTTCCAAGTACAAACAATGACCCTAAAATCGCAACGATTGGTACAATCGGGAATAACGGTACACTATATGCACGCTCTTTATCCTTGTTACGTCTTCTTAAAATGAAGACACCAATAAACGTCATTACGTAGAAAATATAAATAATGAATACGGAAATCTCAGATAGCTTATTCGGATCACTAATAAGCATTAAAATAATTCCTAATATGATTTCAACAGTAATCGCATTTGCTGGTGTTTTAAATCTTGGGCTTTCCTTTGCAATAAACTTAGAAAACGGAAGGTGTCCACGCTCTGCCATCGACATCGGAATACGTGGGAACGTTAAAATCTTTCCATTTAAACAGCCGAAAATAGAAATGATAATACCGATACTAATAATTTTCCCGCCATATTCTCCAAGTAACATGCCCGCAGCTGTCGCTGTTGCATTTTCTCCAAGGTCCACAATTTTCGCTGCTGGTAATACATTTAATAACGCTAAGTTAATTAATACGTAAGCAGCTGTTACAATTAAAATCCCAACTGTCATTGCCTTCGGTAATAATTTTGTTGGGTTCTTCATTTCTCCGCCAATAGAAGCGAGTAAAATCCAACCATCATAAGCAAATAAAGTTGCCAAAATTGCCATCCCGATACTTTGATTTTCTGATATCGGCACAACTACGTTAAAGATATCACTATTCCCTTTCCAAAACCCTAACACAACAATTAAAAAGATTGGTATCATCTTCCCAACCGTCGTAACCGTTTGGACGATCCCCCCATATTTTGTTCCCATACTATTTATAACGCCTAGAAACACAACTGTTCCAATTGCGATTGGTAAATTCCATACTTTATCTAAATAGAAAAAATTAATCATTAAAGAACTAAAATACAAACCTAATGTTCCAATAATAGCTGGTCCATAAACAATTGTTTGCATCCAGCCAGATAAATACCCCCAAAAACTTCCGTAGATCTCCTCTAAATACGTATACAACCCACCATTTTTCGGAATTTGCGCTCCAATTTCGGCTACTGTTAAACCACTTGCTAACGTCAACAGACCACCAATTACCCAAGCCCAAATAGCCATATTAGAACTCCCTGAGTAATCTAATACGCTCCCTGGTTTCATAAACACACCAGACCCAATAATAGTTCCTACTACGATAGAAAGTGCCACTGTTAAACCAATTTTGTTTTTCTCATCATGATGCATGCTGCGTATCCTCCTTCCAATTCTAGTGTGATGCAAAAATGAAATAAAAAAACACTCCTCCCTAAAAAAGGGACGAGTGTTGTATTCGTGGTTCCACCCTTGTTTCAATTCGCAAAGTGACACACTTCACCAATTTCTCAAGTCTAAATAACGGTTTTTGCCGGCAAGCAATTACTAGATATCCGTTCACTGCTGCAGTTCAGAGGGGGTAATCGATTTTCCCGTATTAGGAAGCTCACAGCCAAAGGCTTCCCTCTCTGAGAATCGTAAAAAATTGATCATGTCCTCATCATCACTTCTTGATGTCGAATTTTGTAGTTATTTCCCATTATATTGAATTGTTAGAAAAAATCAATATATTTTTTATATAACATAAGAAATATTTCTCTCCTTATATTATAACAGAAGCTACTTTATTTCTCTAATCTCCTCTTCCACGAACGCCATAAGGTCGTAAATGAAATTATATCGATAATTCGACAAAAGGGACAACGATAGCACTCCAAATACTAAAAGGAGGCTGTTCCAAAAACAGCCTCCTCGCATACGTATCTTTCGGTTGCCCACACGGAAGATACGACATAGTTCAATTATTTATCTTCATTTTTCATAAAAAACTTATGGTGCGGAAGATCCACATTTAATTCTGCTAGTTGTTTCTTTTCATTTTCTAGAATCGCTTTCGCTTTTTCTTTTGTTGCTGCATCTAAGTTCGCGAAGATGTCTTCATGCTTCTCTTTCTCTGGAAGTTTCACACCTAATTTTGTTAATTCTTCTTTTGCTTGCCCATGCGTTAATTTCCCAGATTTCT
Organism: Bacillus sp. CDB3; assembly: GCF_002081505.1. Taxonomy (NCBI): domain Bacteria; kingdom Bacillati; phylum Bacillota; class Bacilli; order Caryophanales; family Bacillaceae; genus Bacillus; species Bacillus sp. CDB3. The sequence continues at coordinate 248,516 of NZ_ALBR01000097.1, read as the reverse complement.
CTTGCTCTAAAATCGACTTCGCTTTTTCCTTTGTTGCCTCATCTAACCCTGCAAACATATCCTTGTGCTTACCCTTCTCTGGGAATTTCACACCTAGTTTTGTCAATTCCTCTTTTGCTTGTTCACGAGTTAGTTTCCCGGATTTTTCTTGCTCTAAAATCGACTTCGCTTTTTCTTTCGCCTGTTCATCTAACCCTGCAAACATATCCTTGTGCTTACCCTTTTCTGGGGATTTCACACCTAGTTTTGCCAATTCCTCTTTTGCCTGTTCACGAGTTAGTTTCCCGGATTTTTCTTGTTCTAGAATCGACTTCGCTTTTTCTTTTGTTGCCTCATCTAGATTCGCAAACATATCTTTACGTTTCTCTTTCTCTGGAAACTTTACACCTAGTTCCTCTAATTGTTTCTTTGTATCATCCATAATCGTTTTTACTTTTTGTTTTGTAGCGGCATCTAAATCTTTTTTCACCGTTTTTGTAGGTTGATCCGCTGCTGGAGTATTCGTTGCCGCAAATGCTGGTACACCCACTCCTCCTATAATTCCAAATGATAAAGCACCTGCAATTGCTAAATATCCAACTGTTTTCTTCTTCATAGGAAATTTCCTCCTTCACATTTTTAAAGCATGTACACTTTCGTATACAATGCCTATAGTAATGTTGATTTCTTAAAATTCCCTTAACGACTTAACAAAAAAACACCGCTCATCACGAGCGGCGTTTATCTAAGCTTTTTGTAATTGTAATTCTTCACGTTCCATTACTTTCCTTAATACAATTGTTTGTGTCATTGTAAATAAGTTACCTGTAATCCAATACAATACAAGTCCTGACGGTGCCGCAATTCCCATAAATAAAATCATCGCCGGCATCATTATTTGCTGTATTTTCAGCATCTGTACTTGCTCTCCTGGCGTTATATTTGATTGGAACACCTTCATCTGGATAAATGTCGTTAACGCTGCAATAATCGGTAATATATGATATGGATCTGCATGTCCTAAGTTCACCCATAAAAATGAAGATGTACGAATCTCTTCAGTTCGGCTAATCGCATAATACAAAGCAGAGAAAATCGGCATTTGTATAAAGATTGGCCAGCAACCAGCTAACGGATTCCAACCGCCTGATTTCATTAGTTCTGACATTTCTTTTTGATACTGCTTTTGTTTTTCAAGATCTTTACCCACATCACCGTGTTTCTTTTTCAGCTTCTGTAATTCAGGTTGCATTTTTTTCATTTTCATCTGACTACGATATTGCGAAACAGCTAATGGAATCAGTGCTGAACGAACAACAAGCGTAATGACAATGATAGCAATCCCAAAGCTTCCACCAGATATATGATGAGCAACAAATTGAATCATATACGATATTGGATATACGAAATAATGGTTCCAAATTCCCGTACTATGTGAATCTATTGTGCCTGCATTACTACAGCCAGATAAAACAAAAACAAGTAATAATGATAAACTAATGAGCGCAGCTCGGTATGATTTTAACATGTTCATTCCTCCAATGTTTCGTAATTAATTAGCGAAACATTGGTGTATACGGACCTACCTCGTCACTCTCTCCACTTGATTCTTGTCTACGGACAGAGCGAATCATTCCATATTTATAAAAAATAGAGAAAAGCGGTACATTTCCGATACCCTCTTCACACGTATCAACTAGTTTAAAAGCTCTCTGTCTACCGCTCGATGCTTGCTGACGTACGAAACGAGAAACGTTAGCAAGAAAAAAGACTTCTAATACACAAAGCGCTGTCGTTACAAACGATATATACAGAAGTGCATCCTGCAATAAAAATTCCATCGCTTCACATCCTTAATAAAGTCATTTTAGCACATTCAACAAACATTCTCTATTTCCTTTTATTTTCAAAAAAGAATTTTGCATATTTTCTCAAAAAATTATGCTATAAAACTAATGTATTCGCTTTCTTTATTATATTCACACGTATCTTTGAATAGGTTTAATTTTTTAGAAATTTATAAAATTTTTGCATTATAATAAAACTATTGCCAGTTTTTGAAAAAAGCTTTATTCTCTTCTTGTAATCAAAAATGAATATGGAGATGAAACATACTATGGGTCAACTAGGAGACGCCGATTACGTTCCCGACACCGCCTTTTTATCCTTCCCAGCAGCTAAAACATTTCATTTAGAATTCATTATACAGTTGGTTGTTATTTTTATAGCTTCTATTTTGTATGCAATTTCTATGAATATGTTTTTTATCCCGCATAATATGATTAGCGGTGGATTCGCTGGTGTAGGGATGATTATCGGTTATTTAATGCACTACAATATCGGAGCACTTATCTTTTTACTAAACATTCCGCTTCTTATTTTAAGTCACTTTTACTTAGGAAAGAAGACAACCTTTTTAACGGCATACTTTGTAGCTGTATCATCTTTAGCGATGAACATTATCCCAGTACACCAAGTTTCAGACGATATTTTACTGTCTTCTGTATTCGGTGGTGTCATCTGCGGTGCTGCCTCAGGAATCATATTCCGATTTGCTTCTTCAACAGGTGGTTTTGATGTTGTTGGATTGATTGTAGCGAAACATCGCGATGTTTCAATTGGAGCAATCATCTTTGGATTCAACTTAATCTTACTTGTTGCAGCAGGATTTATTTTCGGATGGGATATTACGCTTTATACGTTAATTAGTCGGTTTGTGGTCAGCAAAGTAATTGATGCCGTGCATACAAAACATATTAAATTAACGATAATGACAATTACAGAAAAAGGTGAGGAAATAAAAAGCTCACTGCTACATCACGGCATACGTGGCGTAACAATGGTAGATGCTGTCGGCGGCTATACAAACCATAAGAAAAAAATGATTTACACTGTCGTAACTCGCTACGAGTTAGGCGAAATGAAACGTATTATTCGCCAAGTGGATAATAAAGCATTTATGAACATTACTGAAACAGTTGAAATTGTCGGCCGTTTCAAACGTATATAAAAAAGCGCAAGGAACTACAATTCCTTGCGCTTTTTATTTTTTACACTTATTACAAAATCAGATAATTCTATTATTGTGGCGCTAAATATGTTATAATAAAAGTAGACTTACAAAAAAGAGTATATAGACTTGGAAGTTTCTCTTATTATTATAAACAAAAAGAAACGAGAAGTCGGGTATATTTCAGACATCATACACGTAACGGTTTAAAAAACCGATCATCTTAGTTATTCTTCACTGATCTTTTTATAAAAAGATGCGTACAACTAAAATCCACTTCAATTATACCTACCTTTTTGACTTCCAAATCATCTTATTACATAGGGAGATGAACATATGAATCAATATATACGATATACAATAGCTATCCTGTTTGCCATTATCGGCGGTGTGATTTGCTTCTGGACAAACACTCAGCTTGGAGAGAACATCATTTTTAATGGAATCGAAACTCTTGTAAGCGCTTCAATTCTAGGCGGCTACATTTTCTTCCTCTTCAATCCAGATGAAAATGCTCAAAAAACAATGTTATTAACAATGATCGGAATCGTTGGCGGATGTATTTCCTACTCAATGACAAACTATACATTACCACTTCAATTAAGCTCAGCTTTCTTCCACGGTCTTTGGACTTGGTTCATTGCATTCTGCCTAGCAGATGTATTCAACTTACTACAAGATCACGAAAAAGAAAATGGTCAGCAAATTGAAAGCAACTCTTAAGCTGGAAGATATTCTTCCAGCTTTTTTATTTTTACTGACTACTTTTGGATACCCCACTCGGAATTCGAAATGAAACATGTGCCCCACCTCGCACCTTGCTATTTTCTACCTGTATTATGCCGCCATGCTTCTCAACAATTGTCTTGGCAATATATAACCCGAGCCCAAAATGCTCCTTGCTTCCTGAACGCGACTGATCTCCCTGATAAAAACGCTGCAATACTTTCTTCAAATCCCCTTCTTGAAAACCAAGTCCTGAATCATATACATGAAACTCTATTGCGCCATGCCAAGCACATACTTTAACAAGCATCTTCCCTGACACCGGCGTAAACCGAACTGCATTCATCACGATATTATCCATTACTTGACTGATCCGCTCTTGATCAAATACTAAGCTTTGTACACCCTCATTATTTTCAAAGGTAACGTCCCACTCAATCTCTTTTTTCCTAGCTATACATTCATATTCTTCTAGTTTTTTAAGAAAGAATGGGGTTATATGCACTTTATTTAAACGTAATTGAAACGAGAAACTTTCTAACTCATTTACTGTTTGGAACTCCTCAAGAAGTTTTGTCATTCTGTTTGTATTTCGTTCAATCGTTTGTAAATACCGATGTAACAAGTCTTCATTTTTCCATAAGCCACTTTGCAAACCTTCTGTATGACCTTGTACAATCGTTAGCGGCGTTTTCAAATCATGAGAAATAGCTCTAATATATTCTCTTCTTTCTTCTTCTAACTCCCATTGCCGTGATAAACTAGTTGCTAATGCTGCGCGCATATTTTCAAACGAACCGACTAACTCACCAATTTCATTTTTCGCGTTGTATTCTAAATGAAAATCTAAATCCTGCTCTTGAATTCTTTTTGAAGCCTCTGATAATTCAGCGAGTGGTTTCTTTATTCTTTTTCCCATTCGGTTTGAAACAATATAAGATAAAATTGTAATGTATATAAAGGGCGAAGCTAAAAATAAGATTACAAACAAGGAATCAACTGCCGAAGCAGTAGACATTGTCAAATGATAATTAAGTCCTATCGCTCCCTGTAGATCCCCAGTCTTATCCACTAAAGGCAGATATGTCGTAACTTCAGTATCATCATCTTCCTCATGAATATTCGTATTAATAACACTCAAAATTGGTCTCTCATCTGTTATTAATTTCTTTTTATATGTACCATAAGCAATATCTCCTTGCCTATTAACAATTTGATATTTAATTCCCTCTTTAGGGATAATTTTCTCTAATTCATTTCCCTCTTTCTCATTTAACAATAGGGCTCCTTTATCTTTTGCATATTCTTTTATCATAGGAATTTTTTGTTCATAATAATTTGCAGGAAATACTTTTCCACTCTTCGTTAGCCAATACCAACCACTAGCTGCCGTTAAAACTGTCAGTATTAAACTACCAATTAAAACTATTAAAAAGCCAATTACTAGCTGTTGTTTAATCCTTAACCTTTGCATCAATTCTGTACACTCCACTTATATCCAATTCCCCACACAGTTTGAATATATGTATATTCTCTATCATATACACTAAGCTTTGTTCTAATTTTCTTTATATGCTCAACTACAGTAGAGACATCACTTTCACTATCATATCCCCAAATCTTTTCAAACATCTGCTCTTTCGTCAAAACTTGGCCAGCATGAAGTGCTAACATTTTCACAACTTCATACTCCTTTTTTGTAAAGTGAATTTTTTCTTTACCTAATAGTATTTCATAGCTCTGCAAATCTATTACTAAATCGCCATAACGCAGTAAATTCTTTTGCCCCATCATTTGCAATTCTGTCGTACGGCGCAAATTAGCAACAATTCTAGCTTTCAACTCTTTTAAACTAAACGGCTTATTAATATAATCGTCTCCACCAATCAATAAACCTTCTATACGAGAGCGTTCACTACTATCCGCACTTAAAAATAATATTGGGCATGCATAAGACTCTCTCATCTTCTCGCACACTTTAAATCCATTCATATCCGGCAGCATAACATCTAAAATAATGAGATCCACGCTACTATCTAATTTTTTTAAAGCTTCTTCACCACTTAATGCACTTCTTACTTCATACCCTTCCATGACAAGACTATCTTCAATAAATGTAAGAATATCCGGTTCGTCATCTACAAGTAATATTTTGTCTGCCACGGTAAATCCCTCCTAATTAAATACATCTTTTTTACACCAACTAAACATAGCCACTATTGCACATCCTCCTAAAATTGTACCATTTATTAGGTAAAATGTTCCTTTCCCTTCACTTAATATTCTTAGAATCGATTCGCTTCCAATTACAAAATAACTTATTTCTTCACTCACATACAAACTAGCTACTAATAAACCGACTATCATAAAATACGTAATGATAGCGTTTTGAAACCAAAGACTTACAAAACTACTCAACATTGTTAAAGCACTTGCAATAAACCATAGTATTAAATAATATTTTACAGTATATAAAATAGAGGCACCCGTCCCATAAATGACTTGTTTATCCAAAAAGAATGTCTCCTCTGCGTGCCTTATAAAAAATGTTCCATATATATAACTCTCTATAAATGCCATTAACAAAAACAAACTTACGATACTCATTTGAGTCATCCATTTTGCCAATAATAATTCCCACCTACTTACCGGACGGATCATGACAAGACGATATGCGCCAGATGAAATTTCACTATTAAAGCTATCAATAAATAAGATTGGAAAAATTAATAAGAATAGAGTAAAATACCATTCTCTTGTAACTGCAACAGGAAAATTTAAATTACTTAAGATTGCTTCTGTCCCTTTTGTATCATAAATAGCAACTCCAAAAGTATGAACCCATACACTGTGTAAAATAAGTAGCAGTACAAAAATAACAATTAATACTTTCGTCTTCTTTCTATCAAAAATCCGTTCAAATTCACTTATAAGTATTTGTCTCATTCTTCACACCTCACACAAAATTATCTTTTTTTCCTATCCAATAAACTGTTACAGCATTACAAATAACAATGTATATAAGTAAAATTACAGATCCAAAAAGAATCATTCTTGAACTACCAGATAAAGATATAGCAATTCCTTCATGTTGTAATTTAATTAAAGAAGAATAATTAATATAAAGAAAAGCCGGTGATTTCCCTATCACTAACGCCATGGCTGGGTATCCAAAAGAAAATATAATAAATCCCATACCAAGTAGTGTTGCACTTGTTGTCGATTTACTTACAACCGATAGCATAATTAATATGCTAGCCATCGCTATTAAAGTAAGATAAGCAATTCCATAATAAGAAATACAGTATAAGAAAACGCCAAGTGCATTCATTTTTTCTGTGAAATAAAACAAAAGAATATTTGGTTCATGGTCAAAGAAAATATAGCCAATACAATAACTACAAATAAAATAGGCACCTATAAATAGCAAACTTACTGCTAATATCGTAATTATTTTCGCAATAAGAACCTCAGAATACGTGTATGACCTTTGTATTACCATCCGAATTTGACCGCTATGATACTCTTGAGCAAACACAAGGACAATCAAAACGAGTAAAACAAGATTACATATACTCATAAGCATTTCAGATAATGCAAGTACGGGGAATGAATTCGCATATGTATAATCAACTGCTGTCCTTTCTACCTCTTGATTATGTTTCAAATAGTACTTCGCAGCCCCAAGTAACATCACCGGTATCATCAAAAAACAAAGCCATGTTACTTTCTTTGCCCAAAGCCGCTCCCATTCAGAACGTACTAACATCATCATGAGCTCATCATCTCCACGAAAATATCTTCTAATTCTTTATCACTTCCTTGTAACTCTTCCGTCGTTCCCCGCCATATTAGTGATCCTTCACGAATCATGACCCATGAATCACACATAAGCTCCAATTCACGAATTAAATGACTAGAAATGAAAAAAGTTATTCCCTTCTCACGCTGTAAGTCGAGTACAATTTTACGAAGTTGCTTAATTCCAACTGGATCTAATCCATTCGACGGTTCATCCAAAATAATAAAATTTGGATCGCCAAGAAGGGCCTGTGCAATCCCTAAACGCTGCTTCATCCCTAATGAATACGTACCAACTTTATCGTCCGCACGGTTTTCTAAACCGACGATTTCTAATACTTGCTGAACTTTTTTTTCAAGAACTTCTCCACCAGTACGTAACGTAATCCTACCTAAATTCCGTAAGTTTTTTCGTCCTGACATATAAGGAAAGAAAATTGGAGCTTCTACAATTGCACCTACATGCTGAAGAGCCTCTTTTCGATTTTTTTGTACGCTAATTCCATTAATTAAGATTTCCCCTTCATTTGGTCGAATTAACCCCATAATTGTTCGAATAAGAGTTGTCTTCCCTGAACCATTTGGCCCAACAAAACCACAAATTTCATTTTTATAAACAGAAAAAGACATGTGACTTAACAACGTTCTTCCCTTCACTCTTTTCGTCACATCTCTTACTTCTAAAACCTCTTTTTTCATTTTTATCGCCTCCTTGCTACTAGAATAGACGGTAAAAATAAACAATTTATAAACAAATAAAAAGAAGTTACCCCCACGGCAACTTCTTTTCCACATACCCTACTTAATATTTATTTCATTATATCGACGCTTCGAAACTCAAAACGCACAACATACCCTATCCCCCAAGCAACTTACTGCCGAACTCTACGATTAAAAAGATAACTAATAAGATCGCGATTATTTTTAATGCTACATACGCTACTTTAAAAACAGCATAAATGAGCAAGACTATTAAAATAATCGTTAAAATTCCCATCTAGAATTCCTCCAAGATTTGCTCTTCTTATCTTATTTTACTCGCCCCAGACTTTTTATGGAACGGCATAAGGCGACATAGAAAAAAGAGGATACCTCATCCATCGTAAGATACCCTCTCCTGTAGCTGCTCGAACCACTCTCTATCCAATTGTAAATATCCCATTTCACTCTTCTCAGCAGTCTTCAATTCTTTATCCGCTTTCTTCATATAAATATGGCATGCTTCCATGTCTTGCTCTAAATATTTGATAATTCCTTGCGTACGGTAATACCCATGTAAGTCCAGCCTTGTAATTGCCTTTGCATGCTCCTTTGCGTATTGCAGGGAAAGAATTTCCTTCTGATACAGTACTTTATATAAAAGGTACCAACTATGAAAACTACTAACGAAATATTTATTTTCTTTCGTTACAGGTAGTTGAACAATTTGTTCTACATACGGTATCGCCCTTTCCATTCCCTCTTGATCAGCTCGGGCATAAAAGACGAGCATAAGTCCACTCATTATGTCCCTAATATCTTTATCCTCTTTTATTTTTTCTTCACTAATTTCTACTAATCTCTCATCCCAATCTTTCGGTCTTTTGTAACTAAATAACTCACTCGATACTTGAATCGTGTATAAGTGCTCCCTAGCCTTTTCATCATCTTTAATTAAAATGAGGAATTGCATGCCATCGCTTAATAGCGTTCCCTTAATTGGAATTGCTGTGACGACAAAGATTGCAAGGTGTAACACAGAAAAGTATAAAAGCATGTGGTAATAACTCACCATATATATGTAACCTGATACAATGCCAAATACGAAACTCGTTAACGGTCCGCTTAAAGTCATCCATGCCCATTTTTTTGAAAGGTTCGGTGTTTGTGTGGAAGGCGGCACTAACATTGCAACGCCACCTACATACATCCACATTTTATTTTCTCGAATTCGTATTTTCCCCTTTTCTTTTTGAACAGTAATAGGTCCTACTGTCATAAACTTAAATTTCAAACCGCCCATCAAACCGAATATTACATGCCCTAATTCATGAATAGCTAACACTAGCAATGCAATCCCGAAAAAGGCCCATATTTCTAAAATTTGCTGTACTTTTTCTATTCGAATGAATCCGTATAAAGCGGAGCAAATGAAGGCAACTAATAATGAAAAAGCAGGTCTTCTTAAAATATCCACCGTTTCTCTCCCCTTAATAAATCATCTTTTTATGCATTTCATACATATATGTCCCAACATGTAATACCCAAACGAACGAAATCATAATGACCATAAAGAAGTCTTTTCCATCTAAAAGTGCATACGCAATCGCCGCAAACCACGCACAAACAAGTGTCATATTTGTATATTGATATGCCTTATATCCCGCTTCATGAACGATTTGCTTTTGCCCTTCATCTGCATTCTTTGCCCACATTTCCATTGACTGAGAATACGTGACACTCTGTTCTGGATATAGATTGTTATACTTTTTCCTCATTACAAATCCTAACCAAGTTATAGCAATAAAGCACACTGTAGATGCCACAATACTTACACTAACAAAGAACAAGTTTCCCTCACCTGTATACGTTCGATAAAAAGCAATAACTGAGCAAACAAACCATGATGGAATAACAATTTCCATTACTCGAAGATAAATAAGTACTATTCCTAATCTTCGTCCCTTAACATTTTCCTCTTCATCTTTCGTTTGTGCGAGCTCTCTTGTACGCTTCCAAATATAATACATAACCGCTATGCCAAATACACTCATCATAACAACGCTAATAACAGGAGATACTTTGCTAGTACCCGCTGTTGCAATATCTCCTACTGCATACCCTATAAACCCACCAAAAATTGCTCCTACTAACAACTTCAATATAGCCGTCATTTTCCCATTCCCCTTACTCCCCATCTCCATCTTCCCCCTCCACTAACATAAATATCTCCTCCACCGGCGCTCCAAAAATTTGTGCGATTTTTAGCGATAACACAATAGATGGCGCATAATCCCCACGCTCAATTAAACTAATGGTTTGCCGTGATGAGCCAATCGCTTTACCTAACTCACCTTGTGATAAACGATGCTTTGCTCGAAATTCTCTCACCCGATTTTGAAGCTTCATATTTTACCTCTTTTTCTTTTATTTAATTAAAATTGTAAATAATATCCTGTTAAATGTCAATTATCATTGTCATTTTGACGTGGATACATGTCAAAAACACATATATATTATACTAGATATAACGTATATAATAATTTTTAAGAACTACATAATTGAGGTGTCTCATGGATAAAAAAGCGGTCTTTTCTTACGCTATTATTAAATTTTCAGCGGCCTGTTCTCTCTTTTTTTCTTTTTCATTATTTTTCTTTATAGGAAGTGATATGAACCTCTTTAAAACTTCCGCATACTTAACTGGATTTTTATATAATTTTTGGTTTTATCTTCTTTTCTTCTACGCGATTTTATGCTCGCTTGTAATTGACAAATTAAATTCAAAACATAATAGCACGCCAAGAAAAGTTTTGCTTTATATTCTATCTGGTTACTTATTCTTTCTTCCATTTCATATATACAATGGCGGCGATATTATTCTAACTTTCATAATTGGATCTGTAGGGGCAATTTTTTCACTTTTCTTTTATTTATGTACATGTATAGCAAATAAATCAAAATGGTTTCGATATATGACCGCTATTATCATTCCTATTTTATTCATTGCAATATGCGCTATTGATTTTACCCAAAAAGAACAATGGGTTGAGCACAGTACAAAAAACACGTTTGAGGCGGATTTCTCATATTTTAATGGCATACATAAAATACCTGTTTATATAAAAAAAGGAGAAACTCTTGAAGTTAACGTAAACTCCCTTATTACTGAAAATAGCGCCTACCAAGGTTATAGCACTTACTTTTCTAGTGAATTTAATAAATATGAACCCCTTTCCGACCTAAGCGACGATACGTATGAACTTTCCCCTAGCAAAACAGGGGCATATTATATAGTAGTGACCGGTTACGGTATCAAGGGAAAGATAAAAGCAAACTGGAAAATAAAATAAAAAGGCAGTGCTTTTGCACTGCCTCCCTAAAATCTGACATAGAATGGATTCCATATTAACTTGCGTTTTGTACAAATACTCGTTTTAGTTGCTTGCGGAAACGAACGCTTAACGTAATCGCTACAATGACAATGGCTCCGAAAATGATTTTGCCGATATGATCTTCCAATAATCCGAAAATATCATGTAAGTTACCACCTAACCAGTAGCCACCGATTAAGAAGAATGATACCCAGAATAAAGCACCTGAATAAATTGTAATCGCAAAACGGCGAAACGGTAAGTTAATGATACCTGCAAAGTATCCTGTAAAATGACGTACTCCAGGAATGAAGAAACCGATAAAGATAAGGAAATATCCATATTTATCGAACCACATTCTCGTTAAATCAATTTTTTTTTGTGTTAAAAATACATACTTCCCATACTTTTGAACAAAAGGCATACCAAGCTTATTCCCTAAAAAGTATTGAATCGTCATTCCTACACTTGTCCCAATAAAGGATAAGATAATTAAAATAGGTAAACTTAGATCACCCTTCTGTGCTAAAAATCCCGCATATGCTAATGTTGGCTCTCCCGGAAACGGAAGCGCAATATATTCTAACAGCAAGCCTACAAGCACTACATAATACCCGTATTGCTGAAATAATTCATGAACCCATTCCATGTCATCTCTCCTTTCAATCACGTACAACTTCTTACTATTATTGTATAAAAAAATTGTCGAAATAACTATCACAATAGCTTACATTTTTATTACATTTTTGTAAGGGTCACACTAAAGTTTTCTGTTCTTTACTTAATTATATAAATTATCGCTTTAAAACGAGATGACACCTATCTATTACACTGGATAGGTGTCATTAATATACAAATTTTATCCAGTTTTTAGCATCCGGAAATCGCCTCATTTTGTTCTCTATAAAAAACCATAACAAACTCATACAAACTTCATATTAGCTTCATATACGTATTGTAAGATTATATCGGAATTTGTTGAATACTTTTACTACTATATTACCTAAACATTAAATTGAATAAATATAGATCGTTTTCTGAAAATGAAAAAAGGAGAATAGGAATGGAAGCTTATAAAATGCACGATTTTATTAATACCAATATTGAATCTCATCCAAATGAAACGATTTTTAACTTACACATATGTGAAACAAATGAATTTGACGTAAGTTTAACAAAATCTACAACGCTATCCTTTATCATTTCTAAAAAGAATATTAAGATTATCACGAAAAAATGGATTAATTCTAATCACGAAAGCATGATTGGAAAAAGTTATATCATTCCAACTAAAGCCTTTCATTATTTCTTACCTATCATTTCTGAAACAGAAGATGAAATGAACATTCAAGTACAGAGCTTTGGACTATACGGCGAGCTTCTACTAAATGAAAGATTACTGATTGATAAAAACAACAAATATAATGCAAAAATTACCAATTTTTTCGAATCACTAAATGAAAACGTACATCAAGCATTACGCGGATTACAAATTCGTTGTATATAATACTACTAAAATAGTAAAAGGAGAATATAATGAAAAAATTACTAGTAACTATAATGTTATCGTTAGGTTTTTTAACTGTTCCATATATGTCTGCAGAAGCAGCTTCAACTAACGAACAGCTTATCGTTGACACGAAATTAAATAAAATGGATTTCTATCAAAATGGAAAGTTTATAAAAAGCTTCACTGTCGCTACCGGCAAAGGTGCAACGCCTACACCAACAGGTACTTTTCAAGTTGTAAACAAAATTAAAAACCGTCCTTATTATACAGGACATATTAAAGGCGGCGATCCACGTAATCCACTCGGTGATCGTTGGCTCGGATTAAATATGGCAGGAACATACGGAACAACATATGCAATTCACGGCACTAATAATAATCAAGCGATTGGTAAAGCTACAACACTTGGCTGCATTCGCATGTATAACAATGATATACATTGGTTATTTGAACGCATCCACGATCGTGCCACTGTCACTGTAAAATAACCTATGAACCAGATTTACATGTAGCCAAGAATTTTATATCTTGGCTTATTTTATTTATTCATTTACAGTAGCGAAACAACTATACTTGCATATATAATGAAAGTAGACTGCACTAAATAGCATCGAAACATTTATAAACACGGATATTAAAATTATACATTGCACACTATAATAAAACTACTGTGATTCTGAAATATTCAGTTCCAATAAACAATTCCCCTTGCTACTTTTATGATTACTTTATAGCGGGGGCTTATTATATGTATATATAACTTGAGTCATCCAAAAATGAAGAATTTGAATATTGCAATAAAAGCGTTATTTAGGAGGTGTTACTATGACGCATATACTGGTGATTGAAGACAACCCAGATATACAAGAACTTATTCGTGAATTTTTAACTGCCCAAAATTTCACCGTTGATGTGGTTGGCGCTGGAACGGAAGGAATTCTTCTTTTCCAAAAAAATTCATACGACCTTGTCCTCCTCGATGTAATGTTACCAGATATAGATGGTTATAGTATTTGTAAAATTATACGAGGCCAGTCTGATGTACCAATCATTATGTTAACAGGCTTACATAATGAAGAAAGTGAAATTAAAGGGTTTGAGTTGGGCGTTGATGATTATATTACGAAACCGTTCCATTACACGGTATTTATTAAACGCGTAGAAGCTGTATTAAGAAGGACAACAACGAAGGAAGCCGAAACTGCAACTATACTACAATTCCATGAATTGATGTTAAATTCTACAGCATATGCGGCTTATGTTCATGGCAATCAAATTGAACTAACAACTAAAGAATTTGAGATTATATATACTTTGTTACAAAATCGAGGAAAAGTATTATCAAGAAGTGATTTGTTAAATAAGGTATGGGGCTATGAACATTATGGTGATGTAAGAGTTATAGATACACATATTAAAAATTTAAGAAAAAAATTGGGGATCCCTTATATTAAAACGGTGAAAGGCATTGGCTACAAAATCGAAGCATAGTAAGGACAACATCACCAAAAATATTTTCATCAAAACCTTATTGTTTTGTGTTCTTTTATCACTTTGCCTGTATCAAATTATTTATTTTCTAGCTTTAAACTATGATAAAGAGCATTATGCGAAAAAACCTGAAACTCAAACTGCGGAACATGCGGATTCAGTTACGAAAAATGAACAAAATAAAAGAGAAGAAAATAAAGTTGTTTCAGAGGGTAGCATCTCAAACTTCCAGTCATCTATTATAGATTTCAAAACACTCTCTACAGCTATTAATCATCTTTTGCAACCTAGCCAAACTGCAACTGCAAAAGAAAATGCAGCAAATCTTTCGGGGGAAAGTAACAAAACTGAATTACATACTAAGGCGGAACAAACAGCCGCTAACACTACTTCCTTACATACACAAAATGCAGCAAAGAAAACAAATGAAGCACATGATAGTCCAAGTTTAGCAGATACCTTGCAACAATTAGCTCCAAATATTGCTGCAACAATGCTTGCATTATCTCTGCTCGGTTCTTTAATTTATGCCAAACTAATTGCCAAACCTTTTCAATATATGAGTGATACTTTAAAAGATATTATAAATCTGGACTTTTCAGGTAAACAATCACCTAACAAAAATACAGATCAAACAGATTTCAACTTGCAAGTAGCGGCTTCACAAGTCCCAACTATTGTGAAGAATCTACATGAAACAAATAAAGATTTACGAAATGAGCTCAAGAAAGAACAACAATTAGAACAATCTCGTAAAGAATTTATGTCTATGGTATCCCATGAATTAAAAACACCTATCGCAGCCGTTATGGGACAACTAGATGGCATGATTCACGGAATCGGTGCATACAAAGATAGAGACAAATATCTAAAACGATCCTACGAGATGATGCAAGATATTAACATATTAACGGAAAAGATGTCAGAATTATCCAAAATACAAAATCCTCAATTCAAACCGAATTTAGAAGTTATTTCACTATCTAACATCATTGAGGACGTTATGAGGAAAGTAGATTATTTTATATCTGTAAAGCAATTAACTGTTCAATCTAACATTAAACAAGATGTAAAAATTTTAGCTGATTCTAAATTTATTCAAACTGCTATTTTTAATATTATTTCAAATGCAATTCAATATACAATCGATCATCAGCATGTATATATAAAGCTTTATGAAAAACCGAACGGTTACGCATTAGAGGTTTTAAATACAGGTTCACAAATTGATGAGGACAAACTCGCTCATTTATTTGAACCTTTCTATCGCGCTAATCCTGGAAACAACGGTTTAGTACAAGGTAGCGGTCTTGGATTATATATTGTAAAACAAATACTAGATAAACATCAGTTTCCTTATGGAATACAAAACACACCTCAAGGTGTAAAATGCTCAATTGTCTTTCCAAAAGCAATGTAAACTACTACTATAATTTCATAACCCAAACTCATACTTCGTATGAGTGGCGGAATTTTGTAGAGTCTCTTACTCTGTTTCGTTCGCCCGTTGTCCTTATTAGGATAACGGGCGTTTTTTATTTATCCCGATTAGTGCGGGCTAATAATCAGTGAAGGATAAACAAAACCCCCACTGATTAAAGTTTCACTTTATATAAGGAGGGTTTCTCATGGAGAAATTTAAGTATTCATTATTAGTTTTATTCGGCGCTTGTAGCTACGGCGTACTTTCAACTATTTTTAAACTCGGATTCATCGACGGATTTTCAGCACACCAACTACTAGGAGGACAATATGTCTTCGGGTGGATTGGCCTACTTTTACTCGTCCTTTTCTTTTCACGTCATAAAGTATCAAAAAAACAATTCTTTTCGTTACTAACAGTTGGCACAACCATGAGTATGACAGGTATTTTCTATGCTATTTCGGTAGAAGAACTGCCAGCCTCTATCGCTGTCGTTTTACTCTTTCAGTTCACTTGGATTGGTGTAGTCATCGAAGCGATTGCCAACCGAATATTCCCAAGCCGTGAAAAAGTTATATCTATTATTATTTTGTTTACTGGTACATTGTTTGCTGGTGGAGTATTTGAAGGACTTGGACAAAACTTTTCGACGAAAGGTATTATCTTCGGGCTATTAGCTGCCGTCTCTTTCTCATTCTATGTATTTGCAAGCGGGCGCGTCGCTACAGATGTTCCGCCTTATACGAAAAGCTTTCTTATGACAACCAGTGCTACTCTTATTGTATGTTTATTTTTCCCGCCTACCTTTTTAACGGACGGCGCTTTACAAGCAGGCCTATGGAAATATGCTTTCTTCCTTGGACTGTTTGGAGTTATTGTACCTGTCATTTGTTTTTCAATTGGTGTACCGAAAGTCGGAACGGGGCTTGGTACAATATTAGGTGCAGCTGAATTACCAACAGCAATTATCGCTTCTATTACACTTGTTCATGAAGTTGTATCGCTCATGCAGTGGATAGGAATTGTGTTTATATTACTCGGTATTTTCACACCACAACTGCTTACTGCTAGGAAAGAAAAAAAACATAATCGTGTGCATAGTGCATAGAAAAAGACCTTTCATTTACTTGAAAGGTCTTTTTTCTATACCTCACTTTACCGCTCCATATAACTTCTCTATCTCATGCTCAATTTGTTTTACATCAATTCGTTCAAATAATGGCTGCACGCTATCAATTCTATTCGGTAACGTATTTTGAGGTTCCCAATTTCGTTTAACAATCGACAATGTGTTTCTAACTTTCTCACTTGAAAATGGTAAAAACGGTTCAAGGAGATTTGCAAAATTAGCGATAAGATAAACACAATTATAAATCGTTTCTTCACATGAAGCTGGGGCATCATCTCTTTGTTTCCAAGGCCGCTGTTCATCAAAGTATTTATTTGCAAAACGTACTGCATCAAATATTGTCTCTAATGCCACCTTAAATTTTGCTTGCTCAATCAATTCCCCTACATTTTTATATAATCCTTCTATCTTCTCCTTCAGCTCTACATTAATAATTCCCTTCGGCACAATGCCATCATAATACTTTTCAATAAACTTTAATGTTCGGTTCACAAGGTTCCCATATGCACCTAACAATTCACTATTATGACTGTATATAAATTCACGCCATGAAAAATCAGTATCACGATTTTCTGGTGCATTCACTGTTAAAAAGTAACGAATAGAATCTGGATTATAGCGTTCCAATATATCAGGTACCCATACTGCCCAGTTTTTACTTGTCGATAACTTTCTTTTTTCTACTGTTAAATACTCATTCGAAACGATATGACGCGGGATCGCTTCTTCTCCTATTCCAAGTAATACCGCTGGCCAAATGATTGAATGAAACGGAATATTATCCTTACCATGTACATAATATGTTTTCGCATCTCTATCCCAAAACTCTTGATCAGCTTTCTCTGTTTCTTCAGCCCAGTGTTTACTCGCTGAATAATATCCTGTCACCGCTTCAATCCATACGTAAATTTTCTTATCTTCATATCCTTCCACCGGAATTGGTACCCCAATTGGTAAATCACGTGATACTGCCCTATCTTGTAATCCTTCCTTTAAATATCTCTCTGTTAATTGAATTGCATTGTCGCGCCATGTTCCTTTCTGCTTTGCAATTTCTACAGCCGCTTTAATTTGCTGCTGAAATTTATGCAATGCAAAATAGAAATGCTCTGTTTCCTGTACTGATGGCGTACTACCGCATAACTTACATTTCTTTTCTAACAAATCGAGTGGATCTAAGATGGCTGAACAAGCATCGCATTGATCTCCTCTTGCTGCTTCATGGCAATGAGGGCAAACGCCTTCTACATAACGATCTGGTAAAAATTGCGTACACGTTTCACAATAAGCTTGTTCAACTACTTTTTTATAAATATAGCCTTCTTCTAATAAACGCAAAAAGACTTTTTGAACAGTTTCATGATGATGCTCACTATCTGTACGTGTATAGCAATCATACGTAAAACCAAGTTTATAAAAACATTGACTAAATTCTTCATGATACTTATCAGCAATTTCTTTCACCGTCACACCTTCTTGTTTTGCTCTAATTGTAATTGGTGTTCCATTACAATCACTTCCCGAAACATACAACACATTCTCACCTTTTGTCCGGTAATAACGTGCTAAAATATCTCCAGGTAACAAACTAGCAATATGTCCAAGGTGTAACGAACCATTTGCATACGGCCAAGCGCCTCCAATAAAAATACTCATCTTATATTCCTCCTTTAAAATATAAAAAGCCCCGCCCTTATCTTAAAAAAGATAAGGGCGGGGCTGTATAAACAGTCGCGGTACCACCTTATTTCGTCAGTCATTCACATAACTAACCTTAACAAGTACGGAGCTATTCATGCTCTTATACTGTGGTTTTGATAACGAGAACCAACTCTCGTCGCCGCCTACTATTATCATTTGATAAGTTCAGGACGAAGCTCAAAGGCCATTGTTCAAATGAATATTCTTGCTTCTTCTCAGCTACCGAAGCTCTCTGGAAAGAATGGTTCCATTCTACTTTTCCTTTTCAACGCTTTTATGTATAACACGTATTTTACGACTTAATACCAGAAAAATCAAACTTTTTTCAAAAAAACAGGAAATCCTACTCACTCACCGAATAACTATAAGTCCACAAAAGGAGTGATAAAATTGAATCAAAAACAACTAAGCACGATAAATGAAAAAAGTTGGAATGCAGCTGCTTATGAAGCTTGGACGAATCGTCACGGCACACCGACAGAATATGCAAAAAAGCTCATGCAAGATCCTGTTCATGAAGTCTCCTACTATTTACCTTACATACAATCTCCAAAAGGAAAGCGTATTATTAATTTACTCGGATCAAAAGGTAACAAAGCAGTTGCTCTTGCTCTTTTAGGAGCCGATGTAACCGTTGTAGACATTTCAGCAAGTAATGAAAAATATGCAACCGAACTAGCCGCGGCTGCTGGCGTCTCTATTCAGTATATCGTTTCCGATGTACTAGATTTAAATCTATCTCAATCATTTGATATCGTGTTACTGGAACTTGGCGTGCTCCATTACTTCTTAGACTTAAAGCCACTCTTTCATATAATCTCTCACTTACTAAAACAAGATGGGACATTTATACTGCGTGACTATCATCCCGTTTATACAAAATTATTAGGAGTAGATCATCCATCATTTCGAGCAAATGGAAATTATTTCGATGAAGAACTTATTGAAGATGACGTTGCTTACAGCACTCTTCTTACAGAAACGCAGAAAGAGGCTTTACCGAAAACAACCATCCGTCGCTGGACGTTAGGAGAAATTATTACAACGCTCGCGGAAGAGAATTTTAAAATTGAAAAACTAATTGAAGAACACGGATCTCATCAAAGGTGGGTCTTCCCTTCTACTTCACCGGAAGGAATTGAAGAACGTATACCCGGTCTATATACATTAATTGCGACAACATGCAAAAAAGGATCCCTTCACGGATAGGATCCTTTTTTGCATGCTTACGCATATAAGTTGAGGTTGGAGATTACCATAATTCTGTAGAATAGGACACAAGATATTTCAACATTTTGTCTCTGACTTACGTCGTCAAAAAGGGGTATGACCAACATAACGAAGAGTAATGTTTTAGTTGATAGTGATAATCGTTATCAACTAATTAGAAGTATACATGATGTTATTTCAAATTACAATAGGATTTCTTATTTTTATTTAAGAATTTTTGATATATAAATGTATATATTTTAATAACATTCACTTGTACTCATCTGCCCTTTTCCATTATCCGCTATAATTTTTGTTTCTCAGGGAGGAATATTTTTTTGAGCTCATTTCCTGCACTTTATACGCATATCCGTTATAATGAGAATCGATATCATTAATACTTAGGGGGTGCTACACATGTCACAACAAGCATTTGAAGAAAAGTTATATGCCAACTTAGAAGCTGTTATTGACCCTGAATTAGGTGTTGATATTATCAATCTCGGATTAGTTTATGACGTTACAGCGGATGAAAATAATAATGCTGTCATTACAATGACGATGACTTCTATCGGTTGTCCAATGGCTGGCCAAATCGTATCCGACGTTAAGAAAGTATTATCAACGAACGTACCTGAAGTAAATGAAATAGAAGTAAATGTTGTATGGAATCCACCGTGGACAAAAGAACGTATGTCACGAATGGCAAAAATCGCATTAGGTGTTCGTGATTAAATAAGGAAAAGACCTGACAATCCAGTCAGGTCTTTTTTCTCTTATTATTTTACTCCTACAGCGTCATAAGCTTTTGTTACAGCTTGTACAGCTTTAGAGTTTTTACCGTATAAATCTTCTGCTGATTGAAGTGCTGCTTGACGCATCATTTTAAAGTCAGAGTTTGCAGTTAAATATTTAGTAAGAGCACGGTAATAAATTTTTTCTGTTGCTTCACGGCCTACTCCAGTTACTTTCACACCGTAATGAGTGCCGCCATCAGATACTAAATACGCTGCCTTATTATTAATACTACTGTTAATATGAACGCCGCCATTATCAGCTGTTCCAGTATAACGTTTATTGTAATGATCTGGGTAACCTTCACCAGGTTTTAATGGATTTGGAATAGATGCTGGATCTTTCAGAGAACGAAGTGCATCACCAGGCTTACCAGGTGTATAAATATCAGCACCTAAATCCCAGCTCTTCTTCTCAACCATGACACCCATAATGTCAGATAACGATTCATTTAACGCACCTGATTCATTTTTATATACAAGGTTTGCTGTATGCTCAGTTACAGCATGCGTTAATTCGTGACCGATAACATCAAGTCCAGCAGATAATGGAATGAATGTCTTGCCATCGCCATCACCATACATCATCTGAATACCGTTCCAAGCTGCGTTATTCCAAGATTCACCTACGTGAACAGTAGAAATAAGTTTCGCACCTTTATCATCGAAAGAGTTACGGTTAAATGTCTTTTTGTAGTAATCATATACTTTACCTGCATTCACATGCGCATCAACTGCCGCTTTATCTTCGAAGAACTTAGATTTACTTGCAATTTCTTCTCCTGTATATCCAAGAATTTGTGAGAATAAATTAAACCAGTTTTCATCCATATTCTCTGCATCAAATGTATGGACACCTTGTCCTCGTGTACCATCAAATAAGTTGAACGCTCCTGTTTTCTTATCTTGAGCAATTTCAAATGATTGTCTAGCGCCTAATACTCCGTAACCAAATCCAGTAATATTATCTACCGCATTATATTTCTCAATAACATTTCCATTTGTTGCATCAACAAAGTAATGCCAATATCCTGGGGCTGGTTTTGAAACCGATGCTTTTACAAGATATGCAAGATAATATTGACCATCTTTTTCATACACATATAAATCTTTTTTCACACCATCATAATTCTTTACTTTACCAATCTCTTTCTCAATATTAGCTTTGGCAATCGTTTCTGCTTGTTCCGCACTAATACTTGCAGATGCAGGAATATTTTTATCCTCTAAATTCGGAATAACTTGCCCGAAGAATGCCTTTACATTATTCTCTTTATCTAGCGTAACCGTTTGGTCTGAACCATACACAGGAATGTTATTATGTTTCTCAACTAACTTCACATGTGTCGTACCAGATTCAGCATCTTTTTCTTCCCCAACGACATTGAAATGTTTGTCAATGTTTCCCGCTAGTTTAAACATATCTTTTTTGCTCTCTAAATATTGAAAGACCGTCTCTTTTTTATCTAGTCCTTCCGGTGCTTTCCATTCTTCACCTATGTAAGCTGGCGTTTTAAACTCTTGGTGATACTGGATTTTTTGCTCTTCCGCTTGTGTTTTTGTTGCTCCAAATGCCCCAAATCCCCCAATAACAACGGATAACGCTAATGCTGATGAAACTACTTGCTTTTTCAATCTAACACTCCCCATTCCCCTAAAAGTTTTTGACACCTTTATAGAATTCTGAACATTCCTCCTAATACCTGTTTCCAAAAATTGAGAAAGTTTTTTCTGATAATTCAACGTATAAAAAAGAGGACATCTTTTTTCGATGTCCTCTTTCCTCTAACTTTTCATCCCGTTATTCATATACTGAAAAATCACCACAAATTAAAATCTTGTTTTATCCCGCATTAACTAACTGCCCGTAAAAGCCCGATTGGTGTGGGATGAATACCTCTCCACTGATTAAAGTTTCACTTTATTGTATTTTCATTTCAATTGCTAAATAGTGAGATTTCTCTTTTGCTTGAATGTGAACATCCTCTTCTACAGCCTCCGCTGCATCACGCGCTACGAGTGTTTCACCATTCACAACGCCACTACCTTCAATTTGTACAAGGTATAATTGACGTCCTTCTTGAACAGGAAAATGAATTTCTTTACCAGCCTCTAATGATAAAGAATATAAATTTGCATCTTGGTGAATATGAATTGGTGCATCTCCATCAGAAGGAGATACCATATGGAACCACTCATTTTCACGTTTACTCCAATCAAATTTAAACTCACCATAGTTCGGTTTATGACCATCACGGTCCGGTAAAATCCAAATTTGCAATAAACGTAATGTTTCACTTCCTAAGTTATGCTCACTGTGAAATACACCAGTACCTGCACTCATATATTGAACATGCCCACGCTCAATTGTCCCTCGGTTCCCCATACTATCTTCATGTGTCAATTCACCATCTATAACGTAAGAGATAATCTCCATATCACGATGCGGATGCATATCAAAACCAGTTTGTGCCGCTATTAAATCATCATTCATAACACGTACTGCTCCAAAATTCATATTGTTTGGATTATAATAATTTGCAAAAGAAAAATGAAAATGTGTATTTAACCACCCGTGATTTGCTCTTCCCATATTTTTATGATCAACTTTTCTAAACATATCCTTCACCTCATATTATCTCGAAATCGAGATAATTATTTTTAATTTTTATCACTGCAACTTCTTCAGTAATTCTAATAATTGTTTTTGTTCTTCTCTATTTAACTTATCAAATTGTTCTGCTTGAAATGTTTCTTGCGGCGGGACTATTTCTTCATATAGAACTTTTCCCTCTTCTGTTAACGAAATATATTTCGTTGTACCTTCTTGTTCACGCTGAATCCAATCGAGTTGCTCCATCTTATTTAAAAGTTGAGTAACATTTCCTTTCGTAACAAATAACTTATTTCCAAGCTCTTGCTGCGTTAAACGATCGTGTCCTCCAACTTGAACTAATACATCAAACTGAGCAGCAGATACATTCCACTTTTTCAAATGCTGATTCGTCTCACGAATACTTCTATTATAAAAGCGTGATAAACGAAACCATAATAGTAATCCAAGTCTTTCCTCTGCTTTCATTCCATCACCTCGCTCATTTGATACTATTAGTTTAGAACTAAACTTAATAAAGGTCAACTACTTATTTTTAATTAGCGACAAAATAAAAGCACAGCGACCTTTCTCCACTATGCTTCAGATTAAATTTCTATTTTTATATTCATCTAGCTTCCTCTCCGCGAAATGCCTCGCATCTTTCTCGATCCATCTTTCTTCGTATCGTTCATGTCCAACATATAGTACATCGTCCTTATGCTGCATCGCATGCCTGAATTCATGCAATAGCGTTTTGAGCACTTGCTCATACTCTTCCCACATACAGACGAAAATTAATTGTTTTTCTTTATGATAAAAACCACCTACCGGGAATAAAAACTCCTCTTCTTCTTCTCCTAATGATAAAAGTACATGATTCGCATCACACGTATCACAAAAAATAACTGGCGTTGCACTTACTTCAATAAGAGAAAACAAATCATTTCTTAACTTTTTGACATCCCAAGGAAGCTCCGAATCCAACACATACCAATTCTCAACTTGTTGATATACATTTTGAAACTGGAGTTCCATTTTTCTATAATCCCCTTCCCAAAATCCCTTTTCCTATATGTATGCCACAATATGTAAAATATTAAACATACTCTTTCACTCTTTAAAAAATGACAATAAAAAAGAATCTATGTCAGCATAGATTCTTTTTCCGTAATCACTTTTTTTTCATCATTTTTTTTAATATAAAATAACCAATTGCACAAACAATAGCAGCAAGCGCAAAATATTTCACATATGGCCCAGCTACTTTATTAATACTTTCCCACTCTGATCCTAATTTAAAACCTAAATATACAAATACAATTGACCATGGAATAACAGCTAGTGTAGTTAGCGTAATAAACTTAGCATGTGACATTTTCGCAATACCCGCTGGTATCGAAATAGCATGACGCACAACAGGAATAAAACGCGCTGTAAAAATAACACCAGTTCCGTAACGATTAAACCACGCTTCAGCATAATCAATATGTTTCTTTTGAATTAAAATATATTTTCCATATCGCTCAAGAACAGGTCTTCCTCCGTATCGACCGATCCAATAAATGAATAGTTGTGCGATTACACCACCAATTGTACCGAACGCGACAGCGCCCCAAAATGTAATGCTTCCTGTTGATACTAAATAACCTGCATAAGATAATACGATTTCACTTGGGATAACCTCTAGCATTAATCCAAGCATAATTCCCCAATAACCAAGTCCTTCTAGAAAAACTAAAACTGAATGAATCAACTCTCCTAACATCATTTACCTCTCTTTACTGTTTTCATTGCAAAAAATAAAAGTACAAGCAGTAAATATCTTGTACTTTTATTTTTTTAAATTTATCTAGTCTTCGTATCCCACTTAAAGATTTTATTTAAAAATTTATATACATTCTTTGACTCTTTCGTCAGAAGTGGACCTAAGATCGATAGTATAAGCACGTATAGTGCTGAGAATGGTTTCAGTACTGACATTAAACCACCGGCGATACCGATATTAGCCATAATGATGGAGAATTCTCCTCTTGAAACGATTGTTAATCCAATATTTGTTGACGCTTTATGAGATAATCCAGCTTGTCGTCCTGCAATCATCCCTGCTACAAAGTTTCCGATGATTGTAAGAAGTACAGCACCTAACGTTAACCATATCGCCCCGCCTAATGAAAACGGATCGATACTTAATCCGAAACTGAAGAAGAAAATAGCTCCGAAAAAGTCTCTAAATGGAACAACGAGATGTTCAATTCTGTCACTATGCTCTGTCTCAGAGAAAACTAAGCCTAAAAGAAGTGCTCCAATTGCTTCTGCAACGTGAATTGTTTCTGAAAAACCAGCGATAAAGAACAACGAAGCAAATACTACAATAATAAAGATTTCATCAGAACTAATATTGAGCAATTTATTTAATAACGGAGTAGCTTTTCTAGCCACAATAAAGAATAGAAGCATGTATCCTAAAGCAATCCCAATCGAAGTGAGAGCACCTAAGAAGGAAGCGTGATCCCCAAGGACTAAACCTGAGACGACTGATAAATATACAGCAAGGAATATATCTTCAAACATAATAATTCCTAAAATTAATTCGGTTTCATTATTACCAGTTCTTCTTAAATCAACTAATACTTTTGCAACGATAGCACTAGAAGAAATCGTAATAATACCCGCAATAATTAAGATTTCAAGTAACGGGAATCCCATTATAAACCCGTATAATAATCCAAGTGAAAAGTTAATTAAAATATAAATCGTTCCGCCAATCGCAATCGAACGTCCAGATTTAATTAGTTTTTTCATCGAAAACTCTAATCCTAGATAGAAAAGAAGGAACAGAACTCCAATCCTTCCAAGGAAGGAAATTACACTTGCACTTTCAATAAATTTGAGATCGATAACACCTATTGTCGGCGCATGCGGTCCTACTAACATACCAAGAACGATTAGAAAAGGAATTACTGAGAATTTAAACTTTCCAGCGATTACTGCCGCAATTGCTACTAAAACTAAAGCTGTACCAACTTCAAAAATTAAAGTATCCATCTAGTCAGTCCCCCTATTCGAAAGTAACTCATTAATAATTTTTTTAATTTCTTCTCTCTCACCCGAAACTACAAGCATATCTCCTTCTTCAATTACTGTTTCTGGTCCTGGATTAAATAGCTTTTTCATATTCTTTTTCATAACTGCAATGATCGTTACGCTATATGTTTTTCTTATTTCAAGATCGCCAATTGTTTTTCCGATTGCTGGAGCGTTATTTTCCACTTTGAACCACTCAATCGCTAAACCTTCAAAAACCATTTCAACATTTTCTAATGCCCTAGGCTTATATACCATTCCACCTAATATTGCTGCAATTTGTCTTGCCTCTGAGTCACGTAGTGAAATACTTGATAGACTTTCTTCATGATCTGAATCAAAATGATACATTTCTCTACGCCCATCATCATGAATGACAATCACCATTTTTTCGTTACCTTTCGTAACAATCTGAAACTTATAACCAATACCTGGAAGTTCGCTTTCTCTAATATTCATATTTAGCTCCTCCTCAACAATTTTTATTTAAATTTTCTGTTTTTCTGTCTTTTATTCATCCAATCAATTTTAGAAATTCTAACCATTCAGGATACCTATGATTTGGAAATCTTTTATTGTAATAATAAGTGGCTCCTAAAAAGATACTTAAAGATGTAATGATGAAAAATAAATTACTTCTCATTTTCAAACTCTTAAGACTTACTTTCAATAAAGATTCTTCTTTCAAATTATCCCCTCTTTTTCGCTTTAAATTTAGTTTTTTAAAATGTAAATAATTCTAAAAATATTACGATGTAACATAATCATAACATAAAAAGCATTTAAGTAACATAATTTTTTAGAAAAATTGATTCCGGTATATTTTTTGCATATAATTTTCTTATTACGAAAAAAAGGAAGTGTATTATATGGTTGATATCTTTAGCAGATTCCTTGAGGTAACGAATAATATTTTATGGTCATATATTCTTATTGCAATGTTAATCGGCTTCGGTCTTTATTTCTCTTTCAAATTAAAATTTGTCCAAATTACTCATTTCCGTGAGATGGTCAGTTTAATTAGTAAAGGATTTAATCGAAAAGAAAAAAAGAAAGATAGCATCTCTCCATTCCAAGCATTTTGCTTAAGTGCAGCAGCACGTATCGGTATCGGGAACTTAGCTGGTGTAGCACTAGCAATTTCAATGGGAGGACCTGGTGCAATATTTTGGATGTGGTTTATCGCGATTCTCGGAGCAGCTACTAGTTTTGTAGAGTGTACGCTCGCGCAAATTTATAAAGTAAAAGATGGTCGTGGTTTCCGTGGTGGCCCTGCCTACTATATGGAAAAAGGTTTAAATAAACGTTGGATGGGGATTTGGTTTTCACTTCTCATTACAGTTGCGTACGGATTAATTTTCAATTCAGTACAAGCAAATACAGTAACAATAGCGTTTGAAAATGCTTTTGGATTAGAGCGAACGATCGTAGGAGCTCTACTAGCTTTACTAGTTGCAGTTATTATTTTTGGTGGTATCAAGAGCATTTCACGTATTACAGAAATGATTGTTCCTCCAATGGCGATTGTTTATATTGGTGTGGCTATTTTTGTCGTTATTAACAACTTCAATATGTTACCAAGCATTTTTACAGAAATATTTAACAGCGCATTTGGTTTAGACCAAGCTATCGCTGGTGGTATTGGAGCAGCAATCAAATTCGGAATTCAGCGCGGTTTATTCGCAACAGAAGCAGGTATGGGTAGCTCTCCTAATGCAGCAGCAACATCAGATGTATCTCACCCTGTAAAACAAGGACTTGTTCAAGCATTAGGTGTTTTCGTAGATACATTCTTAGTATGTACATCAACAGCGTTTATCGTATTATGCTCTGGACTTTACAAAGGATCCAATTTAGAAGGTATTGAATTAACACAACAAGCATTAAGTTCACAAATTGGACCGTGGGCAAGTACTTTCTTAGCGATTATTATTTTCCTATTCGCTTTCAGTTCTTTACTAGGAAACTACTATTATGGTGAAACAAATATCGCATTCATTAAAGAAAGCAAAACATGGTTACTGATTTATCGTGTTGCAGTTGTCGGAATGGTGTTCTTCGGATCTATCGCTGCCCTTCAAACGGTTTGGAGTTTAGCTGATTTCTTTATGGGACTAATGGTATTTACAAACTTAATTGCCATCTCATTCCTTAGCAAGTTCGCCTATGCGGCATTAGTAGACTATATAAAGCAAAAGAAACAAGGAAAAGATCCTGTTTTCGTTGCAAGTTCTATCCCTGGCTTACAGAATACAGAGTGCTGGGATGGACAGGATGTAGAAGAGAATAAAAAAGCTGTATAACGATTAAAAGCGGAAGCGGCTCGTTCAGAATCGCAGGACATTGGAGCTCTCCACCTTGAAGCGCTTTTTGCTTCGAGCGAGAGAGCGAAATGGCCGGAGATTCTAGCCGCTGGAGCTGGATATCTCTTAAAGCGGAAGCGGCTCGTTCAGAACAAGAGCCATATCTTAAATAAAATCCCTATTACTTCACAGTAATAGGGATTTTTATTTACAACAGTTCATAATTTGTTCAAATTAATTCCAGCAAAAGGGTTGATTTATACAAATTACTAGATTATAATAATTATAAATTAGTAATTGGTATAACATAACAACTCAAAAGGAGATTGATCATAATGAACAAACAAGTAATCGAAGCATTAAACAAACAAGTAGCAAACTGGAGCGTTTTATTCACAAAACTACACAACTTCCATTGGTACGTAAAAGGACCTCAATTCTTCACATTACATGAGAAATTTGAAGAGCTTTACACAGAATCAGCTACTCACATCGATGAAATTGCAGAACGCATTTTAGCAATTGGCGGCAAACCAGTAGCAACAATGAAAGAATACTTAGAACTATCTTCTATCCAAGAAGCAGCTTACGGAGAAACTGCAGAAGGGATGGTCGAAGCAATCATGAAAGACTACGAAATGATGCTAGGCGAACTGAAAAAAGGTATGGAAATCGCTCAAGAATCTGACGACGAAATGACATCTGACCTACTACTAGGTATCTACACAGAACTAGAAAAACACGCTTGGATGCTACGTGCGTTCTTGAATCAATAATAGATTAAAAGCGGAAACGGCTCGTTCAGAATCGCAGGACATTGGAGCTCTCGACCTTGAAGCGCTTTTTGCTTCGAGCGAGAGAGCGAAATAACCGGAGATTCTAGCCGCTGGAGCTGGATATCACTTTAAAGCGGAAGCGGCTTGCTCAGAATGTGAGGGGGATGGAGCTTTTGACGTAGAGGCGCTCTTTGCCTCGCAGGAAAAAGCGAAGCCACCGAACATTCTAGCCGCTGGAGCTGGATAATAAAGTTAAAGCGGAGGTGGCTCGCTCAGAATGTGAGGAGGATGGAGCTTTTGACGTAGAGGCGCTCTTTGCCTCGCAGGAAAAAGCGAAGCCACCGAACATTCTAGACACCGGAGCTGGATAATAAAGTTAAAGCAGAAGCGGCTCGTTCAGAGTCGCTTTTTTCTATGGAGTTGTTGTGCGTATCAGTACATGAAATTTATACCAGCGATTTTCCAATTATATCGGCGATTTCGTCAAATATATCAGCGATTTTTCCAATATATCGATTTACCGACAATTCACGACAATAATAGCACCCTTCTCCCCTACTTTTATCAATATATTACAATCTCTTTTATCCCGCATTAACGGGCAGTAAGATCCCCACCTCAAAATTCAGCGAAAGCAAAGAAGATAGGCGGTGGATCAACTGCCCATAAAAGCCCGATTGGTGTGGGCTAATAATCAATGGGGGATGCCCCCCCACTGATTAAAGTTTCACTTTATGTTAAAATATAGGAAACACCCTTTAGTAAAATAGATCCAAAAAGCTTTTCCAAATTCATCATTTACTACTTAAATGACGGGAGTGGTTCAGTTGAAAGACTACTTAATTAGAGCATTTTTTGCATTAATCACAGTTGGGATTCTCTTACTCATAGCTAATATTTTCAATATACGTGTCGAGGTTAAAGACTATGCGTTCCTCGTTGTTGTAGCGATTGGTGGCGGCTGGGGTGGCTGGTACCTGTATAAAAAACAAAGTAATCAAAATGATAAAGGCATTCCAAAGTAATATGGAATGCCTTCCTTTTTATTTCCGTCTATAGTAAATAACGAAATTTAGACCACTGATCAAAACAATCCCAATAAACATATTAGAAGACTGCACATCGCCACCTAAACTATATTCATCAGCAATAAACCCTAGCATAACAAGTGTTATCGCAGAAACACCAATACATATAACCGAAATAAACCAAAGCGAAAATTCATTAATCAACTCTTTCTTCTGCCTTAAAACAATTAGCATAACAAGAATAGACGCTGCTAAAATACTTTTAAAAACAGGACGTAAATATATAAACTCCTCCATCTATTTCTCCTTTTCAAAAAAACATTACATCTCGACATTAATATATTTAACTAAATTAAAAACACATACCTTTTGACGATTAAAAAGACATGTGTTTCTATAAATCACTATAAAAATATACTATGATAATTGCTTCCACTTAGTCCCCAAAACAGGACGCTCATAATTTTGGATTTCATGAATTAGTTTATCTGCCGTCTCAGCTGAAACGATCAACTCTTTATTTGATGGATTCATAAAGCCTTCTTCTGCTGCACGTTCAACCATTTGCAAAATTGGTCCGTAAAAGTCTTTTATGTTCAATAAACCAACCGGCTTATTATGTATACCAATTTGTGACCAACAGACAACTTCAAATAGCTCTTCAAACGTTCCGTATCCACCTGGTAATGCAATGAAAGCATCCGCAAGCTCTGCCATTTTCGCCTTGCGCTCATGCATCGTTTCTACTTCAATTAGTTCTGTTAATCCTGTATGCACAATCTCTCCTCGGAATAGACCGCGTGGCATAACACCTGTTACACGTCCACCTAAGCGAAGAACTTCATTTGCTACTTCTCCCATTAATCCAACGCATGAACCACCGTATACGAGCTCATAGTCGTTCTCAACAAACATTTTTCCTAATTCAATTGCCTGCTCTTTGAACTCTGTTCTCTCCCCTAAATTCGAACCTGCAAACACACAAATCTTTCTCATTCCTACACCCCGAAACTATATATTGTTATGATACAATGAATATTGTACAACATATTGAAGGGATGAGGAAGAAATGGATATCGTCGCATTTCAAAGATGGGTGGAGGAATTTTACGAAAAACGAAGCTGGTCACAGTATAATTCCTTTATTCGCTTAAATTTCTTAACAGAGGAAGTTGGGGAAGTTTCACGAGTTGTTCGCGCTATTGAAATTGGCCGTGATCGCCCTGATGAAGACGCGAAAACAGAAGAAGAGTTAAAACAAGAACTAAAAGAAGAACTTGGTGATGTACTATCTAATCTTATTATTCTTTCACAAAAATATGATTTAGATTTACAAGACATTATGGAAGCACACGTCACAAAGCTTTCGAAAAGGTTCGAAACATCTAAATGAGAATATTATCAATTATGATATAATATTCTTGTCACAATAATAAGGGGGATTTTATGTTATCTAAAAAATTGCACGACGCACTAAACGATCAAATGAACTTTGAATTTTACTCTGCCCACGCTTATATGGCAATGGCTGCTTACTGTACAGCTGAGAGCTATGATGGATTCGCTAACTTTTTCCTTGTACAAGCTGAAGAAGAGCGTTTCCACGCAATGAAGCTTTACAACTACATTAATGACCGCGGCGAGCGAGCTATTATTACTGGCTTTGATAATCCGAATAACGAATATGAATCTGTACTGAACGCTTTTGAAGTTGCACTTGAGCACGAGCGTGAAGTAACGAAGCGTATTTACAACTTATCTGATATCGCTTGGGATGAGCGTGAGCACGCAACAATTACATTCTTAAAATGGTTCGTTGATGAGCAAGTAGAAGAAGAAGCTTCATTCGATAGCATCATCCAAAAATTAAAACGTATTACAAGCGATTCAAACGCACTATTTATGTTAGATGCTGAATTGGAGAAACGTACATTTACGCCTCCAGCTGAATAATACTTTTAATCACCTTAATGAATGGATTAAGGTGATTTTTTTATTTCTTCTCTAAGCTCAATAACCTTAGCCAAATCCTTCTTATAAAGGCTTGAAACTTTTTCAACAAAGTCACTATGAGTAAAAGTCCCATCCCCTTCTTCTACTATGCTTAAATATCCATGTATGAATTTCAAAAACGCCCTAGCATCTTCTCCAGTTAAATGATCAATGTTCTCTATAACCTCATCAAGCTCCCTTAAAACATCCCGTTCTTTCAACCTAATTCCCCCTCGCTGCACTATTATATGTATCATACCAAAACAAAAAAAGTCGTTTATCCCTCTAGGCGAGAGATAAACGACTTCTTTACTATTTACTAAAGCATAACCCCAACGATAATCGCTGATAATATACTTACTAACGTTGCACCGTATACAAGTTTTAATCCGAATGAAGATACAACGTTTGCTTGTTTGCCATCGATACTCTTCGTTGCACCTGCGATAATTCCGATAGACGAGAAGTTCGCAAATGATACAAGGAAGATAGATAAAATACCTACTGTACGAGCTGATAACTCACCAGCTACTTTTCCAAGGTCAAGCATTGCAACAAACTCGTTCGTTACTAATTTCGTTGCCATAATTTGTCCTGCTGTTAGCATTTCTGATGTTGGAATACCCATTACGAATGCTAATGGTGAGAAGACATATCCTAAAATACTTTGGAATGTGATTCCGAAAATTGAATCGAATACACCGTTAATTGCTGTAATTAATGCTACGAAACCGATTAACATCGCCGCTACTGTTACAGCGATAGAGAAACCAAGCATAATATATTCGCCTAACATTTCAAAGAATGTTTGCTTTTTATCTTCTTGTAATTCTAAAATATCGTCTTCTTCTTTCACATCATATGGATTAATGATATGAACGATAATGAATCCACTGAATAAGTTTAGTACAAGTGCTGTTACTACATATTTTGGATCAATCATTTTCATATAAGAACCAACGATTGACATCGATACTGTTGACATTGAAGATGCACAAAGTGTGTATAAACGATTTTTCGGTAATTTGCTTAGTTGATCTTTTACCGTAATGAATACTTCACCTTGACCAACAATTGCAGCTGCTACTGCATTATATGATTCTAGTTTTCCTAAGCCGTTAATTTTACTTAATAGGAAACCGACTGCACGAATGATAATCGGTAAAACTTTAATGTGTTGTAAGATCCCAATTAGTACTGCTAAGAAAATAATTGGTAATAATACTGTTAAGAAGAATGGTGCTTGTCCATCATTTGCTAGACCACCAAATACGAAATTAACCCCTGCTTCCGCAAATTTTAAAATAGCGCCAAATCCATCTGCAATCCCTTTTACTAATACAAATCCGATCTTTGTATTTAGTAAGAAATACGCAAGTACCAATTGAATGACAAGCATAAGTGCAATTGGTTTATATTTAATTTTCTTACGATCTGAACTGATAAGGAAACCTAGTACAAACACTACAAGTAAACCGACTAGAAACATTACTATTTTCATATGTGAATCCTCCACTTCTCCCACGAGTTATCGGTCGTATAACGTATAACGAATGACGTCTGACCATTGATGTTAAAAAATTTAAAACCCCTAAATATTATTCAACTGTTATCTAAAATCAGTAAGCGTTTACATAAATTGCAATTTATAAAAGGTAGCCTCTTCTCTCCTACCATACTTGAAAGTCTGAAATTGATACCACCTACAAATCAAATTGTAAGCGTTATCTAGGCGAAATGCAATATAAATTTTAAAAGATTTTTATATGTTAATATATTCCTAATTAATTGGTTTTTTTATGTAATTTAACCATAAAAAATAGCCCTAGCTATGAACTAGGACCATCCTTTTTTACCCCGCTTTAACGGGCAGTAAGACCCCACCTTAAAATTCAGAGAAACCAAAGAAGTTAGGTGGGTGATTAACTGCCCGTAAAAACCCGATTGGTTCAACTAATAATCAGCGGGGGATAAAGTCCCCCACTGATTAAAGTTTCACTTTATAACATAACACCAACGATAATCGCCGATAAAAGACTTACTAATGTCGCACCGTATACAAGTCGTAATCCGAATGATGAAACAACGTTTGATTGGTTTTCATCAATCCCTTTCGTTGCACCTGCGATAATTCCGATAGATGAGAAGTTTGCAAATGATACAAGGAATACAGAAAGAATACCTACTGTACGAGCTGATAATTCACCAGCTACTTTTCCTAGATCAAGCATCGCAACAAATTCGTTCGATACTAATTTTGTTGCCATGATTTGTCCCGCAGTTACCATTTCTGATTGCGGGATACCCATTACGAATGCTAATGGAGAGAAAATATAACCTAAAATAGCTTGGAATGTAATACCGAACATTGAATCAAACAAGCTATTGATTGCTGTAATTAACGCTACGAAACCAAGTAACATTGCTGCTACCGTAATCGCAATCGTGAAACCAAGCATAATATATTCGCTTAACATTTCAAAGAATGACTGCTTTTTCTTATTTTCTAACTTCAGTGTATCTTCTTCTTCCGTAATATCGTACGGATTAATAATATGAATAATAATGAAACCACTAAATAAATTTAATACAAGTGCTGTTACTACATATTTTGGCTCAATCATTTTCATATAAGAACCAACAATCGACATCGATACTGTCGACATTGAAGATGCACATAGTGTATATAAACGATGTTTTGGGATTTTACTTAACTGATCTTTTACTGTAATAAATACTTCTGCTTGTCCAACAATTGCAGCCGCTACTGCATTATATGATTCTAATTTCCCTAAACCATTTACTTTACTTAGCAAAGTACCAATGGCACGAATAAATATCGGTAAAATTTTAAAGTGTTGCAGAATTCCAATTAAAACGGCAAAGAATACGATTGGTAATAAAGCTGTTAAGAAGAATGAAACCTCTCCTTTATTAACAAGACCACCAAATACGAAAACGATTCCAGATTCCGCATATCCAAGAAGCGCTCCAAATCCATCTGAAATTCCTTTTACTAAAATATAACCAATTGGCGTATTTAATAAGAAATACGTTAACGCTAGCTGAATAACAAGCATAATCGCGATTGGTTTATACTTAATCTTCTTACGATCAGAACTTATAAGAAAACCGAGTACGAATACAACAAGTAATCCTACAAGAAACATAACAAACTTCATTAATAAAATCCTCCATTTAACTCTTCATTAACGTTGAACGTCTGACTACTTAAAACAAGAAATAATCCGAACTTTCCATTTCCCCTTCAAAACCTTCCATCGGATATGAAAAACCATAAAATCTCTTGTCTCAAAGCCATTTTCCATTCTAACACAAATTACAACTCACATCCGCAATTTTCTTAAAAAAATTACATTTTATTATAAAACCCTCGTTAATGTTCGTCTTTTCCCTCTTCCCCTCATTTATTACTACAAAAAAACGAGCATCAAATTTCTCTGATGCTCGTTCAACCTTTTATCCCGCTATTTGCCGAACAGTAAAACTCCACTGATTAAAGTTTCACTTTATTATACAGCTTTTTCTTTGTCTGCTACTACTGGCTTGTCCCAGCACTCTGTATTGTTTAAACCTGGAATAGACTCCGCATAAAAGACTGGATCTTTTCCTTGTTTCTTTTGCTTTACGTAATCTGATAATGCTGCAAAAGCATACTTAGAAAGGAATACAATCGCAATTAAGTTAATGACAGCCATAATACCCATGAATAAATCTGCTAAGTCCCAAACAATTTGAATTGTTGCTACAGAACCTAACATAACCATACCAAGTACAGCAATACGATAAACATTTAGTAAAACTTTACTTCCATTTAAAAACTCAATATTTGTTTCACCATAGTAGTAGTTACCTACTAATGAACTAAATGCAAATAGGAAAATTGCAACTGCTACAAATATAGAAGCCCACGGTCCGATATGTTGACTTAATGCTTGTTGAGTTAATTGAATTCCGTTTAAATCAGCCGCTCCAGGCACATCTGATAATAAAATAATAAATGCTGTACAACTACAAATTAATAATGTATCTGTAAATACCCCTAAAGTTTGAATGAAACCTTGTTTAACTGGGTGCGTTACGTTTGCAGTCGCAGCTGCATTCGGCGCACTACCCATACCAGCTTCATTTGAGAATAATCCACGTTTTACCCCTAGTAAAATCGCAGCTCCTAATCCCCCGCCTACTACTTCTTTAATTCCGAAAGCATGTAAGAAAATTTCTTTAAATACATACGGAATTGCCGTAATGTTTGTTACAACAACGAATAATGCAACTGCTACATATATAATTGCCATTACTGGAACAATCATTTCAACTGCACGAGCAATTCGCTTAACCCCACCAAAAATAATGATTGCAAGTAAACCAGCCATAAACAGACCTACAAACTTACCATCTGTGTTAAATGCTCCATCAAAAGCCGCCGCTACTGTGTTTGACTGCACGGCATTGAAAATTAATCCGAAACTCACTGTTATTAAAACAGAGAAGACAACCCCTAGCCAACGTTTTTTCAATCCTTTTTCCATATAATACGCTGGGCCACCACGGAATGCATTCCCATCTTTCACTTTATAAATTTGCGCTAATGTGCTCTCTACAAATGCAGAGGCACCCCCAATTACCGCGATTAACCACATCCAAAATACAGCACCTGGACCACCCGCTGAGATTGCAATAGCTACACCAGCTAAGTTACCAGTCCCTACACGAGAAGCTGTACTCATACAAAATGCTTGGAATGATGATACACCACTTTTTTCTTTTTGCGCTTTTCTTGTCTTTGAACTTGCCCCGTCCCCAAGTAGGCGAATCATTTCTCCGAAGTAACGAATTTGGACAAATTTCACACGAAACGAAAAGTAAAGTCCTAATCCAATTAACATCGCAATAATGATATATGACCAAAGGACATTATTCACATCCCCAATTACCTTAGCTAAAAAATCCATACTTGTATTGCCCCCTCTTCCTAACAATAAGAAAATTATATTCTAAAAACTTTTAGTAATCAAGAATTTTCGACAAAAACATGTTAGGTTTCATAACATGGTAATGTTAACAATTATAACATCCGCATTTTTTATAGACATTATATCAATCGTCTTTTAGCCTTAATATCATTAATCACAACAAAAAAACGAGCATCGAATTCGTCTCGATGCTCGTTTTTTATTATACTGCTTTTTCTTTATCAGTTACCGCCGGCTTATCCCAACACTCTGTGTTCGTTAAACCAGGGATAGAATCTGCACTGAATACTGGATCTTTCCCTTGTTTCTTTTGTTTCACATAGTCCGCTAATGCTGCATACGCGAATCGCCCAAGAAGTGTAATCGCAATTAAGTTTGTAATTACCATTAGACCCATAAATAAATCTGCCATATTCCATACAACTTGAAGCGTCGCAACAGAACCGAATAATACCATTCCCACTACCGCAATACGGTAAATTGTTAACCAAGTTTTACTTTGTTTAATGAATTCAATATTCGTTTCACCATAATAGTAGTTTCCTAGAAGTGAGCTGAAAGCAAATAGGAAAATGATAATCGCTAAGAAGCTACTTGCCCACGAACCGATTTGTGAACTTAATGCATTTTGTGTTAATTCAATACCTTCTAAATTCGTTGCTTTATATGCACCAGAACATAGTACGATAAATGCTGTTGATGTACATACTAAAAATGTATCTACTAATACTCCAATCGTTTGAATAAATCCTTGTTTAGCTGGATGTGTTACATCCGCTGTTGCAGCCGCATTCGGTGCACTACCCATACCTGCTTCATTCGCAAATAATCCGCGCTGAATACCAAACTTCATTGCAGCACCAATACCGCCACCTACAGCTGAATCTAAACCGAATGCACCTTTAAAGATTTCTGTAAACATATCCGGTATTAAATAATAATTTTTAATAACAACGAAAATAGCTACTGCAATATAAACAATTGCCATCGGCGGAACAATCATTTCTGACATACGCGCAATACTTTTCACACCACCAAAAATAATAACCGCAACTAATACCGCAAGTACAATCCCTACAACATAACGCTCAATACCAAATGCATTTTTAAATGCTAATGTAACTGTATTTGCTTGTACTGAGTTGAAAATTAAACCGTAACTAATTGTAATAAGGATAGAGAACCAAATTCCCATCCAACGTTTATTTAAACCTTTTTCCATATAATAAGCAGGACCACCACGGAAGCCACTGCCATCTTTTATTTTATAAATTTGCGCAAGCGTACTTTCTACGAAACTTGAAGACGCCCCAATAATCGCAATAACCCACATCCAAAATACAGCTCCAGGTCCTCCCATAGAAATAGCTAGCGCTACCCCCGCTAAGTTCCCGATACCAATACGAGCTGCTGAACTCATACAGAACGCTTGGAATGACGATACACTTCCTTTTTTACGTGTCTTACCAGTTAACCCATCACTCATTAATCGAATCATTTCCCCTAAATGAGTAATTTGTACAAATTTTAATTTAATAGAAAAATAAAGCCCTAAACCAATTAACATTGCAATAAGAATATATGACCAAAGAATTGTATTCGTTGATGAAACGAATTGTTCTAACATATTCATACAATTATCCCCCTCCTTTTATCCATAAACCGAATTATATTCAAAAAATATTCAAAAATCAACATTTTTCGACATCTAGCAACTTCCAAATATTAGGTCGCTTCACATGAATACATTGTTCTTTTATGACTCCACTTTCAGTAGCTGTGCATACTAAAACAAAAAATAATTTCATAAACAACACCATTGACAAAAATATATAACTGTAACTATAATGGTTACATCAGGTTGTAACAAACCCAATTACATTACATTCATTCATTTCAGATATACACTTTAACAAACACTTTGGAGGGATTTATTATGAAAATCGGAATTATCGGAGCAACTGGTAAAGCTGGAAGTCGTATTTTAAAAGAAGCATTAGATCGTGGACATGAAGTAACTGCAATCGTAAGAAACGCTGCAAAAATTACAGAAGAAAATGTAAAAGTTTTAGAGAAAGATGTATTCGCTCTTACATCTAACGACCTACAAGTATTTGATGTAATTGTAAATGCATTTGGTGCTCCAGCAGGTCAAGAACATCTTCACGTAGATGCAGGAAACGTACTTATTGAAGCTGTGAAAGGTGCACCTAATACAAAATTACTTGTAGTTGGCGGAGCTGGTAGCTTATTTGTAGACGAAGAGAAAACAACACGTGTATTTGATACACCAGGTTTCCCTAACGAATACCTTGCAACAGCTCAAAATCAAGGTAAAAACTTAGAAATTCTAAAGCAAACAAACGATATCACTTGGACATTCATCAGCCCTTCTGCACTATTCGCATTAGGAAAACGCACTGGCTCTTATAAAGCTGGCAAAGACAACCTTCTTGTTAACTCAAAAGGTGATAGCTACGTAAGTTACGAAGACTTCGCAGTAGCAGCACTTGATGAAATCGAAAATCCAAAACACGTAAACGAACGCTTCACAGTTGTTTCTGAAGCTGAATAATAAAAAAAGCTCGTAAAACGTTATGTTTTACGAGCTTTTTATTACTTTTAAGCTTTTACTTCTTTCATACCTTCTGTTCTTTCAAAGCCTTTTTCTGTTATGTTGAAGAATAAATTTGTCTCTATTTTCGCTTTACCCTGACCGATAAAGTTATCCTTTTGATACCAATTAAAGCGATCTGATTCTGCGTGATACACCTTAACAACGTCACCGTACTCGAATCCTAACCCATTAATCACTTTTGCAAATTCTCCTGCATCTTCAACACCTTTTACAGCAACTTTCTTTTTCTCAATCCCATTTCGATCTAGTAGTGTAAACTCAAAATACATCTCTTCTTTAAAATAATAATGTACTTGATTCAAATCAGCTGTCGCACTAAACTTTTTCTGATTGTGTTGTATTGTTACAATCGATTTAATATCCGTACCATGATTAAGCCCTTTAAATACTAAACTGTCTCCATATGTTACTTCTACCGGAACTTCTGTCACTTTCTTATTCCCAAAACGATCTTTCGTTTCTACTTTTACTGTTTGCTTACCGATTTTTGATGTATCTGGTTTTTCTACAAAACCGATTACTTCTCCATCTTTCACTTCAACAAACTTCTTCGCATCTAATGTTTCATTATTTGTTCCGATTACTACTTTTTGCGGATTCACTTTTATTGTTTGTTCCCCTTCTAACC
Source organism: Bacillus sp. CDB3 (assembly GCF_002081505.1). Lineage (NCBI taxonomy): Bacteria > Bacillati > Bacillota > Bacilli > Caryophanales > Bacillaceae > Bacillus > Bacillus sp. CDB3. The sequence continues at coordinate 207,628 of NZ_ALBR01000097.1, read as the reverse complement.
TTTCAAATCCGTTTTCAGTAATTTTGAAGACTAGTTCCTGTATTTCTTTATTTTTCCCTTCTCCCACATATACATCTTTTTGATACCAATGTAAGCGAGAAGATTCTGCATGATATACTTTCACCACATCTCCATACTCAAATGCTAGTCCATTTACTTCCTTAGCAAAAGCTTTCGTATTCTCCATGCCTTTTACCGCTACATTTTTCTTCTCTCTTCCTTCTTGATCGTACAGTGTGAATTCAAAATATTTCTCGTCTTTAAAGTAATCGTGAATTAAATTCTTTGTATCTGTTGCACTAAATTTTTTCGTATCATGATGTAGCGTTACGATCGACTTCAGGTTCCCATCGTTATAGTTCAATCCATATACAAGTAAACTATCTCCATACGTTACCGCTAACGAAACTTCCGTCACTTTTTTATTTCCAAAACGGTCTTTCGTTTCTACTTTTACTTTTTGTTCGCCGATTTTTGATGTATCTGGTTTTTCTACAAAACCAATTACTTCTCCATCTTTTACTTCAACAAATTTTTTCGCATCTAATGTCTCACTGTTTGTTCCGATTACTACTTTTTGCGGTACCGCTTTTACTTCTTGTAAGGATTCCATTCTTTCAAATCCCTGTTCTGTTACCTTGAAAAGTAATTCTTTTTCTACCTTCGCCTTACCTTGATCAATAAAGTTATTGTTTTGGTACCAATTAAAGCGATTTGATTCTGCATGATATACTTTAACAACGTCACCATACTCGAACTCTAAACCATTAATCGATTTTGCGAATTCTTCCGCATTTTCAACACCTTTTACAGTTGCTTTCTTTTTCTCATTTCCCTCTTGATCTAATAATGTAAATTCAAAATATGTCTCTTCTTTAAAATAATAATGCGCTTGATTCGAATCAGCTGTCGCACTAAACTTTTTCTGATCGTGTTGCATTGTTACAATCGATTTAATATCCGTACCGTGATTAAGTCCTTTAAATACTAAACTATCTCCATAAATCACTTCTAATGGTACTTCTGTTACTTGCTTATTTCCAAAACGATCTTTCGTTTCTACTTTTACTGTTTGTTTTCCGATTTTCGTTGTAGTTGGCTTCTCCACAAATCCAACCACTTCTCCATCTTTTACTTGGACAAAGTTTTTTGCATCTAATTTTTCAGCATCTGCTCCGACTACTACTGTTTGTGGCAATGCTATTACTTCGTGCAAACTATTTTTTAATTCAAACCCTTGTGGAGTGATTTTGAAAAACTTTTCTTTTTTATTTCTATTCTCTGCAGGATTTACCAGCTTGTCATTTTGATACCAACTAAAACGATCCGGTTCCGCATGAAATACTTTCACGATATCTCCATATTGGAATTCACTCTCTTTCAATTGCGTAGCAATTTTTTTTGAACTTTCTTGTCCCTCTACAGAAATATTTTTCTTTTCATTACCTTCTTTATCGTATACTGTAATCTCTACATATTTTTCATTTTTAAATCGATGATGGAACGCATTAACACTGAAATCAACATCAATTTTCTTTTCATTATGAAGAAGCGTTATAACAGAATTCAATTCATTACCAAAACCTTTAACTACCATAGCATCCCCATAACGAGCATTGACTGGAACAGTTATTACATTCTTAATCCCTTTATTATCCTCAATCTCTACTAATACTTCCTGTTTTCCATTTTCTAATTTAGGCCATATAATCTTACCTGTTACTTTTACATTCTCACCTAAATTTTGAACAAGTTTACTTGCTAAATTCTCATCAAAATCCGTACCTACCACAAGATCTTGCACCACATTAGATGCTTCACCATATGGAATTTCATACGGCGCAACTTGCTTTTCACGAATATCATTACTATCTGTAGCTTTCCATATTTCTTTTTCTAATTTAGGTAAATTTAATTTTTCTATTTTTGCTCTAGTCTCATCATTCGGAGTCAATCCCCATTCTTCAAAGAAAGGAATTAAATTTTGTCCTGCCACTTTTGATGTCATATAAACAAACATTTGCTTTTTCTCTTCATCAGAAGTAGGCACTTCCTCCTTAGGTAACATACGATAAGCTTGATGCAATCTCGGATAAAAATGTTCTCCGTAAACTACATGCAATTGCCAAAACATTGTAAGAGGATCAAATTCATCAATTATTCTTTCTTCTATAGGTCTCTCTAAATACTCAAATGACTTTTTATAGTGCTCATCCATTTCTAATTCATTCCCTAATGCCTTTTGCACCACTAAAGAATAAATATTGACCGTTACTTCCCTTACCTTAGACCATTTCCATGGTTCTTGCTGATGTAAATGACCAACTTCATGCCACGGTCCCCAGCCATCCTTCTCAAGTACTTCTAAATCTAAAACTCTATTCATTGCAGTTGGAATATACCCTGTATGATAATGTGTCGCAAACATAAAGTTCCCTTCAGCAGGCTTCCGTTTTTCAACAAACTGAACATAATGAGTTGGAGATTTTGCCCCCCCAGCACCGTCCTCATATAATCCTGCCACTGCATTTTCCAAACGAATAATCTTATCATGCAATTTCATTAAATCTGTTGGATCCGTATTCTTCATATATTTCTGCACAGAATTGTAAGTAGTAGTAATTAAGCTTCTCTCACCTTTTAATTCAACTGCATAAGGATCCTTATATTTTTTTAACATTTCATCCCAATCTTTTTTCGTATGCTTACCTAAAATAAACAAAGGAAAGTGGTTACCACCATTCGTAACTGAAGCTGTTACTTCCCCTTCATTATTCATATTATAAAAATATAAAATACCGCCTCTTGGAGATGAAATAACGTTTTTCCCTGGTTTTAAATCAAACTCTTCTGGATCCTTTTCATCATAAGATCTCGTTCCTATGAAAGCTTGAATAGACTGCGTTCCTTTTATATCAATTGTAATCTCTTCATTTGGCGCCGCATAAATTCCAGTCGGCTCATTGGCAGAAAATTTCCAAGTTCCTCTTAAGCGCTCATGTTCTGCATCTACGCTACCTTTCCCCGGCAACTGAAATACTCTCTGCTCAAACTTATTCTCTTGAACCTCTTCTAATTTCCCACCTTTAACCTCTTCCAAAGGTGCCGCATATCCTTTCGATGCTCCGAAAGCTACTGGCGATAATAGTGTAGATATGCATATACCAGCTACTAATACCCTACTCTTTTTCTTTGACATAATCTGTGTCCCCTGTCCTGTTTTTAGACAAACCATCCTATACATTCATTTAATGTAAAATCCTATTATTTTTATAAAAAAATTTAAAGAATAGACTAACACCTCGCTCACCTATATCAATTACTACCGCATTTCTCCCCATGTATTCGCTTTCTTACATTGTAAAATTTTTATGTATTCTGCCTCCTCACTTCTCTCTACTTGTGATGAGTTCTCTTCGTACATAAAAAGAGAATAATAAAAGATACCTTTCAGTATTGTCATCTATACATCTCAAAATAAAAATAGCAATAGAATCTTACATTTTCTTCATGTATGACCATCTATAGGTAGTTTTTCCAACTGAATTGTACACGCTTTACACTTTGTTTGATAGCCTTTTCAATCAGAAGAATGTTACAATCTTGTGAATTTAATCTATTAATCGCAACGTTAAGATTTTGTCATTTATATAATATTTTAAAATAATTAATTATCCCTCACTTAATCTTTAACTTTATAAATGAATTATGCATATTTTTTCGTTTAGGTTAATATTACATTTCTATAAGATTACTCCTAATATTATAATGTCCAACTTTTATCATTTGATGTTATTTTAAAGTAAAAAACCCGTCTCCAAAAGACAGTTTTCTTTCGTGACAGGCTCTCCTTAATCAAATATACGTTTCATACTGATTACATACCTTTTGTAGAATAATACGATCAATATATCCTATGTCTAAAGTAGTCTGCGTACCATATCCTCTAAAAAAGGTTAGGCTTTATTTAATACAGGTAATTCTATTAACACTTCTCCAGAATGATTTTTATTATTACTAAGCTTAATCTTTCCATTATGCTGCTTTATAACTTTTTCTGTAAATGTTAACCCTAGCCCATAATGACTATTATTAGTACGTCCGTAATTTTCTGTATAAAATAATTCAGTTCCCTTTTGTAATGCTCCTTCTGAAAATCCTGGTCCGCCATCAATTATGATAAATTGAATTGTTTCTTTTTCTTGCTTAATTATAAATTTTACTGTCTCATTTTTGGGAGTTCTTTCAACCCCATTTATGAGTATATTATTTATTGCTCTAATAACTAAATGAACATCTAAAAAAAGACTTGTCCCTTTCACGGTTTTATTTTCTACGCTTATGTTATTATTCACGAAATATTTCACTTCATCTTCAATTAAACTTGTAAATTCAATAACAGAAACTTCCTCTTTACTTAATAGTATTTCTTTCTTGTTGAGATTTATATCTATTACTTCCTGAATGTATAATTCTATTTGTTTTATAGCACTCATAATATCACAAAAATTTTCTTCTAAATCATCATTCATTGATATTTCTAAAAGTTCAATATTACCTTTTACAATAGTTAGCGGAATCTTTATATCATGTATCAAATAACTAATTTGCTCTGCCTTTGACCTTTTACTTTCGATTTCACTTTGTACTGATTTTACTAAAGCTTCAGATAAACTCTGCATCGCTCCCATAACATCCTTATACTCAGTAAATTTAACTTCTGGAAATTCAAAATTAAGATCTCTTTCTTTTATTTTTTCAGTTACGCTTATAAGTTTTTGATTTTCTTGGATAATCACTCTGCTAAACTTTCTAATATTGATAATAAAATAAACACAATATAAAATAATAGCCAAAACTGATAATATCACTCCTGGATTAGGAATTGACTTTCTTAATTTTAAATTTGTAAATTGAACTTTTAACGTATAATGTATCAGGATTATTTCATTTTTACTATCATATCTTAAATAAGAGCTCGATTTCCCATTATCTGTATAACGAAAAACTTTTTTTACTTCTTCCATATTACTAGGACTCAAATTACTTTTAACAATTTCGTTTGTATTTTTACTAAAAATTGCATAATCTAATTCCGGCGGGATAATATCAGGATTAATATTTTCTGAATTCTCAATTATGCTCTTGATTTTTTCTGATTGTTTTATCGGCGCATTTGCAGGCAGAAAAAAATTATTATTAATCCCTATTGTTACAATATTTACGTTTAATAATATAATAATTAAACCCACAAAAACTATTTTCACAATCCATTTAAAAAAATAAACGGATAACGTTTTTTTCATCCCCATATATAGCCTACTCCCCAAACTGTACTTATAGGAGATACATTAAATTGAGCAAATTTTTTTCTAATTACTCTAATATGTTCAATAATAGTTGAAATTTGAGATTCACTTTCTATTGAATAAATTGATTCATAAATATATTCTTTTGAGAATGTCTTGCCTTTGTTGAAAGCCAACAGTTCACATATACTATACTGTGTCTTTGTAAAATTCACTTCTTCCCCTTGAACCATGATTTTTTTCGCTTCTAAATCGATTAAAATATCACCATCAATAAATGTACTATTACTATCTCTCCTTGGTCGCCTTTCCCTACGTAAATGTGCCTCAATACGAGCATTAACTTCATGGATACTAAAGGGTTTTAGGATGTAATCATCCCCTCCAATAGCTAACCCCTTGATAATTGAACTTTCATCACTTTTTGCTGTCATAAATATGATTGGTATGTCAATCAACGGTCTTAATTTTTTACATATTTGAAAGCCATCTTCTCCCGGCATCATTACATCTAGTAGGATAAGATTAAATTTATTTATTTCCTCTAAGGTAATATCATTTAAACTTTCAAGAGCTGTAACTTCGTGTTTCTTTAATTCTAACGCTTTTTTATTAACCTTAAGATCGCAACATCATCATCAATAGTTAAGATCTTAGCCATACTCTAGCACCTTCTCAATATTAAAATTTAATTTGTCATCGTTTTAATCATTAGCTTTTCTTCCATACCAATTTTTAAACCAAAAAATACTTATTATTATAATGGTAAAAATCACTGAGGATACACATCCCTTTAATATACTTGTAGAATTTATATAGTTATCTGTTATTGTTGATTGGCTAATTTCTGAATGACCAAATAGATATAGGCTGAAACGGTTTGGCCACGCCCAAGGTAAAAACATCCATACTTTATCTCCTATTGAAGTTACAGACAGCGCTGCTATAATTAATCCTGCAAAACCACCTATACTACACATCCCTATCCCATATTTATAACCAATAACTTGATAGAAAAAATATAGGAAAATACTACAAAGAGTGAATATAAGACCATTCAAAAAGTAGAGAGAAAAATTAATTTCATCCACTCCAACTAAATACTTCAAAGCTAACGTATAGGTCGAAATCGCTAAAAGTATAGCAAAGAAATAAGAAAGGATCATCATACTTATTTGACTGATAAAAGTGATAGTTTTATTTTTGGTTAATCCAAACATATTTTGAAAGTTCCCTGCTTCATCTTCAGAATCCGAAACAACTCCGCAAATAATTGATATGATAAGTGGTGTTCCTATGCCAAGTAATTCAAAGAAGGTTACATAAATAAACTGCGGATTTACTAGATCCTTTCTTGCTGATATATACGTCATCCAAATTCCTGATAAAGTTAAAGGAATAACTAGATGCAGCAACAAAAATAAGCTCCGATTTCTTTTCTTAAATTCTGCCAACAAACATCTGAAATATTGGGACATTTTATTTCACCTCTTGTTTCTCAAAAGATTTTGATGTTAAAAATGTAATGAAACAAAAGAATAAAAGACTTAACACGATAGCAATTGGTATCACAGAATTACTCAATAATCCACTGTTTTCTGGTAGAGGAATACCATTTGAATGAAGATGAGTTAAAGGCATCTCTAACCTCAAAGGCCATGCCCAGGGAACTAACCACCAATGTTCAGTTGGTGCATACAGTGTTCCTAAATTTAGATTAAGCATACAATTAATAAGCAAGGTTAAGAAAAGGTTGGTTTTGCGTGAAAGCCATAAACAAAACGGAATTTGCCATAGTGAAGTTATTAATGTCAATAATACTGCCAAAGTACAAGAAAGCAATGAAACTAAATACGGACTTGTCTGTATAAGTAAACTAGCAATGCTTATTATAACTATTAAACAAACAGAAGCTAGGAACGCTAACCATGATAAAAATAAAACTCTACTCATTTCTTTTTTTTTCAAATCTATTGGTGAGCCAATTATCGTTTTAAATCTCGTCGATTTTTTCTCTAGATTATCCAGAAGCCCTGCAGTAAGTGCGATGAACACTGAAAGCCATAATATTCCCCAATGATTAATAATTGTTTCTACGCTAAACCTTAAAATATCAGGGCCTCCTAGGAAACCAAAAGCAATTGCAATAAAGGAACATAATAAAGGAATAACTAACACCATTTTCCTTACATTTGTTCGTTTTGTTTTTATTATTTCCGATTTGACATATACATTCATTTAAAATCCCCCTATTGATTTCTATTTTTCCTCACAATATCTGTAAATAGTATTTCTAAATCTTCATGCGAGTCGCATTTTCCTTCATATCCTAAAATTCCATTACTTATAATACCTATATCATCAGCTAAATGTTTTACTTCAGATAACATGTGACTAGATAATAGAACTGTAATACCTTGTTTAGGAAAAGAACTGATAAGTTGTCTTAATTCCTGAATACCAATAGGATCTAATCCATTTGTAGGCTCGTCTAATATTAATAACTTAGGATTATTTAATATTGCTAAAGCAATACCAAGTCGTTGCTTCATCCCCATAGAAAAATTCTTTACTTTTTTATCTCCTGTATTTGTAAGACCAACAATCTCAAGAACTTCTTGGATTCGTTCTTTTGGTAGGCCTAGAATAATTGTTAAGACCTCTAAATTTTCTTTTGCCGTTAAATTTCCATATAGAGGGGCATTTTCTATTAAAGATCCTATATGAGCTAAATCATCCCTACTCCATGTATGCCCATCAAAAATTACTTCCCCAGATGTTGGATTAATTAGACCTGAAATTATTTTTAGTGTAGTAGATTTCCCTGCTCCATTAGGTCCTAATAAACCATAAATGGTATTCCTACGTACATTTATCGTTAATTCATTTAAAACAGTATCCCTTTTATATTTTTTGGTTAGTTGATTAATTTGTAAAATGCTTTGATTTTTCATTTCTAACAACTCCCTCTCTATTTCATACACAGATTTTATCAATTAAAAATCAAGGTTCTATCAATATTTAGAAATTTAAATTACTTACAGTTAACAAAAAAAACAGTTAAATTAAGGTTTTTACTCCTTATAACTTAACTGCCTTTACGCTGTTCTATAGACTTAATCTATTCTATTTTTCTATTTTCCTTAGTATCCTTTGTCCATATAATGTGTGATATGCGTAGGAGTATATTTTATCCTCAAAATCCCTATCAATTTTAAATATCCTATTAAAATGCAAATATCTGAATAGGAATACAGATGATAGTAGATTCCGAACAGAATCGTATTTTATGTTATAAGTCCAAACACTTGGCGAATGAATGTTTTCAGATTTTGGGCCGATTGATTCCTATGCATGACTTCCACACCTCTCAATATAGCGGTTGCTGTTTGGAATGATATTTGTCCCTCAGCATAGAGCTTACGTATTTCTTAATAAAAAGATGATTTTGTTCCACAATGTTATTCACGTATTTAGTAGTTTTTACATCAGAACCACTAATCAAACATTCGGACTCTTTTAATATATTTTTTACTTTTCTCTAGTTAGTTCATTTCGATTTTATTAAAAATAATTCCACTCATTTCTATCGCTGGTTTTATTATAAGAAAATACAACTCCCCGAATCATGGGGCTTGTTTTAGTATCCATGATTCGGGGTACAGTTCAAAATACCAATGCTTTTTCTTATCTTTTATATTGATTCGGCTTATGTGGTTCGTTTGGAGTATACGGTTTATTTGGTGTCTGTGGTCCTTCTGATTTTTTCCAACTTACCGCTAACTCTGGACTCGTTTTTTCTTCACTACGCTCAAGTAATACAACCGCATTTTGAATCGTTGGTGTTCCTTTATGTGCAATTCCTTGTAACTTCGTTAAATTTCCTGATACTTTAAAGCTAAATCCACCCGATGGCGTTTGTTTCGGAATTAAAATGCGGAATTTTTCTCCTACATTAAATTCAGTTTTTGCTTCGCCTTTTTCATTTACAAACTTCACGCCCTGTGGTGCACCTGTTGCCTGCACTTTATATGTTCCACTTTTCGCGTTTGTTTGCACTGTATATAAACCAGTTTCAAAAAACTCATCTTTTAATACTGCTTCTTGTTCTTCTGTAGGTGTTACACTCATCGTAATTTCTTGCATTTCCTCACTAGCGCTTGCTTTTGCAACTATATCTTTCGTTACCTTCTCTACATTTTTATTACGGAAATCTAAATCGTTAATATCAATTTGTTTTAACGCATTCCAAACCGCAAGCTGCGTTGCGTAATGTGCATCTCTCCAATCAGTTACTCCCAATTCTTGTGGGCTTTTTTGTGGATATCCATTTAATAGTACACGGTACACGTTAATATCCACTTTCCCCATTTCCGGTAAGTCTTGACCGCTTGGAGATTTCAAATCTACATTTAAGCAAAAGGCAATTTTGCCATCCGCTGTTTTAATAAGCTCAGTTCGAATTGGTTTCTTCTTCGACCTACTATAACTCCAATCCATTTCATACTTCGTATGATCCATAACTTCTGCGAATGCTTTTTGAAGTGGGAATAATAAGTTCGCAAATACAAATAAAACACTCAAAACAGTAGCTAATAGTTTAAACGATTGCTTTATATTCATTTTTACAACCCCTTATAAAATAACAAATTTACTCCTGTTTATTATTTAGTTAGAAATTTTTTTTATGCATAAACAAAACAAAAAAAAGAGTGCAAACTGTTTGCACTCTTCCCTCTTTACTTTAATCTTAGAAATCGAAGTTATCAGGATCTGGACCAACGCGGTGATTTTGGTTTAATGCATCGATCTTTTCCATATCTTCTTTTGTTAATTCAAAGTTAAATACATCAGCGTTTGCAATAATTCGGTGCTCTTTCGTTGATTTCGGAATCGTTACAACTTCATTTTGAAGATCCCAACGTAAAATAACTTGAGCTGTTGTCTTACCGTATTTATTAGCAATTTCTTGTAATGTTTCGTTATCTAATAATTGACCTTGCATTAGTGGTGACCATGCTTCCATTTGAATACCTTGTTCTTTACAGAAAGCTTGTAATTCTTTTTGCGTTAAACGAGGGTGGTATTCTACTTGGTTAATCATTGGTTTAATTTCTGCATCCTTCATTACATCTTGTAAGTGATGGATTTGGAAGTTACTTACACCAATTGCACGTACGCGCTCTTCTTTATAAAGTGTTTCTAGCGCTCTCCATGTATCTTTATATTTTCCTTCTACAGGCCAGTGAACAAGATATAGATCTAAATAATCTAGTTCTAATTTCTTTAAGCTTTCTTCGTATGCAGCAATTGTTGCTTCATATCCTTGGTCTGCGTTCCATACTTTTGAAGTGATGAATAAATCTTCTCTTGAAATACCAGTTGCTTCGATACCTGCACGAATTCCTTCACCTACAGCTTTTTCATTTCCGTAAATAGCAGCTGTATCGATACTGCGGTATCCTGCTTTAATCGCCGATTTCACAGCTTCCACAAGTTCTGGTCCTTCTTCTACTTTAAATACACCTAAACCGAACCAAGGCATTTCTACACCATTATTTAATACTGCTTTACTTTGTAAGTTTTTCATTTTATTTTCTCTCCTTTTATCCCGCATTAACGGGCAGTAAAATTCCCACTTTAAAATTCAGCTGAAGCAAAGACGTTAGGTGGGAGATAAACTGCCCGTAAACGCCCGATTGGTTCAACTAATAATCATTGGTGGAAGAACACCCCCACTGATTAAAGTTTCACTTTATTTTACTTGATCTCTTTTTTCTAATGTCATACTCCACGCTGTTAAAATAACAGCACCTACTACCATAATGCCACCTACCCAAGCAGTATGGATTAATCCTAACGAATTCGTTACAAGGCCACCTATATAAGAACCTAGAGCAATCCCTGCATTAAATGCGGCAATGTTAATTGCTGAAGCAACATCAACCGCACTTGGAACAAAGCGCTCTGCCAATATAACTACATATACTTGTAGCCCCGGAACATTCATAAATGCGAATAGTCCCATGAAAATAATTGTGATTAATCCAGCTACTTTAAATGGCGCTGTAAATGTTAAAACAAATAATATAATCGCTTGGATAAAGAACATGTAAAATAGCGCTCGAATCGGATTATGATTCGATAATTTTCCGCCAACCATATTCCCTATCGCAATGGCGATTCCATACACTAATAAAATGATGGTAACGGTACTTGCTTCAAATCCTGTTACTTCTTGTAATAACGGTGATAAGTACGTAAATGTTACGAATGTTCCACCGTATCCTAGTGCAGTAATAATAAAAACAAGTAACAGTCTTCCATTTTTAATTAGTTTAAATTGATCACGAAACGATACAGGTACACCATTTTTCAAATTAGATGGGACCAGTATGCTGTTTGAGATAAAAGCAATAATTCCAATTACAACAATCACCATAAATGACGCTCTCCAGCCAAATTGTTGACCGATAAACGTTCCAATTGGCACACCTGTAATAGTCGCAACTGTTAATCCAGTAAACATAATCGCAATGGCGCTAGCACGTTTATTCTCTGGTACGATTGCTGCTGCAATTGTAGATCCTATCGACATAAACACACCATGTGCAAATGCAGATACAATCCTTGCGATAATTAATATAGTGAAACTTGTTGCTACTGCCGCAATGCCATTACCAATAATGAAAATAACCATAATCCACATTAATAATGTCTTTCTCGACATACTAGCCGTTAACGCTGTTAAGACAGGAGCTCCTACCGCTGCCCCTAACGCATATAGGGAAACAGTTAAACCCGCTGTTGTCACCGAAACATTTAAATCTTTTGAAATGGATGGTAATAAACCGACACTAATAAACTCAGTTGTCCCAATTCCAAACGCACTAATTGCTAGTGCTAATAAAGCAAACATACTTCTTCGATTCGTCTGAACTTCGGAAGATGGTACTGTATATGAACTCAATTGAATTCCTCCTTATTACAAGAAATCCAATCATAATAGTGCGATAAAAAGGCCCTTTTATCTTCTAAAAAATATATTTAATCTCTACAAATGCTATTATGAATGGTTTCATTCTTTTTTTGAAGAACGCACTTTAAAGTACGATAGGCACTAAAAAGTAACATAGTCACTTTTCGGTACCGTACTACTCATTTGCTTCTCACATGTGCTATTATGAAACATATTTAACATGATAAAAAGTACGTACTTTAAAGTGCTATAGGTACTAAAAAGTAACATTTGTATGATTTAGCTTACTTTACTCACAAAAGGAGGGTTTCATATGAAGAAATACAATATTCCTGTAGAGGCAACTTTAGAGGTTATCGGGGGAAAATGGAAAGTCGTGATTCTTTGCCACTTACAAAAAGGTACTAAAAGAACGAGTGAACTAAAACGTTTAATGCCTGGTATTACACAAAAAATGTTAACCCAGCAATTACGTGAATTAGAAGACGACGGGGTTATTCAAAGAAAAGTATACAATCAAGTCCCACCAAAAGTAGAATATTCTCTTACCGACTACGGTTGGTCTTTAGAATCGATTCTTGACTCTCTTTGCACTTGGGGCGAATGCCATCTTGAAAAAGACGGTAACACATCGATGTTAATTGCAGAAGGCGAATAATAGGAAAAAGGAAAAAATGAACATGAATTTGTTCATTTTTTCCTTTTTTTCTATATATATATGTACATTTCTAACTGAAACAAAATATTTTATACGCTTTCATACCTTGTCAGTACTAGGTTATACGCTCAATATCAAATAATTAGGAATCATTTTTATGTTAACATAGGTGTATATAGTATATAATATAGGATATATATTATATACACTTTCCGGTAACGGAGCTTTTCCATTATGCGGACAAGCCATGTATCGGACAGTTCATAAATAATAAGTAAGACGTTATGGTTTTAGATTTATGTTTGCAGCTTACTTGCTGTCATAAATTTAAAGGCATTTTATTGTGTTTTGTGAAACTTTGTATAAAGTTTCGTAAACGTTTACTATCTTACTTATAAAAAATAAGAGTATTGCTATCGTAAAGGAGAATTGGAGATGCCAGAAACTATGACTCAAACAAAGCCAGAACAAGAAACTGTACAAATTTCTGCTAGCCAAGGACAACTTGATGTACTTGATCAGTTGTTAAAACCTGAGGTACAAGAATCATTAACAACACTAGTAGAACAGCTTCCAAAATTAACTGAGCTTGTTAACATTTTAACTAAGTCTTATGACTTCGCTCAAACTGTTGCTACTGATGAAGTATTAAAAAGCGACACTGTTGGTGCAATCACAGAGCTTGTAGAACCTGTAAAAGATACAGTGAAAAGCATGGCTGCAACTGCAATCGAAGCGAAAGATCGTGCTGACGAAAGCAACGAAGTTATCGGCCTATTCGGTCTGTTAAAATTATTAAAAGACCCACAAGCACAAAAAATGTTCCGCTTTGTGAACGCATATCTTCAAATTAGTGCAGAACGTAACAATAAATAATTTAACTTATAACAACAATTAGTAAAGACGGGGGATATCATACTATGTCAAAACAAATTGTCATCTTAGGCGCTGGTTATGGCGGTCTTCTTGCCGCTTTAAACGTACGTAAATATTACAGCAAATCAGAAGCACAAGTTACAGTGATTAACCAATACCCAACGCACCAAATCATCACTGAACTACACCGCCTTGCAGCTGGTAACGTAGCTGAGCAAGCAATTGCAATGCCACTTACAAAGCTTTTCAAAGGTAAAGATATCGATCTTAAAATTGCAACAGTTGAGTCATTCTCAGTTGATAGCAAAGAAATCAAACTAGCTGGTGGCACTACTCTATCTTACGATGCACTTGTAGTTGCTTTAGGAAGTAAAACTGCTTACTTTGGTATTCCAGGACTAGAAGAAAACAGCATGGTATTAAAATCTGCTGCTGATGCAAACAAAATCTACAAACACGTTGAAGACCGTATTCGTGAATACGCTAAAACGAAAAACGAAGCTGATGCTACAATCGTAATCGGTGGTGGCGGATTAACTGGCGTTGAGCTAGTTGGTGAGCTTGCTGACATTATGCCTAAACTTGCAAAAAGCCACGGCGTAAATCCAAAAGAAGTTAAACTTCTTCTTGTTGAAGCAGGTCCAAAAATCCTTCCAGTATTACCAGACCACTTAATCGAACGTGCAACTACTAGCCTAGAAGCACGCGGTGTTACATTCTTAACAGGTCTTCCTGTAACAAATGTTGCTGGCAATGAAATCGACTTAAAAGACGGTCAAAAACTTGTTGCTAACACATTCGTTTGGACAGGCGGCGTACAAGGTAACCCATTAATCGGTGAATCAGGTCTTGAAGTAAACCGTGGCCGTGCAACAGTTGATGCACACCTACAATCTACTTCTCACAAAGACGTATTCGTTGCTGGAGACAGCGCTGTTGTCTTTGCTGAAGACGGTCGTCCATACCCACCAACTGCACAGATCGCTTGGCAAATGGGTGAGTTAATTGGATACAACTTATACGCAGCACTAGAAGGCAAAGCATTCGAGGAGTTCGCACCTGTAAACTCTGGAACACTTGCTAGTCTAGGACGTAAAGATGCTGTTGCTACAATCGGAGCAAGCAATACTCCGCTTAAAGGCCTACCAGCATCATTAATGAAAGAAGCAAGTAACGTTCGTTACTTATCACACATTAAAGGTCTATTCAGCTTAGCTTACTAATCTGAATATAAGCCCGAATCATGCCCTGCATGGTTCGGGCTATTTTTATCCCGCTATTTGCGGGCAGTAAAACTCCCACCTCACAATTTCGGCTGGAGCAAAGAAGTTAGGTGGGAGTCTGGCTGCTCGTAAACGCCCGATTGGTTCAACTTTATCCGTAATTTTCTCTAATTTATTTATTCGGCAGAAGAATCATATAACCCTCTTTAATTATCAAAATATACTGACTCTTTTATGTCGAAATTGTGTATATGAAAAGAGTGTAAGTAGATATCTTCCCTACTTCCACTCTTTCACAAAAACTATTTTCCAAATTTCACTAAGCTGTAGTTCTTCTTC
Organism: Bacillus sp. CDB3; assembly: GCF_002081505.1. Classification (NCBI taxonomy): domain Bacteria; kingdom Bacillati; phylum Bacillota; class Bacilli; order Caryophanales; family Bacillaceae; genus Bacillus; species Bacillus sp. CDB3. Next base: position 192,244 of record NZ_ALBR01000097.1, on the reverse strand, counting down.
CCTTTACGAATAATAATAAATCGTCCATCAAATGAATTTTCTACAGTAACATCCGTAGCTACATCCGTTACCTTTTCACCATTCATAGATATAGCTCCATTATTAATGTCTTCACGTGCTTGTCTTCTAGATGGTTCAATCCCTAAATCAACTAGCCACTCTACGATATTTTTCGTCTCTTTTGAAGACTCAAATGTCGGCATCTCTTTAAAGCCTTGCTCAATTTCATCAGCTGTTAACGATTTAATATCTCCGCTAAATAATGCTGCTGTAATTTTCACTGCTTGCGAAAATGCCTCTTCCCCGTGAACGAATTTCGTCATTTCTTCCGCTAATACTTTTTGTGCTTCACGTTTATGAGGCTCTGTTTCTACCTTCACTGCCAATTCATCAATGCGCTCTTTCATTAAGAACGTAAAGTATTTTAAGTATTTAATTACATCACGATCATCTGTATTCACCCAGAACTGGTAAAATTCAAACGGTGTTGTCTTTTCCGGATCAAGCCAAACAGCACCACCTGCCGATTTACCAAACTTCGTACCATCTGATTTTAATAATAATGGAATCGTTAATCCGAATACTTTCGCTTCATGACCTTCTAACTTACGAATTAAATCTAAACCACTCGTAATATTTCCCCATTGGTCACTACCACCAATTTGCAGTTGAACATCTTCTTTTGTGTATAAATGATGGAAATCCATCGCTTGCAAGATTTGGTACGTGAACTCTGTGAAAGAAATTCCAGTATCTAAACGACTTGCTACAATATCTTTTGCTAACATGCTATTTATGCTAAAGTTTTTGCCGTAATCACGTAAAAATTCGATTATGTTTATCTCATGTGTCCAGTCATAGTTATTTACCATCTTCACTTCGCTATTGCCGCCGAAATCAAATAGCTTTTTCATTTGTGCTGTTAACGCATCCACATTATGCTGGACTACTTCTAACGTTTGCAGTTGACGCTCTGATTGACGTCCACTCGGATCACCAATTGTTCCTGTTGCCCCGCCAATTAAAATAACAGGATGATGACCAGCTAATTGGAATCTCTTCATCATCATAAACGGAATCAAATGTCCGATATGCATACTATCACCAGTCGGATCCACTCCGCAGTATAGTGAAATCTTTTTCTCTTCTACTAGTTTACGTAAACCTTCTTCATCTGTCTGTTGATTCACAGCACCGCGCCATTCTAATTCATCAATGATATTCATCTTTTGTCATCCCCTTTATTTTTTAAAAAACAAAAAGTCCCTATGTCTATGACATAGGGACGATTATTCACCGTGTTACCACCCAGTTTGCATAAATAGCATAGCTATTCATACCACTCTTAGCAATAATATCGATTGCTACTCCGCTTAGCATTACCTAAGATACTCCAGAGTGTAATTCACAAGTTTGTTTGTGCTAGGTTCCAGCAACCCCTAGCTCTCTTTGATAACAGTGACAAACTGCTACTGGGCTCTTTCAACGTATATTATTTGTTAAATTATTAGCCATTATATTGAATTGAAAACAAAATGTCAACAATACCCAAATATTATTTCGAAATAATTCATACTTTATACGCTTTTTATTCAAAGATTATTGTAGATCTTCTCCAATAATCCTTACTTCTCGCTCTAATTTCACACCGAATTTTTCTTCAACAGTTTTTTGTACGAAATGAATTAAATCGATATAATCTTGTGCAGTCCCGTTATCAACATTCACCATAAATCCAGCATGTTTTAAAGAAACTTCCACTCCGCCAATTCGCTTACCTTGCAGTCCTGATTCTTGAATAAGCTTACCTGCAAAATTATTTGGTGGTCGCTTAAATACACTACCACATGAAGGATACTCTAACGGTTGTTTTGATTCACGCTTAAACGTTAAATCATCCATTTTTTCCTTAATCTCTTCACGTACACCTTCTTCAAGTTCAAACTTCGCTTCAAGAATAATATAATGATTGTTCGCAAACACACTCTTACGATATCCAAATTCAAATTCGTCTTTCGTTAAAGTGCATAGCTCTCCATCACCTGTCATTACAACTGCTTCTGTTAATACATAAGCTACTTCACCGCCATATGCACCAGCATTCATATATAACGCTCCACCAACTGAACCTGGAATACCACAAGCAAACTCAAGTCCTGTTAGAGCATGTTCTAACGCAATTCGTGACACATCAATAATTGCTGCACCACAACCAGCTACAATCGTCGTTCCTGTCACAGTAACACCTGTAATATGAATTAAACTTACTGTAATCCCGCGAAGACCACCGTCTTTAATAATAACATTCGATCCGTTTCCTAAAAACGTAACTGGAATATTATATTGGTTAGCATACTTTATCACTTCTTGAATCTCATCATAATTAGTAGGCGCAACAAATACATCTGCTTTCCCACCCACTTTAATGTGCGTATGATTTTTTAGCATTTCATCTTTCTTTACATGACCTTCAGGCAATACCGTACTTAAATATTTATAAACCTCTTGCATATTCATTTTACGATTCCTCTATTTCTATAATCTTTTTATCCCGCTAGCAACGGGCCCATAATATCCCCACATAAAAAATACAATACAAATCAAAAACTAAAGTGGTGGATACAGTGTACCTAAAATCAATTCGAGACACCTATAAACCTCTTAAATTATAAGAGGTGCCACTCATATTAAAATATATATCGCATAATAAAGCAACCCAAATGGACTACTAAACTCGACATGTAACCATATAGACAACAATTTGTAAAATATATAGGTTTTACAAAGTAATATCCTTCAATATCTTACTATACCACACGAAAATAAAGTGGTATTTTTTTGTAATCTTTACTTTATTTTCTTCAATAAAAAAGATGCTCTTACCTACGTAAGAGCATCCCTTTCATTTCCTTTTTAACTAATTTTATTTCGTCCACCTTCCCCCTCCCTTCACTTATTAGATAATCCCCGATACTTTTTATTCCATACAAAAGAGCACATCCAACAGAATGTGCCCTTTCTATACTTTTTAACTTATTTTTCGTTCTCTTCTTTTTCCTTATCAAACCATAACAGCTCATCATCATCAACTTCACCATTATAATTGATTAGAATCTCTTCTCCCGCTTTTATATCTTTGTAAGCAAAGAAGTTAAACGTATGATTCTCAAAGACAATATCATACGTTGCATTCGGCTTATATGAATGATTAAATAACATGCCGTATCCTAAAAGGAATGCCGTATGATTTACCCCATACTCAAATGCGTAGTCAGCAAGTAACGTTTTCTCAATGTGTTCATGCTGTTCATTCGGATAAGAGATAACTGGTGCTGAGTGTATCAACTCACCCTTTTTAATATCACGAGTTGCAAATACACCTCTATTAAATTCTCCATCACTAAGTTCAGAAGTCTTAACTTCAATCATATGCGTCACCTATATATTTCTTTCTTCGAAGTATTTTTCTCCTTAAGCTTGGCAGAAAACGCGGAGAAAAGCAATTAAATTCCTACCAAGTATAAAAAGAGCACATTATTTGTGCTCTTTTTAGGTGATATTATTTTTCTAGAATATCTTATAACGACAACTTCACCGGTTAGAAGATATTCTATGAAGCCCCATGTATCAATTACTTCAACTTAAATACCGCACTAACTGGGTTATGATCACTGTTTTCAAACTTTAAGTCTTTCCCTTGTACATTTACAATTTCAACATTCGGCGAAACGATAAAGCCATCAATAATAGTGACAAAGTTTTCACCTTCCACATATTTCTTCACATCATCCCTTACCGTCATAACAGATGGATCTACAGCCCATTGGAATCCTCCATCTGCGAAGCCCTTCGGTAACTCTACTAGCCATTCAGGACGCTCTTTCACAAACTTAGGATTACTTAGTTGGACATTAGAAAGTAACTGGTTCCAATCTCCACCTAATATTACGTAATCACCGTTTTGATAACACTTGTTCATATATTCTTTTAAATACTCTGCTTGTTGCTTTCTAATTTTGCCGCCCTCATCATAAGCAGATAAATGTATGTTTACGAGCCTAACATACTTCCCATTATCAACAGGGATTTTATGTTCAACAATCGCACGATCTAAATCGAATAAACGCTTCGGCCAAGGCTCTATTCCTGGTAGTTGGAACCGCGTTGCTGTTTGAACTGTGTATTTAGAAAATGTACTTAATCCGCCCTCAGCATATCCCATCGGCTTTGTGACTGGGACAGGAACCCACTTAGTATCGTAGTTCTTCCCAAATGACGAAGCATAATCAGGTAATCCTTTTTTCAAAAACTCATGTTCATTTACATCAAATGATCGGTGGGATTTTATATCAACTTCTTGCAATAGCGTAAAATCACTATTCTCATTTTGTAAAAATGAAAGCATCTTCTTTAAGTTTACTTCAGTCTGTTCTTTACTACTCGAACCCGAACCCTTTCCTCCGTCCATAAAGAAGTCTTGGTCCTTATCTAATCCAGCGTATCCAATATTAAATGTTGTAACTTTAAATTCATTTCCTGGCTGCAGTACACGCTCTTTATTGTTTTCAACCTTTACGTCTAAAACATTTGCTGGCTGTTCTTTTGTAAGTGTCATATAAGCTAAAAAGCCACCTAGAATACCAGCTATTATTAAAATAAAGATTAATACTATTTTTAAAAATTTCTTCAACACACATGACCCCTTTTTATTAAATAACGTTTTATTTTTCTGTATTTTCAGTTAAATGAAGATAAATTAAAGACACAAGAAATATTTTACCATAAAGAAAACTTGTTATCATTATATTTAGCTAACAAATAATCGTTGTATCCCTCACTGCAATTATCTTGAAATTCAATCATAACATTTACGAAAGCAAGACTGTAATGTAATTACAACCCACAACAGAGAAATTACACCTTCAGAGAATATAACAGATCCTACTTTCTGAACTTTTCATTAACATATTTATTGGTAATCCAAAATAATATTTAGTACACTGTAAATAGAACTTATAGGCGATGGAGTTCGCCATAACTGCTATGTAGCTAATGACTCCTACCAGTACAACTACTGGTAGGAGTCTATTTTTTTTGAGTAAACTATTAGAGAGGTGAAGAAATTGAAATATATTATTGTTGGCATAGCCGGTATATTAGGAGCTCTTTCCCGTTATTATTTAGGTTTTACTATCGATACGCTTTGGCATCATTCATTACCACTTGCTACATTAACAATTAACTTAATTGGCTGTTTCTTACTCGCTTTGTTGACCACCTATATCGCCCGGTTAAACATCTTATCTTCCGAAGTTATTACAGGGATTGGAACAGGGTTTATCGGTTCATTTACAACCTTTTCAACATTCAGCGTCGAAACTATACAATTAATTAATCATTCACATTTTGGTACCGCATTTTTATATGTATCATGCAGTATGCTAGGCGGTCTAATTATGTCTGGGCTTGGCTATAAACTTGGAGATTTTTTACTACAAAAACACCTTGAGGAAGGTGAACCATCATGATTAATGCTTTATTAGTAGCAACAGGAGGCTTCTTCGGTGCTATTACACGATTTGCAATTAGTAATTGGTTTAAAGAAAGAAATAAAACTTCATTTCCAATTGCTACATTCCTCATTAATATAACAGGAGCATTTTTACTCGGATATATAATTGGAACAGGGATAACTACAAGCTGGCAACTATTATTAGGCACAGGATTTATGGGGGCCTTCACTACATTTTCAACGTTTAAATTAGAATCTGTTCAGCTTTTTAAGCATAAAAAATTCGGCATACTACTCCTATACTTAAGTGCTACTTATATAATCGGTATCACATTCGCATTCCTTGGGATGAAATTAGGCGGAATATAAAAAAGAAAGCGACTCTTATCGGTCGCTTTCTTTCATAAAAAGTATGTTGCCCCATATGGAATTGAAAATAAACCAGCTGGATACACATCATAATGTATACTTTGCACAGGAAGCTGTGAATACGACATATACTGGCTCTGCATCATTTGCGCTACTTGTGCTTGTTGTTGCATTTGAATAGCCTGATGCACTGCCTGAATCGTCATCTGAGCCCCGGCCAATGTAATAGCTGGTCCTACTTGTCTTCCATAGTAAAAATAATGGTTCATCATTATTCAGCTCACTTTTTATTTTTCTTCCATATGGTATGTTTCTATTTCATAGTGAGTGTTTTGTCCCGGTTGGTATAGGACTGGGGGCCAAACATCATCCCATTTTTTAGAACTTCACTTTATCTATTACTTTTTTTCAGCTTTGAAGTAATAAACCCAAATAGTAATACACCAATACCACTAAAGAACAATACATAACTTACCGGTACTAGGAAAAAGAAAGGTTCTTCAAGAAATCCATTCGCTCCTACTTTACTGTTTGAAGCATGTATAGTTAAAGAAATAATCGCTAAAATCATGAAAGAAATAGCCACTACATATTTATTTTTCATCGTATATTCTCCTTCAATTCCATCCTTATTTTTCACTAATCTCATTACCATCATAATACGCCCGAAAGTATCACAAGTCAATAATCTTTTATCGTTTTTCGATAAAAGATTATTGTTTATCTCACAAAAAAAGCTATAGACACTGTTTCGTCTATAACCTTTTCACTCCGAAGTATGTCTTTTGGAACATACACATTCTTATCGCATTATGATAAGAACCGTCAACGAAAAATTCATCTTGCAGTTCACCTTCAACGACAAATCCAACCTTTTTATAAACATGTACAGCTTTTTCATTTTCCTTATCAACCACTAAATAAATCTTATGCATATTTAATACGGAAAAGGCATAATCCATCGCTAAGCGCGTCGCATCAGCTGCATATCCGTGCCCTTGATAACTCGGATCAATAATAATTTGGAATTCCGTTCTACGATGAATATAATCGATTTCTACTAACTCAACTAATCCAACCATCTCATTATCTTTCTCCACAATAAATCGGCGTTCACTTTGATCGTGTATATGTTTGTCGTATAAATCCTGCAGTTCTACAAATGCCTCATACGGCTCTTCAAACCAATAAGACATAATATGTGCGTTATTATTAAGTTCGTGTACAAACTTTAAATCTTCCCGTTCTAAAGGACGTAACTTTAATTCCTGACTCATTTCTATAACCTCCAAGTAAAATAACCTCTTCACTTAATTTCTCAATTTTTTTCGATTTCAAACGCCCTATTTACATTGTAAACTTTCAAGTAACTTGAAGGTCAAGATGAAAAAGGAGTGCAAACTGATGTCTGCACTATTACTCTTTTCTCAAATCTCTCATATTTGATATGTATAAAGCAATAACTAAAACAAGAATAGATCCCGCATATAATAAAGTCTCCATCGGTTCCTCATGCGATACAATAATTAATCGAATTAAAGCCGTAATTCCGATATAAATAAAATAGCGTAATGGGAAATGATAATTCGATTTAAAATACTTAATAATTAATGCAATGAACTCGAAGTACAAGAAATAGACGATGATACTTTCAACTAATTTATACGATGTATACTTCTTCGCTGAAAATATGTATTGAATAAAAGTAATCGTCTCATTAATTAAAAAGATAGATAAAACAATGGATAATATGATTAACGCTATATTCAATATCCACTGTAAAACGCTAGCTATATAATGATCAATATTAAACTTCATTTCACACTCTCCTTCACGTAAATACTTATTTATTATAGCAAAATTATAATTGAAACGAAGTTAAATCATATATTCGTCCTTTGTTTTCCCCAGTGTGGGGGATGCTCATTGTTTGGAGGAGTCTATTGACAGTCGTACTCGATTGAACGTGAAGAAATTTCTTCAACTGCATATTTGTACAAGTGTCACTAATAAGAAGTGCATAATCTTTTAAAGCAAATTCATGTGCCACTTTAAAGATAGCTTTACAATTCGAACAATACCACCCTTATATTCTGAACACTATTAGATCATTACCATCAGCTACATCACAATTTCTTATATGAGAACGGACGAAACCTACTTTGTCTAACATAATTGTGTTAGATTGTGAGCGATAACCCCACCAAAAGATAATAATTCCCCTACAGTCACCATCCGAGCGTTCAAAGCGTCGCAGAACTTGAAGTAATGAAATACCTGTGGGACTGTTACCAACAGCCAGAAACATTAAGAGTTATCATGGGCAATCGCATTAAAAAAAGCTGCCGCCTATAAAATACAGACAGCAACTCCAACTAGAGTAGCTGGCATGATTTACGCAAGCTACAGTATTTTTTTCGCATACTCATTTTTTACATTTTGTAACTAATAAACAGCGATTGGACCATAAGGACCATTGATAATTTCTATTTTTGTTTCAAAAATATCTGTCAAAATTTTCGGGTCCATAACCTCTTCTACTGTTCCAAAAGCAGCAATTTGTCCATCTTTCATAGCACAAATTTTATCAGAGTATTTGGCTGCAAAATTTATGTCATGCATAACAGTCAGAATTGTTCTTCCAAATTCATTAGCCGCACGTCTCAAATGCTCCATCATTTGAACAGAACGAGCAACATCAAGGTTGTTCAGAGGCTCGTCCAAAAGTACATATTCAGTCTCTTGGCACAATACCATCGCTACATATGCCCTTTGTCTTTGACCACCAGAAAGCTCATCTAAATATCTATTCTCTAAATTAGTTAAATCTAAAAAATCGATATATTTAGAAATAATAACTTCATCCTCTTTAGTTAATCTTCCCTTTGAATAAGGAAAGCGCCCAAATCCAACTAATTGTCTAACAGTAAGCCTAGTTACAAAATGATTTTCTTGTCGCAATATAGTCAAAACTTTTGCTAAGTCTTTTGATTTGGATTCAGAAACATCCATATTTGCTACCTGAATTTGACCTTCATCCATATCTAGGAGTCTTCCAATCATCAAAAGTGTCGTTGACTTTCCAGCGCCATTTGGTCCAATTAAAGAAGTAAAGCCTGCTTTTGGTATTTCAATATCCAAAGGTCCTATTTTTACCTTGTCAGTATAGAACTTTTTAACATTATCAATTTTTATCATAAAGCCCTCTTCCTTAAAACTATAGTTAAGAATATTATTCCACCAAATAATTCAATAATAACTGAAACCACACCTTGAGCATGGAATACATGATACATTAAAAAGTATGCACTCGTCATTATTAAAAATCCTATTGCAAAAGCCATTGGAAAAATATATCTATGATCATACGTTGACGCCGCCTGATAACTCAAAGTTGCTACTAAAAAGCCGTAGAAAGTAAGTGGCCCAATTAGAGCCGTTGAGATGGACATTAAAATAGCTACTAATACAAGCGTATAAATTACACTAGGTTGATATTTAACTCCAAAAGAAGTAGCAACATCCTTTCCTAGTGACAAAACATTCAAATTCTTAGAATGAGCAAAAATTAATACTGCTACAATTATGATCATAGGAATTACAATAGGAAAATATGCAGAATCTGCATGATTAACAGAACCAAATAATCTCGCTTGTAAAATATCAAATTCTGAAGGTGCAAGTAGTTTCCTCATGAAAGTTGACACAGAATTTAGCCCGGTACCAATAATAATTCCAACTAAAAGCATAAGTTGTAAATTCCCGTATTTACCGGAAAGTAACCATCCATAAAGTATCAAACTCATAAAGACCATAACAACGACTTGAAATAAAAATGATCCAATTCCATTAAAATTTATCAATGCACTAGCACCAAAGAAGAATATTGTACTCGTTTGAATTGCTGAATAAAGTGATTCGAAACCTAAAAGCGAAGGAGTAATAATCTTATTATTCGTAATAGATTGGAAAGCAACTGTCGACAAGCTATGGCAAACTGCAGCAATAATCATTGCAACAATAGCTACTATCCTTCTCTTAACAACTGGGATAAAAGAAGGTGAATCTATCGGAACTGGATTGTTATAAACTAAAAGTCCATATGAAGAAAGAAGGCCTAAAGCAATCAATGTTATCAGTAAAATCCAATAACGTCTTGCTTCCTTCTTAGAACGAAAAGCACTAGCTGATCTATTTTCATTATGAAGGCTAGAATCGATTTCGACATTTTCTTTATTTTTATATTCTAATGTGATCATCGTAGCCTCCTTGGTTTTCTTTGCCTCAATAAAATAGTAATAAACACGACTGCTCCCACTGTTGCAAGTATTAAAGAAACAGGTACTTCAAAAGGCTTGATAATTGTTCGAGAAATGATGTCACAGGCAGTTATTGTCCCCATTCCGATTACACAAACCCAAGGTAAATTACTCCTAAGATCATCACCTCTAAACATTGAAACGATATTTGGCACAATTAATCCCAAGAAAGGTAAGTGTCCAATAACAGCTGCAACAATTCCAACTGCAACAGAGATAAGGCCAGTCCCAAAAAGAACAATTCTATTGTAATTAACTCCAAGGCTTGTTGCGACATCTTCTCCTAGTCCAGCTAAAGTCAATCTATTCGCATACATAAAAATAAGCAAAGTAATGATAACAATCAGCCATAAATATTCATATCTTCCAACCTGAACGTTAGCAAATGAACCTACAAACCAAGTTTCAATACTTTGCGTCTTTTGAAAAAGGAGTCCCAAAAAAGTAGACACTGCAGAAATAACTGCTCCAAGCATCAATCCAATAATCGGGACGATTAAAGACGAACGAAGCTTAACTCTTCTTAAAAATAGAAAGAAAATCATAGTTCCTATAAAAGAAAAAATGATTGCACCAGTCATTCTTTGAACTAAAGTCGGGGCAGGAAATAGTAAATATACAAAAAGCAGGCCTAAGCCTGACCATTCAATAGTCCCTGTTGTAGTAGGTTCAACAAAGCGATTCTGTGTAATGAGTTGCATTACGAGCCCTGCCATCGCCATTGCAGCTCCAGTAAGCATTAATGCAACTGTTCTCGGAACACGAGTTATGAAAAACATCTCCATTCCGTCCTCTTGTCCACGTATATCATAAACTCCAGTAAACAGTGATATAATCCCTAAAATTATAACAATTATAATCGCTATTATAAAAGGTTTTGTCCATAATTTATTGTGATTATAAAACTGGGGTTGAGAAATATTCTCAACCCTAGAAATTATATTTTTTGACACTGCTTCGTACTCCTTTACACTACTTAGCTAAAGTTTTTGCAATATTTCCAAATAACTCTATATAAGTTTGAATTGATTCATTTGTGTAAGTATCTTCTGGTGCATAAATAACCTGGTTTTTAGAAACAGCCGTTGTGTTTTGAAGAGCAGGTGATTTAGAAATAACATCCTTAGCTGGAGCTGAAGTAGCTGCATCAGATGTTGCAGCATCACGATCTAATACGAAAATCCAATCAGGATTTGTTTGTGCAATAGCTTCAACAGAAACGTCGTCACCTTTATGACCTGCAGTAGAATTAGAAACTTCTAATGCTGGAACCCAACCGAAAATTTCATACATTGGTCCCCAAACACGACCAGAATGTGGAGCAGCAAAACCAATATTCCCACCAGTAACGATAACACTCATAACTTTATCTTTTCCGTTATAAGCAGATTTTGCGTTTTCAATAGATTTATCAAAATCAGCTACTAATTTTTTAGCTTCTTTATCTTTATCAAAGATTTTTCCTAAAGAAATTGTAGAATCTTTAAGTCCTTTTACTAAGTTTTCGCCAGGCTTAGTAGCTTTCTCAGAAACATCAACATTAAGATCAATAACAGCTGCATTTGGTACTAATTTTTTGATTTCTTCGTAATGACCAGCAAATCTTTGACCAACGATTACAAGATCTGGGTTTGCCGCTGCAATAATTTCAAGATTTGGTTCACGGTGATTTCCAATATTTTGAACTTTTTCATCCTTTTTATATGCTGAATCTGCAGGCATGATATCCTTTGGAGCAGCCGCTAATTTAATTCCCCAATCAGATAAAGTTTCAAAAGTTCTATTATCCAAAGCAACTACATTCTTTGGATTTACAGGGACTTTAACAGTTCCATGTGCATCAGTGATTTCAACCGTTTTTGGCTTATCACTACTATTATCTTTAGTAGCTTTCGAAGTTTCCTTACTTGAATCTGAGCAAGCTACTAACATTAAAGTGAAAATTGCTAGAATACTTACTAATTTTAAAAGCATAGTTTTTTTCATACGTATACTCCTTATAATGTAATTTAGTTCGAAAATGATAACGTCCATAGATTAAATTAGATAGTAACCTTTATGCATCTAAATTGCTATTGATAATCATTTTCATTTGGACATCCTGTTAATAAGTATAGTCATTAATTATGTGAAAATCTTGTGAATGGTGTGAGTTAATAAAATTAAACATAAATTAGATACAGTCTCATCTAATGCGCACCAGAATCATCCCCCACACGTACTAATCAATAGATTGGGCACCTTATAAACCATGATTTCTACTGCAAAAAAATGCCCATTAATAGCTAATTTTTTCATAATCTATTGCCTGGTAGCAATCTTCTTTTTATAGTTTCCGTCTTTTAATATTTCACAGATACTATTTGATTATCAGGTTTAATAGAAAAAACGAGTAAAACTGTATGAAATAGTTTACTCGTTTTTTCTATTATGACAAACTGTACTTTACCTATTATCTTATTTTTATCATTCAACCATTGAATAACCTCTGCCATGTATCGTTTCAATATATCTGTCTTTCTTCTCGCACTTTAACTTTTTTCTTACATACCCAATATATAAGTCTACTACATTTGGATTGACTACTACGTTATATCCCCAAACCTGATTCAAAAGCATTTCACGGCTCAATATTGTATTTTTATTCTTAATTAAAAATACAAGTAAATCGTACTCGCGCTTCGTAAGCGAGAGATTTTTACCACCTTTTTTCACAATATGGCTAGATGCATCAACAAAAAGATCTTTAAACTGAAAAAAGTTTGTCTCATTTTGCTGGATACAGTCACTTCTCCTTAAAATCGCTTGAACCCTTGCTACTAATTCTTCTTTCACAAATGGTTTTCTTATATAATCATCTGCTCCTGCTTGTAACCCTGCTATGCAATCCTCGCTAGAAATATTGTCGGTCACAATAATTATCGGTGTCGTTTTAACAAGTCGTATTTGTCTGCAAATTTCTGGTCCCGATATACTTAATGAATCCCAATCCAATATGATAATATCCCAATCTTGTTCATATATTATATTTAAACCTTGGTTTTCATTGTGAAGTTTTAAAATGAAATAGCCTTCTTGCGTTAGACCGCTTATGATTTTCTTTGCAAAAGACCGTTCATTCTTAATTACTAACACCTGCTTCACCGATGGTTCACCTCTACTTCAATATAACTTAGTTAGATAAAAAATTATCCCCAAAAAATAATTTAAGATTTATAAATATTAAATCCCTAAAAAAAGCCATTATAACAGCTTATTAGGCGAACTCTATATAATCTTACAATAGATATGGATAAAAACACAAAATATATGAAGATTTAAATAAATATTATTTAATCATTAAGGGGCAGCTATAGTATCTACCTGCTTATCATCAATAACTATTTCTTCATTTTCTGTCTCAGGGGTACCGCGCCATCCCCATCAACTTAAGCATTTTATAAAACCACAAAATAAAAAACGGTAGTCTTTCTATTTTTCTACTTATAAATACTTGTGTAGAAGTCATTTTGTTGTTGTTTATTTTAGATAAAATTGTGATCGTTAGGGGATAACACACAAGATGTATTGAGAATGGAATTGAAAGAACCGAAGAATTAGATACATTCTATTTTTAGAACCATAACTTTGCACAAAGTTCCATATTAACCTTTGCTCATACTAAATAAAAGAAAGCACTTATTCTATGGATAAGTGCTTTTGTTATGCTTTCGCGATTGTATGATATTGATTCCCTTTAGGAAAGTGTATTGTCACTTTTGTATATTCATTCTCTTTCGATTCGATAGAAATATTATGCCCTAATTTGCGAGACAGACGTTTCGCTAAATATAATCCTAATCCTGTTGATTTCGTATGAACTCTCCCATTCGCTCCTGTAAAACCACGCTCAAATACACGCCCAATATCCTCTAGCTTAATACCAATACCATTATCTTGAATAATGAGGCGCTTTTCATTTTCGCTTTCCTCTCCAATAAACTTAATTTCTCCATGCGAATCAGTATACTTCAATGCATTTGCTACAATCTGATCAACAATAAAAGATAGCCATTTTGTATCACTCTCTACTAGAAGTTGCAAGTTTGTTCGTTCAAATTGAATTCGCTTTGAAATAAATGCCTTAGCATATTTTTTCATACTAGCTCCCGTAATCGCCTCTAGAGAAACTTCTTGAATGAAATAATCTTTTGAGAAGGAATCAAGCCGTGAATAATATAAAGCTTGTTCAACAAAGTGATCTATTTTTCCTAACTCATCCTCTAATTTATCAATTAAAATATCCGCCGGTTTGCCACTGCGCATCAATAGTTGACTAGCAGCAATCGGTATTTTAACTTCATGAATCCACGACATAATAAAATCATGATATTCTTTTTTTTCCTCATGCAATACGTACATTTGCTCCTGTTGCTCTAAGTACAGTTTTTTTAATATATCTGTATATAGTTCCTGTTCATATGTATGTGGGCTTGGGATTGCAATAACTGTATCCTGCTCTAAATGAAGAGCAATATGAAGTTCTTTATAAAATCTTTTATGATAAAAATACCCGATTATAAGGTAGATAAGAATAAAAATTGCACTTACAACATTGATATACAAAAGATTTGCTTTTGTATTACTTAATCCCTCACTTAAATAAATCATGGTCGAAATAAATAACATAATCAAAAAGTACAGAAGCATAAAATAACGACGTTCTTTTATGTAACGAAAAATACTCATGTAATAATGTAACCTTGCCCTTTCTTCGTATGTATAAATTCCTCTTTTCCAAGTTCAGCAAGCTTCTTCCTTACACGAGCAACGTTTACTGTTAATGTATTATCATCAACAAAACTTTCATTTTCCCAGAGTTTACGCATGATATTATCACGACTTACAATCGATCCTATATTCTGCATTAATATCTGTAAAATTTTAAACTCATTTTTTGTTAATTCCAATATTTGATTATGATAGGTTACTTCTCCGCTCTGTAAATTTAATAGGACACCTTCATATTCAACAACATTTGTTTCAGTTTGTGTATAAGAATATGTACGTCTCATAAGAGCCTGAATTTTAGCAACTAAAACATCTGTATAAAATGGTTTCTGTACAAAATCATCTCCCCCCATATTCATGGCCATTACCATATCCATAGGATTATCACGAGATGACAAGAAAATAATTGGTACTTTCGATACTTCACGAATTTTTCTACACCAATAAAATCCATCAAAATAAGGAAGGTTAATATCAAGTAAAACAAGTTGCGGAGATTGAGCCAAAAAATCGTTTAGAATATGTTCAAAGTTTGTACTCGCCCATACTTCAAATCCCCATTTCCCTAACTCATCGGCCACTGTTTCACGAATGGTTGGTTCATCTTCAACTAATAAAACTTTCATAAAAAGTTTGCCTCCTAGCACTATTTTAACCTTACAAGTTTGTAAGGTTTGAATTATAATTTGTAAGGTTGTCCTATGGTTTAGGGTATAAAATTACCATACAATAAGCTTATCATACAATAGAGGAGGATCCATATTGAACCCCGTATTACAAGCAAAACACGTAAGGAAGGTCTTTAGTAATAGAGGTAGCATATTTACTGCCCTCCATGATATTGATCTCACAATTTTTGAAGGTGAATTCGTTGGCATAATGGGTCCATCTGGATCTGGAAAATCTACTTTATTAAATATATTATCGACAATTGATATACCAACCACAGGAGAAATTATTGTTGCTGGAAAAAATATTATAAAAATGAAAGATGAACAACTTACTGCATTCCGTAGTGACACATTAGGCTTTATTTTTCAGGACTACAATTTACTTGATACGTTAACGATAAAGGATAATATACTTCTACCACTTGCTTTAAGAAATATGAATGCACAAGAAATCGATGCACGTGTAGATGAAGTTGCAACAATGTTTGGCATTCAAGAACTGCTAAATAAATATCCGTATCAAATTTCTGGTGGACAACAGCAGCGTACTGCAGCAGCGAGAGCTATTATAGGAAAACCAAAATTAATTTTAGCTGATGAACCTACAGGTGCACTAGACTCTAAATCAGCAGCTGATTTACTACACAGCCTACAAGCGTTAAATAAAAAACAACTTGCCACCATTTTGATGGTTACGCATGATCCCTTTGTAGCAAGTTATTGCAAACGCATCCTCTTTATTAAAGATGGAAAACTTTTCACAGAACTTGTAAAGGGCGAGATGCCACAAGAAGAGTTTTCCCAAAAACTATTACGTATTCTTTCTGCTCTTGGAGGTAGCGGGCATGACACCATTTAGCATCATCCAAAAAAACTTGCAAAGAAATCTTAAAAATTATGTACTATACTTTGCATCTATGATACTTAGTATTATCATTTATTTTATTTTTGTATCCTTACAATATAACGACTATATCGTAGAACAAACGAGTACAGCCAAAGGGATTGCAGATGTTTTTAAAGCCTCTTCTGTTATTCTAATCATTTTTGTAGCAATATTCATTGGGTATTCAAATTCATTTTTCACAAAGAAAAGAAAAAAAGAAATTGCATTATATTCCTTACTAGGTGTTCCAAAACGTCAAATTGGTGCCATGTTATTTTATGAAAATCTCACCATAGGAATTATTGCACTCATTATAGGAATGAGCATCGGAGCTTTACTCTCAAAGGTGTTTTCAATGTTACTTTTAAAAGTAATGCAATTATCAACTGCTATTTCGTTTTCTATTTCTCTAGAAGCAATAATGCATACCATACTCGTATTTACCGTTATTATTTTAATAACATCTTTTCACGGTTATAGCATAATTTATAAGTTCAAATTGATTGAATTACTTCAGGCTGAAAGACAAGGCGAGCTCATTCCAAAAGGATCCATATGGACTGCTTTATTAGGAATTATTTTTGTTATCTCTTCTTACTGGTTCGCACTTCAACCTATCTTCTCTTCTATCTGGCTGGATCATAAGATACGGAATATGTGTATTATTTTAGGTGGTTCTATAATCGGTACATATTTCATATTTCGTTCTTTTACCGTTTTTTTATTACTTGGCTTACAGAAGAATAAAACACGCTATTACCGTGGGATTAATGTGGTTAGTGTATCTCAACTATTAGCACGCATTCAATCAAACGCAAAAACACTAACTGCCATTGCACTATTAAGCGCAGTCACACTGTGTGGAATCGGTGCTTCTTATAGTATGTATTATAAAAATAAGGTAATGATTGATAAAACCGAACCGTTTAGTTTTATGTATGTAAAAACAGATTCACATATAGATCAGCAAATTGAAAATACAATAAGAAACTCTAATCATACAATAAAAGAGAAAATTGCTATCCCTTTAATAAAAATAAAAGCAGACTTACAGGTGAATGGCATCTTGCCAGTCGATTTTGAAAGAAATCCTAAAGAGTTAAATTTATTATCGGAGAGTACATTCAATACCCTAGCCGATAAAACTAATAAGGATATAAAAGTATCCCTTCAAAATGTAGAAGTGGTTGCTCTTGATGCAAATAAAAGTAATACGTTTCAAACTGAATATAAAAATGGCAAAGTAAAACTGCATCTTTCAGGTAATGATTATTCATTGCAATTTGTAGGGAAAATTCAAGATAATATACTAAATGACTCATTACATGAATTCACTATCGTAGTGACCGACAAAGTTTTTTCTGATATTACAAAAAAACAAGAACCCTATATGCTACAAGCATATAAAGTATCCGATGACAAAAATACTAAGGAATTAACAAAAGCACTGCAAATACTCCTTCCTAAAGACATCAATTTAATATCTAAATACAGCGCTTATACAGGTGTTGTGGAAGCCACAGGATTAGTCATCTTCGCTGGTGTATTTTTAGGGCTTGTCTTTTTAGCCGCAACTGGAAGCATCATTTACTTTAAACAATTAACAGAAGCAACTATAGATCAAGATAAATATATCATCTTACGTAAATTAGGTGTAAGTAAGCAAAACATTTTTAAATCGATTGCAAAACAAATAGCTTTCATATTCGTTTTGCCACTTACTATCGGTTGCTTGCATAGTATCATCGTTTTAAATGCACTTTCTAATATACTCGGCATAGATATTTTCATTCCAGTTTTAACCACCATTTTCGCATATACATTGATTTATTTCGCTTACTATATACTGACAGTAAAATCCTACAATAACATTGTGAATAAATAAAAAAAGCATCTTAACAGATGCTTTTTTTCAGGCTGTGGAGAAAGTCTTCTCCACAGCCTGTTTTTGTGTCTGAACCTCTTTTTATGTGTCAACACTGATAAAAAAGAGGAAAAGGAGAGATTTCTTATGATGGGTGCTTTAAAAAATCATCGCGATGAACGTGTATCTGTTTCTGTAGAAGAGTTAGTTCCACAAGATCATTTCCTTCGTGCGATTGAAGCGACAATTCGTTTTGATTTTATTGAGGAGAAGTTACGCCCTTATTACTGTGAAAACAATGGACGTCCGTCAATCCATCCTATCGTTTTATTCAAAATGATGTTTATTGGATATTTTTATGGTATTCGTTCTGAGCGTCAATTGGAAAAGGAGATTAAAACGAATATCGCCTACCGTTGGTTTTTAGGGTTTTCTCTATCAGATACTATTCCAGATCATTCTACAATCAGTTGGAATCGCCGTACCCGTTTTATTCATACAAATATTTTCGAAGAAATTTTTGATGAGATTGTGAGGCAAGCGACGGAGAACCGGATGGTGGGAGGACGTGCACTGATGACAGATTCTACACATATTAAGGCCAATGCTAATAAAAATAAATTTGTACATAAATATAAAAAAGAAAAGGCAAAGTTTTATATAGATGAACTAGAAGCTGCGGTAATCGAAGATCGTGAGGTACACGGAAAAAAGAATTAAAACCTAGAAAGGAAAGTGATACCCCTACTAAAAAAACTCGTATAAGCACTACGGATCCAGATAGTGGATTTTTAATGAGAGATGGAAAACCGAACGGTTTTCATTTCTTAGATCATCGTACAACTGATGCGAAGTACAATATCATTACAGATACCTATATAACGGCTGGAAATATGGCAGATTCCGAGCCGTATTTAGCACGTCTACAAGCTCAAATTAATAAATTCGGATTTAAGGTGGAAGCTGTAGCTCTTGATGCAGGCTATTTTACAGGTTATATCTGTAAGAAATTATCAGAAAGAAATATATTTATGGTGATGGGGTATCGCCGATTTGGAAAGCGAAATAAAGAAGTACCGAAAAGCCAATTTAAATATGTAGAAGAAATGAATGCATTTGCTTGTCCGATGGGATGTATTTTAGAGTATGCGACAACGGATCGCGAAGGATATCGTCAATATAAATCGAATCCAGAAGACTGCGCTGTTTGTCCGCTACGTGAGGTGTGCTTTTCAAAGAAACAGAAACAAAAGTTATCACTCATCATGTATGGGAGAAATATAAAGATATCGCTAGAAAAAACAAGCTAACAGTTACAGGGAAAAAGTTGTATAAAGTACGCTGTTCAACTATAGAGCGAAGCTTTGCGGACGCCAAAGAACTCCATGGCTATCGATATGCTCGGTTTCGGGGGCTGAAGTCTGTCCAAATGCAGGCTTATCTCACCTCAGCTTGTCAAAATATGAAAAAAATAGCCCTCCATCTGACCAAAAAGGGTCTGGTGGAGGGCTATTTTTCTAAATTCTATTATTTTATGTTGTTTTCATTTGCTAAAATCAAAAAGATTTCAGAGTGTTGGGAACCCTAAAGGGTTTCCCAACACTCTGAAAAAAAGCATCTTAACAGATGCTTTTTTTATTTATTCTTTTTAAAGGCTATCACATGATATAATTTACTCATTTTTTTCGTAGAACAAACACTTATCTCGTTTGAAAATGCGCAGCACAAAATAGTTCCTTACAAAAATGTAAGATTCCAGTTAGACACTTCGATGTTTGCAATTTTTAATTCCTTGTAAACTGACAATAGTTAATCAAGCAACACTTCGACCGTAATCGGTTGTCATCGCGGATTTAATACATGTACTAAAAATCATCATAGAGAGGATAGATAGATTATGGATGTAATGAAACAAAGTTTACCTCAAAAAAATCGAATCGTTGATTTAGACGTCATACGAGGTTTTGCCTTAATTGGCATTTTCTTAGTGAATATATCTATGTTTTTTTATGAAGCAGGTTTCTCCAATGAGGGATTACCAGGTGCCAAGTGGGTTGACATGCTTGTCGATGCCAAATTTTACGCGATTTTTTCTTTGTTATTTGGTGCAGGGGCATCTCTATTCCTAACTCGGGCAAAAGCAAAAGGTCAACCATATTTTGTATATATACGCCGCATGGTTGTACTAGCCCTAATCGGTTTATTACATGCTAGTGTTTGGGGCGGAGATATACTACGTTTATATGCGATCATTGGCTTACTGCTATTGGCCCTTCATAAATTACCAGGTAAATGGTTATTGATAATTTCTATAACCTTACATGTAATGGGAATTATCATTAATACATTAGCCTATGATTATACAATAGGCGGGCACCCTAACATGCCACCATTACTCAATATTCTTCAGCTAATTACTTCATTAGTTTCACCTTTAATATACTTTATAGAAGGTTTCTCACTAATGCAGATCGATGCTCTAAAAAAATTAAAGAAGAGTCCTAAGCTTCATACAGCGCTCATTCTTATTCTTAGTAGCATTTGTATCGTTGGGGTAACTATACAGTTTCTAATAACGAGTGCAAAGGCATATTTCATCCTAAAAATTATTTTACAACCTCTTCTTGCATTACTTTACACTTTAATCCTTGTAGCTTTATTGAAGAGTACGATAGGAAGCACTGTATTAAAACCCTTACAAGCTTACGGAAGGATGGGAATGAGTAATTATTTAGGACAGACCGTTATGGGAATGTTCATTTTACCACTATTCCTAAACGTATTTTCACCAGCATTCGCTATGGTAAGTGTGTGTTTACTAACATGGATTGTCCAAATCACGCTTAGCAACGTTTGGCTAAAACATTTTAATTTTGGACCTGTAGAATGGATTTGGCGCTGCTTAACTTATTGGAACTTAATGCCTATCCGAAAAAAATAATAGTAAGAAATAACATATAGGAGGATACAAAAATGCAAAGACCTGTTGTAGACGTAAAAAACGTTCAGAAAGTATATGGTAAAAAAGGTGAAAATCAATCATACGCCTTAAAAGGTGTATCATTTTCAATCCGTGAAGGTGAATTTGTAGGAATTATGGGACCATCTGGTTCAGGAAAAACTACATTATTAAATGTAATTTCTACATTAGATCATGCAACAGACGGCAAAGTTGAAATTGCAGGTACGGATATTACAAAAATGAAGCAAGGCGCACTCTCTGATTTCCGTTCCAAAAAATTAGGCTTTATTTTTCAAGACTTTAACCTTTTAGAAAATTTATCAATCTATGAAAATATTGCATTGCCACTTTCTTTACAAGGTGTTCCTTCTCGAAAAATTGGACCAAAAGTAACAAAAGTAGCAGAGATGTTAGGAATTTCAGCAATTCTTCAAAAGTATCCTTCAGAAGTATCCGGTGGACAAAAACAACGTTCTGCCGCTGCACGTGCACTCGTTCATGAGCCAGCGATAATTTTAGGAGATGAACCAACTGGAGCACTTGATTCTAAAAATGCAACTAGCCTTTTAGATGCAATGAAAAGTCTCAATGAAGAGCAAAATGTTTCAATTATGATGGTTACCCACGATCCATTTAGTGCAAGTTACTGCCGACGTATTCTGTTCATTCAAGATGGAGAGCTGTATAGGGAACTACATCGTACAACAAACCGTGAAATGTTCTATAAAGAAATTTTAAATGTACTTGCTGATTTGGGTACACAAAAAGCATAAGAAAGGAATTTACAACATGTTACTCAAACTTTCCATGTCAGGACTAAAAAGTAAAATAAGAGACTACATTGTCTTATTAATTGGACTTGTTATGTCCATTTCAATCTTTTATATGTTCCAAACACTAGCAATGAATGATTCATTTATTAAAGCAAATTCAATGATTAGCTCTATTGGAATCATCTTTCAAATTGGTTCGTTTTTATTAGCGACTATCACCTTCTTCTACATCTTATATGCTAATTCATTTTTACTGTCATTAAGACAAAAAGAGTTCGGTATGTATATGATGTTAGGTGCGAAAAAATATAAAATTACACTACTCATGTTTATGGAAACTTTAGCTATTGGTATCACTTCACTTATTATTGGGATTGGACTAGGTATCGGACTTTCTAAAATAATTGGACAACTTCTCATGAAAGAATTGGAGTTTGCTTCTGATGGATACCAAGCTCTTTATATTCCATCTATTCGTGTAACAGTAATATTTTTCTTCATTCTGTTTTTCTTAGCTGCCATTATGAATACAGCGAAACTATCTCGCATTACAATATTACAACTCGTTCATTCTGAGATGAAAACAGACAAACCTTCAGTAAAAGGAATTAAAACATTCTTTGTATCAGTAATTGGTGCTGGTTCATTAGCAATTGGATATGCGGCATTAATAAACATAGAGACTTTATCCTTTGCTGGATTTCCTATCGCTACAGTAGCAACGACATTAGGAACATATCTTATTTTCATCTCTTTATTACCGCTAACTATGAAATTACTGAAAAGAATTAAACCATTAAATGAAAAAGGATTAAATTCTTTTACTTTTTCTCAATTAACCTTCCGCGTAAATGATTTAACGAAGGTACTAGCAACTGTAGCGATGTTAATTGCACTTGCAGTTGGAGCAATTGCTGGTGGAATGGCTTTTAAAAACAATATTAGCCTAGCTATTGATATTTCTAACCTATACGACGTATCAGTTCACAACCCAACAGCAGATGAGAAAAAAATATTAAAAAAGATCAAATTTGAAGAACAAGCGGACTATCGCTACAAAGTAGATCAGCAATTTGTTTACTACTTGAAAGAAGACTTAGAAAAGAATCGACCTCTCGTTCAAATTGGATTTGAGCAAAAGAAAATCGGTAAAGTAGAAAGAACTGCAAGTGAACTTCCAGTCGGAGCAATTGTAAAGAAAGGTCAAAACGATACAATTGACGGTCCTACTCTTTCTGAAGAATGGAAGAATGTATTCAAAGAAATACAGCCTGAATACTTATACAAACAACAGCATATAAAAATTGTAGACCAAAAAATGTACAATCAAATAAAAACAACGGAACAATATGTTGTAATCGGAAAAACAAATGACTTTGCATCGTATAAGAAAGAATGGAAAGAACTTGATCAATTACAATTAGTAAAATATAAAGATATAACTAAGGATCAGTTAAATAGTAAATTTAGCTTTTACGAAATTATGTACACTTTCACAAGTGGTACAGTCTTTATGGGCTTCTTCTTAGGAATTGCTTTCTTAGCTATGATGGCAAGTTGCTTAATGTTCAAAATCCTATCTGGCGCAACGAAAGATACAAAGCGCTATCAAATGTTGCGTAAAATAGGAGTTCGTCGTGAGCTATTAGCGAGATCAATCTATAAGGAGTTATTGTTAGTATTCTTATTCCCAGCTACCATTGGCATCTCCCATGTAATTGTTGGTATGAATATGTTCTCCTTCATTATGGTTGACCCATACTTCCGTATTTGGGTTCCACTGGAAATTTCCGCAGTAATCTATACTGTTTATTACTTAATTACAGTTCAATTGTATAAAGGTATTGTACTTCCGAAAGAAAGATAATAAAAAAGCTGGTGACATGCTGTCATCAGCTTTTTTTATATCCCATATTAATCATTTATCCACTATACTAATATATGCACTTAATTCTATTTTAAAATTTCAACAACTGATATGAATAAACGAAAGGAGCTATTTTATTGCAACATGTGAAACAACTACTAAGAAATTCTCTATACTTTTTCTTCAGCAAACAAATCAGAAAATTTTTCGCCTATAGCTTAGGAAAAAAAACAAACGTATTTATTCGTATTGCTATTTATATGTATATAGGAACAAAAATTATTTCTGTTCTCTTTAATCTCAAAGAGTCTTATGGGTTATGGCTCGTTAATATTAGTTGGCTTATGGTCATGTTACTTTATCTATATTTCGCTAAAAATATTTACTTCGAAATGAAACAAGAACATCAAAAGGTGAAAGAATTAGCCTTCTTTTCTCTCTTTGATTCCCATAAAGAACTACCTTATCGAAGATACACTTACAAGTGCTATACAAAAATATTGTATAGCTTGCTCATCGCTGCATCGAGCTTCAATAGCTTATTACAAATTAATGCATCCATCTCAACGTCTTTTTCAGACCTAATATCTAATGTGATGCAAATGATTTTACTTCTAAGTGCAGTAACAGTAACCAGCCTTTATCTTGCACTACAATGGACAAATATATTAATGACCATACTATTAATACTCTCTTCAGTTATCACTGGAGCGATAATAAGTACTAGTTTATTATCAACAATAGGCAGTATAACTCATTTTGACCTTTTAAATAACTTCTCTATCATCTTAACAATTTTCATTGGCATTATTGTTCAAATGGGAATTGTATGGATACGACCTCCTTATCAGCTAAGTCGTACAGAAAATGCTTTTTTTATATCCAATTCAATGATTGCAACAACGCTATTATTACTAGTTATTTTTATTCAAGACGTTTCTTTACTAATTGGTGAGGAAATGAATTTTAATATGAATGATTTTAAAACGAATTTAGAAAAGAAAGCTCAATTGGCTTTATTACCTTATACAATTGGCGCAACCATTAATTTTATGTATATAAAGTTAAAATCTAATCGTATCGCCCAAAAAGCAGAAAAGAATATGTTAGATGTTATTTATTTGCTAGAAGAAAATGATATCGATCGTCTTTCTCCAATACAAAAACAAAAAATAGTGACTAAAATTAAGAAATGTGTCTATTACGGTGGAACATCATTCCGCTTACTTCTCCTTATGAATCCAGAAACGAAGCAATTCATAAAAAACATGAAGTTAGATGAGAGAACTACATAAAAACACCTACTTCTGACTTCGGCTATTCTTTCAATAGAATAGCCTTTTTTCATACTTCTGTAAGCTTCCTTACAATACTGTAAGCCAATCGTTAGTCACTTCTATGTTTCCGATCTTACATTCCATATAAACTAAAGATAGATAATCAATCAACAATAAAAACACTTTTAAAGGAGCGAATTCTCATGAAAGAAAACCAAGACTTATTATTCAGCTACATCGTTACTATTTCTTGCTTAGGCGGTTTCATTTTACTATCTGGCGTTGCTGCTGTTATTAAAATCGCTCAACAACTTTTCATGTAATATACATTTTTACTTTCATTGCAATCATAAATTATCAAATTAATTAAAGGAGTGAATTCTTATGAGAGAAAATCAAGACTTATTATTCAACCAAATTGTTACTGTTTCTTGCCTAGGTGGTTTCATTTTATTATCTGGTGTTGCTGCTGTTATCAAAATTGCTCAACAACTTTTCATGTAATATACATTTTTACTTTCATTGCAATCATAAATTATCAAATTAATTAAAGGAGCGAATTCTTATGAGAGAAAATCAAGACTTATTATTCAACCAAATTGTTACTGTTTCTTGCTTAGGCGGTTTCGTTTTACTATCTGGTGTTGCTGCTATTATTAAAATCGCTCAACAACTTTTCATGTAATATTTTCATTACTACTTTACATTTAAAATCATTCAAGATGACTAAAAATCACTTTTTATATAGATAGATTTCAAAATAAGGGTTCATTACAAAAATGTAAGCTACCAGTTAGATACATCGATGTTTGCACACATTTATTCCTTGTAAACTAATAACTAGTTAGTCCATTTTAAACACACAAATAACTTATAGAGGAGTTTTTATATGAAAAAATTACTTGCTTCATGCGCTACTTTCGCACTATTCGCTAGCTTTGCGGTAGGATGTGATGTATCTTCTCCAAGTAAACTTGGCACAGAAGAATACTACGTTCAAATCCAAGGCGAAGGTGAAATCAAAGATAATAGACGTGTCTATACTTTACCTACTTATAATGAAGATGGAGACGAAAAGAAAGTTACTTTCACTAGCGAAAAACCAAATAATGAAAAAATGAAAGAAAATGCATTTTTACGCCTTTACATTAAACAAGAGGACGAAAAGAAAACAGATATACCGGACACAGAAGTTAAATCTTATGAAGAAGTACAAAAAGCTGATTTACCTGCAAAAACAAAAGAAAAATTAGGTGTAAAATAATAAATGATTATCAAAAACAAATAAAAAGGAGTATCTCTTATTAAATAAGGGGTACAGCCGAGGTACGTGTAAAAACAGGTCATAGGCTTACTTTTATTTCCAACTATAACCTATTGAGTTTATATTGGGGTACCGTCAGGAAAATGCGGATTTATAACGTTAAAGAAATTACAATATTAAAAAGTCCTATTTCTCAGTATTAAAATTGGGAAATAGGACTTTTTTGTTACTCCAGAAAAGTGCCCGATTGGGAACTATTATTTATTTTGTCTTATTGGGGTCACCATATTAAGCTAATGCCCCCGTTAATTTAATTAAAGGACTTTTATTATAGAAAACAGATGAATATTTTATTGAATTCTCATATGAACTATCATTAATTTACAAGTACTATTTGACCTAACTCTGATACCAATATAAAAAGAGGTCATTCATTATTGAAGCGTGTCCCTGTTGTCTTAGCATGGTTGTTATGTTCCCTCGATGATAGGTACCATGATTAGCAACATGAAATAAAATTTCTGAGTATGCAGTCTCTCTAGTACCTGACCAAGGATTATTTAAATTAATTTTTTGTTCTAAATCTTTTTGGCTATTCATCCATTCTTCATACTGTGAAGCTAGTTCTTCGAAAGACTCAATAAATTCATCTACAGAATATAAATTCATCTTTTCTAATAATGCCATAGACGCTTCCAATGCTTCTTGCATACCAATTCCTTTAAGTACTTGTAACCACATAACATCTACTACATAGATATGGCTAAACGTTTGAGCAATATTTGGATATGAACTATTAGCTTCTTTATATAGGACATTACTTGGTAATTCTTTTATTCTTTCTAGTAACACCTTATTAGCCCAAAGATGGTACTTATACATATTTATTGCATGATTCATTTAACAGCTACTCCTTTAGTTCTCGTTTTTTTAAGTTGATATCTAGATTATAAAAAAAGATATATGACAGCAGTTTGTCATATATCTTCATAAACTTTTATTATTTTTTTTGCCTCATCTATTAAAAATGATTGCAGTTCCATCGGTTTTACAATTTTAGCACCACTACCAAAGCTTAAAAGAATCGATTTAAGCCATCCAGCTTGTAGAGGTTGATAAACAGAAATTGTAATTGTCATACTTCCGTCATCGTTAATGGTTCTTGAAGAATTTTGGAATTGGTCTAATGCTTCTGCTAAGGAATTAGGACTCACCCAGATTACTACATCCTCAAATCCCACCAAATTACGTTTTGAATAAAATATTTCATCTTTAATTTCGTGATTTTGTAGAAACCCTTCTTGTGTCAGAGTTACACCCATCATACGTGATATCCTAAACTCTCTATAATTCTGCCGTTCTCTACAATAACCATACATATACCAGTTACGGAACTTATAATGAAGGTGAATAGGTTCTACTTCGCGAGATGTAAACTCATTTTTATTGCTTATATAATTAAAGTGGATTACCTTTTTTTCATGTATAGCTTTTCGTAGGTTCATTAATGAATTGGGTTCTGTTCTATGGCTTTCCAAGTCAACCGATAAAGACTTAAAATTACTGCTTGTATCCAGTGATTTTAGTCTATCTATCGTATGTTCAATTTCTTTGTCCTTAAAAACATTTGATAAACTACTTAACACTGTAATTAAATTCAGAATGTCATAAGAACCCATTAAGCTTTTATCAAATTTGTAGCCCTTTATTATACCGAATCCCCCGTTAGTCCCTTGGTAAGAAACAACTGGAATTCCAGCAGCACAAATAACTTCGATGTCTCTATAAATTGTCCGTGGTGATACTTGAAATTCATCAGCTAAACTAGAAGCTGACAAAATTTCATTATTTAGGAGCTTAAATATGATTGATATCAAACGTTCTAATTTCAATTCTTATTTCCTTCCCTTAATAATTGGTTAAGCGACCATTGTCATTCCATTGACCGTACATTTTATTTTCCCTGGTATTTTCAATAAACTTATCCAATCTTTTATTAAAAATATTAGGTTCATTTCTATAACTTTGTATCGTATCAATTCTAATCCTTCTGTATAGATCAGGAAAATTAATGAAGTTTTCATATAATTGCTCATCTTCTTTCAGACGAGTTTCAATATCCACATCTACAGTAAAAGATTCAGGTCGCATATCAGGAAGAACTCTCAGTCCTTCTTCTTTCATCAAACCTAATTTATATAATCTCCTTACTCTTTCCTTATTTAATTCTGTCCAATTACTGTTTTTCTTTCTTGGTGAGAGCCTTTGAGCAAGTTCAGTATTTGATATTTTCTTCTTTATGCCATCAATCCAACCAAAACATAATGCTTCTTCAACTGCATCTAAATACTGAATCACTTCTGATTGTTCCGTCATACTTACTATCACCCAGCAAAATCTTTCTGTTTTTGAATTTTCCTCAAGCCAATCTCTTAATTCCCCTCGCGTCTTAACTCTAAGTAAATTTTCTATTTCCATTTTTAAAATCCTTTCTAAAATGAATATATGCCCTAAGTATAACTGTTTAATAAACTAGGAAGATACACGATTATATCTTTAATTGTATTTACTTATTATGAAAACGCTACTGTGGACTAGAGCAGGAACACTGTCACTATGCCGTTTAGAAATAATAACGTTTTTTGATGCTTGGGAGTAATAAATTTTCTTAAGTTGATGGGCATGTGAGACTATCCCTAAAAGTCGCGACTTTATTTAAAGGCGACATTAAAAATATTCTTCAAATCCTGGAAGCATAACTTTGCCACAAACAAAAAGAACCATAACCCCGCCAACCTGGCAAAGTTATGGTTCATATCATACAAAATAAAAAAACCACCAAATATGTATTGGTGGAGACGGTGGGAGTCGAACCCACGTCCAAAAATATCGGCACTTAAGCTTCTACGAGTGTAGTCGATATATTAGCATTTCGCGAACTCTTCGGCCTATCGACAGGCTTCCAAGTTGCTAGTCTGATTATTCTCTTCCTTCGCCCTCAGACGGCGAACTCCGGCGTAGTCCACTTAGTTTGAGTCCCTTACCCTACCACATGGACGATGGAGGGAGGAACCTTTAGTGCAATTAAGCAGCTAAAGAAAGATTGTTTTGTTTGCCAATTATAGGCTTTGACGTTTTAACGAGGCCGATCCCCTCGACTCGCAACCTAAGCTCGAACTATCCCTGTCGAATCCGTAACGTCCCCATGATAAAAATGGAGCATACGAAGAAATATCGTGATAGCTACTAAGAGCTGTTTTTCAATGTGCAACAACCTTACATAAGTTATTATATCATACGCGCGCCGTTTTACAAATGTAAATATCTGTATTACATCTTTTGGCGATCACGGAACACGCGTGCAATTTCACGTTTCGCTTCTTTCTCTTTTAAATCATGACGTTTATCATATTGTTTCTTACCTTTTGCTAAACCAAGTGCCATTTTTGCAAATCCATTTTTCAAATAGATTCTAAGTGGAACTAATGCGTAACCCGTTTCTTTTGCAGCTCCCGCTAGCTTATCAATTTCTTTTTTATGAAGAAGTAATTTTCTCGTACGAAGCGGATCATGGTTAAAACGATTCCCTTGCTCGTACGTATTAATATGCATATTATGAACCCATACTTCACCATCATGTATACGTGCAAACGCATCTTTCAAGTTCACGCGACCAGCGCGAATCGACTTAATTTCCGTTCCTTGAAGGACAAGCCCTGCTTCGTATGTTTCTTCGATGAAATAATCATGAAATGCTTTTTTATTTTGTGCAATAACCTTACCTGTACCTTTTGGCATATAACGTCCCTCCTCTATTTTTACTATTGTAACAAATGTAAACAAAAAGCGAAAGTGGCTCGCTCTCAAGCCACCAACAAAAAAGAAAAAGGCCCCGCTTTTCATCAAAGCGAAGCCACCCTTTTCTTACTTACGCTTTTTCTTTTTCTTCTTGAATCCTGGTACATTTTCGAAGAATCCTTTTTTCTTCTTGCCATTACCATCTTTTTTCCCTGGCTGACTCGCGGATGCTGCCCCTGATGCGGATGCTGATGCGGCTCCTCTTCCTTTGCCTTTTCCTTTGCCGTCACGGTCAAATTTTCTACCCGTGCCACGTTCGCCACCGCGCTCATTACTACGCTCGCTACGTCCACCGCGTTTCTTTCTACCTGTTCTTGGCTGTTCAATCACGACTGGACGATCTTTGAACTTACGACGAGGTGTGCCTTTCATGCCAACGATTTCAAAGTCGATTGCGCGCTCGTCTTTATTTACGTTAATAACGCGAATTGTAATTTCGTCACCGATGCGGAATACGTTACCTGTACGTTCTCCGATCATTGCGAAATGCTTCTCGTCGTAACGGTAGTAATCATCCGTTAAGTAACTAACGTGTACAAGACCTTCAATTGTATTTGGAAGCTCTACGAATAAACCGAAGTTTGTTACAGAGCTAATCATACCGTCATACTCTTCACCAATCTTATCGACCATATACTCTGCTTTTTTCATTTCGTCTGTTTCACGCTCTGCTTCAACAGCACGACGTTCCATATTAGAAGAGTGCTCTGCAATCTCCGGTAAGTTTTCACGCCATTTCGCTTGTGTTTCACTGTCGACTTTACCGTTAATGACGTATTCACGAATCAATCTATGAACGATCGTATCTGGGTAACGACGAATTGGCGATGTGAAATGCGTGTAGAACTCAGTTGATAAGCCGAAATGTCCTAAGCTGTCCGAATCGTAACGTGCTTGCTTCA
Source organism: Bacillus sp. CDB3 (assembly GCF_002081505.1). NCBI lineage: Bacteria > Bacillati > Bacillota > Bacilli > Caryophanales > Bacillaceae > Bacillus > Bacillus sp. CDB3. The sequence continues at coordinate 160,950 of NZ_ALBR01000097.1, read as the reverse complement.
TAGAACGAAGCATAACCGTTGAAATTACTACTTCTTCAGGCTGTCCTTGAACCATTTCAAGAATTTGTTGTAGCGCACGAGGATGTACTTCATTCGCACGTCCTTTTACCGCATATCCGAAGTTCGTTACAAACTCGAAGAAACGCTCTAACTTATCTTCTTTCGGATCTTCATGGACACGGTACATAAACGGTACGTTCATCCAATGGAAGTGCTCTGCTACTGTTTCGTTCGCAACAAGCATAAATTCTTCAATTAACTTCTCTGATACAGAACGATCACGCATGACAACATCTGTCGGTTTTCCTTCTTCATCTACTAATACTTTCGCTTCTTTAAAGTCAAAGTCAATTGCACCGCGGCGCATACGTTTTTCACGTAAAATTTGTGCCAATTGGCCCATCTCTTTAAACATCGGTACTAACGGCTCATAGCGTTTGATTAACTCTTCGTCCTCATCTTCTAAAATGCTTCTTACGTCAGCATATGTCATACGCTCTGTCGTTTTAATCACACTTTGGAAAATCTCGTGTTTGACAACATCACCTAAGTTGTTGATTTCCATTTCACAAGACAGTGTCAGACGGTCTACTTTCGGATTTAATGAACAAATACCGTTAGATAGACGATGTGGAATCATTGGAATTACACGATCAACAAGATATACACTCGTCGCTCTTTCCGCTGCTTCAACATCAATTGGAGAACCTTCTTCAACGTAATGACTTACATCCGCAATATGAACACCAAGCTTGTAGTTACCGTTCTCGAGCTTCGTTACTGTAACAGCGTCATCTAAATCTTTCGCGTCTGCACCGTCAATCGTTACGATCATTTGATCACGTAAATCACGGCGATCTTTTAAATCCTCTTCTGAAATCGTTTCTGGTACACTGTTTGCATGCTCCATCACTTCTTCAGGAAATGCTAAAGGTAAATGGTGTTTGTGGATGACAGATAAAATATCTACCCCTGGATCATTTTTATGACCTAGAATTTGAATAACTTCACCTTCTGCACTTAAACGATTCTCTGGATAGCTCGTAATTTTCACAACTACTTTATGGCCTTCTACAGCACCCATTGATGCACTTTTCAAGATAAAGATATCACTCGTCCAGCGCTTATTGTCAGGTATAACAAACCCAAAGTTTTTCGATTCTGTATATGTACCAACTAGTTCTTTCGTTCCACGCTCTAAAATACGTACAATTGAACCTTCTTGGCGTGATCCACTTGATTGTGAGCTAACGCGTGCTAATACTGTATCGCCATGAAGTGCACCATTTAACTCTGTAGGCGGGATGAAAAGATCATCGTCTCCCGTTTTCTTCTCGTCTGGTACAACGAATGCAAAGCCACGTGCATGTCCAATTAACTTACCACGTACTAAATTCATTTTTTCTGGAAGACCGTAGCGATTACTACGTGTGCGGATAACAAGTCCCTTCTCTTCCATCATTACAAGTGCCTTTACAAAATCTTTAAAGCCTTCAGAACCTTCAATTCCAAATGCCGCTTCTAACTCTTGTATTGTTAACGGTTTATACGCTTCTTCTCTCATAAATAATAACAACTTATCAATATGTTCTTGTATGATTTCTTCCAAGCAGAAATACCTCCTTTAAACCCTTATATTATTTAGTGTATCCGAAAGATGGGGGATGTATAAAGCGAAACTTTAATCATCTCCCAATGATTTTTTACAGTTTTCATAAAATGAAACTTTAATCCGTAGAGGGTTATCCATCTCCACTGATTATTAGCCCACAACCATCGGGATAAAAAATTCCCTTATGAAAAAAAGAGGCAACTAGACCTTACCAATCTAGTTGCTCCAAGAAGTTATATACATCCTCATGTAGCACATCACGTTCTTTATCAAGTGTAATGACATGCGTAGAGTCTTCATACCATTTAATGTCTTTTAACGTAGATTCTACACCGTTATAAATAATGTTAGCACTATCTGTATTAATCATTTCATCATGACGTGCTTGCACAACGAATGTTGGTGCATAAATCATATCAACATTATTGCGTACGTCACGAATCAACTCTTGTAATGCTTTTAATGTATTCATCGGTGTCTGTTTAAATTCAAACATTTCCTGTTCAATTCGCTCAGGTGATTTTTGTTCACGCTTTTTATATTCGCGAGCATATGCCAATATACCTTGGTACATAATTTCTTCACTTTTAATGTACATCGGTGCACACATTGGTACAACACCTAAAATCGGTAATGTATAAGCAAGTTTTAATGAGAATACTCCACCTAATGATAATCCAACCGCAGCTATTTTCTCGTAACCTTGATCTTTTAAATGCTGGTAGGCATTCATTACATCTTCCCACCAGTCTTCAGGACCTGTATGAACAAGCTGCTCTGGTGGTACGCCGTGTCCTTTATAAATTGGCGCATGACAAGTATAGCCTTTCTTCTCTAAGAAACGCCCTAGCATGCGTACGTCAGCTGAGTTCCCTGTGAATCCATGTAATAATAAAACAGCGCGGTCTCCACCTTCAAATGTAAATGGTTTTGGAGATGCTAATTTCATCATGTACTTCTCCTCTTTCTCTTCTGTAATCTAGTCGTATTCTTTCTATTCTTAGTGTACCATATTTATAATTCTATAATCTAATTAGAAACTTTTTTTGAATAACAAATAAAAAAGAAGAACCATTAGCATAATCGGCTAACGCTTCTTCTTTTAATTTTATAAGTTTAAGTACGTAACAGCAATTGTTAATACAAAGAATAATACAGCTAAAACAACTGTAATACGGTTTAATACCGCTTCAATTCCACGTGCTTTTTGCTTACCAAATAATTGCTCTGCACCGCCTGAAATTGCACCTGAAAGGCCTGAGCTATTACTAGACTGCATAAGTACCATAACAATCATTAAAATCGATACAATAATAAGTAAAACGGATAATAACGTATGCACTTGGCGTACCTCCTACAAAGATTCAGTTATTTCAACTGTAGCATAAATCCTATAGAAAAGCGAGAGCTATAGGGTCGCTCTCGCTTTTCTTCTATTACATAAACATCATTGCAAATAACGGTCCGAGCAAACATGTCAAAATTGCTGTTAATGTCATTGTTACCGATCCAATAACACCTTCATGCTCATTATTTTTCATCGCTCTCATAACACCCATAATATGAGATGCACATCCAAAGCCAATCCCTTTACCAACTGAGTTTGTAACGCGGCTCCATTTTAATAAAATTGGTCCTGTAATCGTTCCAGTAATCCCTGCGATAACGACGAAGGCCGCTGTTAAGGAAGGGACACCGCCCACTTGTTCAGATACACTCATCGCAACTGGCATTGTCACTGACTTTGGTAAAGAAGATAAAATTAAACTTTTATCTGTTCCCATAAGCGTGGCGATAGCGAAATCACTTGCAATCGCCACTGTTGTACCTACCAATACACCACCAGCAATTGGTACAACATATTTTTGCAGAACGTGGCGTTGTTTATAAAGCGGAATTGCAAATGCTACAACACCTGGTCCAAGTAGCTTCGCAATCCAGCCACCACCGCTTTCCATGTAATTTTGATATGGTATATCAAGCACTATAAATAAGAAAGCCATTAATCCTGTCGCTACAAGCATTGGAATGGTGAATGGTGTTGGAAATAATTTATAGATTTTTTTTAGATAATTGATATAATAGCACCGTAAAAAGAACCCAACCGATTCCGATTAATATTTGGCTCATTGTGTCTCTTTTTCCTTTCTATTCGCAAGATATTGTCCTGTATGTCCTGCGACAATAATAATTAAAAACGTACTCGCTACAACTGTAATGAAAAGAGAAATTCCTTTACTCATAAAAAAAGCACCGTAATTCATTAGGCCAAGCGTTGGCGGAATTAATAAAAACGGCATAATAGCAACGAGTGTTTCTGCCCCTAAATCAAACCATTTCACTGGAAGTACTTTTAGGCTAAGTAAAACAAGTAAGAAAAACATCCCAATCAAGCTTCCTGGAATCGGAATATTCAACATTTCTTGCACCCAATTTCCAACCATATAAAACACATAAAGAGCAGCAATTTGGACAAGAATCTTTGTAAATTTCATCTTCATCATCCCTCATGTTTATACGATCTTCTGTTAATATCTTTATCATAGTATAAATTGTAAAAAGCTGCAATTTATCCAATCAGTCGCAAAAAAACCTTGTGTTACACGCTTACACCCTTGATACGTCTGCGTTTCCGAACTTAATTTACGTCAAAAACCTTGACCTATTATATAAAGTTTATATTTTCTGAATTTTAACAGTTCCTATTTCACTAAAATAAAATCCTTCACTCCATTTTTATTCTGCCTTCTATCTAGCACACATATATATAAGGATAGGTGGTGAACATATGTCTAAAAAAGTTCTCATTTTTTGTGATCCTGGAATCGACGATACGATAGCCCTCCTCCTCGCGTTTTTTATCGATGAAATTGAAGTCGTTGGAATTGTCGCTGATTACGGCAATGTTCCAAAAGAAATGGCCGTACAAAATGCTCATTTTCTTAAACAAAAATCAAGAAATGGAGATATGAAAATATTTGGTGGTTCAGAACGTCCTCTCAATGGAGGTCCGCCCACTTTTTTTACGGATGTTCACGGTGAAAAAGGATTAGGACCAATCATCCCAAATGAAAATTTACAAAACGGAGAAATGGAGAATTTCTTTGAAGTTATTCCTCTTATTGAGCAATATAAAGACGAACTAGTCATTGTAAGTTTAGGACGACTCACTTCCCTAGCTATTTTATTTATTTTATGTAAAAATTTAATGCAGCAAATCAAGTCTTATTACCTAATGGGTGGTGCCTTTTTACATCCAGGTAATGTAACTCCATTATCGGAAGCGAATTTTTATGGTGATCCAATCGCGGCTAACATTGTATTACAATCCGCATCTAACATGTACATATACCCATTAAATGTAACGCAGTATTCTATCGTTACACCTGACATGGCTGAGTACATTGAAACAAAAGGAAAAGCTCCACTTGTCAAACCGTTATTCGATCATTATTACTACGGATATTATAAAGATGCCTTGCCGCATTTAAAGGGAAGCCCCTTTCATGACACAATACCAATACTCGCTTTATTTGATAACTCTATGTTCACTTATCACAAGTCACCTATTGTTGTCATGACAGAATCTTATGCACAAGGAACAAGCATTGGAGAGTTTCGATCTCGAGTTCAGCCGAGTCCTTTTATTGATTGGCCGAGTCATCAAATAGCAATCGATTTTGATTATAACCGTTTCTTTAAACATTTCATGTCACTTATGACGGGTGAGCAATTTTAGCATAAAAAAAACAGACCGTGATTTCTCACGGTCTGTCGTTATTTTCTGCAATTATCGTTTGATATTGTAGAAAGATTTTAAACCATCGTAAACAGCGATTTCGCCTAGTTCGTCTTCGATGCGTAATAATTGGTTGTACTTAGCAATACGGTCAGTACGGCTCATAGAACCAGTTTTGATTTGGCCAGCGTTAGTTGCAACTGCGATGTCAGCGATTGTAGCATCTTCAGTTTCACCAGAACGGTGAGATACAACTGCTGTGTAACCAGCACGTTTAGCCATTTCGATTGCTTCGAAAGTCTCAGTTAAAGTACCGATTTGGTTAACTTTAATTAAGATTGAGTTAGAGATACCTTTTTCGATACCTTCAGCAAGTTTTTGAGTGTTAGTTACGAATAAATCGTCACCAACTAATTGTACTTTATCACCGATACGCTCAGTTAATAATTTGTGACCATCCCAGTCGTTTTCGTCTAAACCATCTTCAATAGAGATGATTGGGAAGTCTTTGCAAAGCTCTTCGTAGAAATCAACCATTTCTGCAGAAGTTAAGCCAGTACGGCCTTCGCCTGCAAGGTCATATTTACCAGTTTCTTTGTTGTAGAACTCAGAAGAAGCAACGTCCATTCCTAAGAATACGTTCTCGCCAGCTTTGTAACCAGCTTTTTCGATAGCTTCGATGATTACTTCTAATGCTTCACGGTTAGAACCAAGGTTTGGAGCGAATCCACCTTCGTCACCTACTGCAGTGTTAAGACCTTTGTCATGTAATACAGCTTTAAGTGCATGGAATACTTCAGCACCCATACGGATTGATTCTTTGAATGTTGGAGCACCAACTGGTAAGATCATGAACTCTTGGAAGTCTACGTTGTTATCAGCGTGAGAACCACCGTTGATGATGTTCATCATTGGAGTTGGTAATTGTTTTGCATTGAATCCACCAAGGTAACGGTATAATGGAAGACCTACGAAGTCAGCTGCTGCGTGAGCTACTGCCATAGATACACCAAGGATAGCGTTAGCGCCTAGTTTACCTTTGTTTGGAGTGCCATCTAATTCGATCATAGCACGGTCGATACCAGCTTGGTCAGTTACGTCGAAACCAACGATTTCTGGAGCGATTGCTTCGTTAACGTTGTTTACTGCGTTCATAACACCTTTTCCAAGGTAACGAGATTTGTCACCGTCACGTAATTCTACTGCTTCGTGCTCACCAGTAGATGCACCACTTGGTACGATAGCGCGTCCGAAAGCGCCGCTTTCTGTGTAAACTTCTACTTCTACAGTTGGGTTACCACGAGAGTCAAGGACTTCGCGAGCATAAACATCAATAATTGTTGACATAATAAATTCTCTCCTTTTTATATAAGCAAATTATTTAATAATTGTTTTACCTGTCATTTCTTTCGGTTGTTCCACATTTAAAAGTGTAAGCATTGTTGGAGCGATATCTCCTAAAATACCACCTTCACGAAGCTCTACATCATTTTTTGTAACGATGAAAGGAACCGGGTTAGTTGTATGAGCTGTCATTGGTCCACCATCAGCAGTTAACTCCTGATCAGCATTACCATGGTCAGCAGTAATAAGTGCTACACCATCTTTTGCAAGAATCGCTTCTACAACTTTTCCTAAACATTCGTCAGTTGCTTCTACTGCTTTAATTGTTGGTTCCATCATCCCAGAATGGCCAACCATATCACAGTTTGCAAAGTTAAGAATGATAACATCATGTTTATCATTTTCAATTTCATTTACTAAAGCGTCCGTTACTTCGTAAATGCTCATTTCAGGTTTCAAGTCATACGTTGCAACCTTCGGTGAGTTAATTAAGATACGCTCTTCTCCTGGGAATTCAGCCTCACGACCACCGCTAAAGAAGAATGTCACGTGCGGATACTTTTCAGTTTCCGCGATGCGAAGTTGCTTTAATCCCGCTTGCGCAACAACTTCACCTAATGTGTTATCAAGGTTCATTGGCTTGAATGCCACGTAACCATCTACAGTTTCACTGAAATGTGTCATACAAACGAATTCAGGAATGTGAGGTACTTTTTCACCACGATCGAACTCACGGAAGTCTTCGTTTGTAAATACACGAGCAATTTGAATTGCACGGTCTGGACGGAAGTTATAGAAGATAACTGCATCATCATTATTGATTGTTGCAACTGGCGTGTCATCTTCGTTAACAATTACAGACGGCAATACGAATTCATCGTAGATACCATTTGCAGAAGAGTCTTCTACACACTCTTCTGCTGATTTATAAGTAGGTCCTTCACCATTCACCATAGCACGGTAACATTTTTCTACGCGATCCCAACGCTTGTCACGATCCATGGAGTAATAACGACCAGAGATAGTCGCGAATTGTCCTACACCTGTTTCTTTAATTACTTCATTTGTTGCATCGATATAACCTTTTGCCGTTTGTGGTCCAACATCGCGGCCGTCTAAGAATGCATGGATATAAACTTTCTCCACGCCTTCTTTTGCAGCTAAGCGAAGAAGAGCAAACATATGGTTCATGTGACTGTGCACACCACCATCAGAAAGTAAACCGAATAAATGAAGAGCAGTACCTTTTTCCTTTACGCTTTTAATTGCATTTTGGAAAGTTTCGTTCTGATCGAACTCACCTTCACGAATTGCAACGTTTACGCGTGTTAAGCTTTGGTATACGATGCGGCCTGCACCGATATTTAAGTGACCAACCTCAGAGTTACCCATTTGACCTTCTGGAAGACCTACTTCCTCACCACAAGCTGTAAGCGTTGTGTGAGGAAATTTGTTCCAGTAACCATCAAAATTAGGTTTCTTAGCTTGTGCTACAGCATTCCCGTGAGTTTCTTCACGTAGTCCGAAACCATCAAGAATGATTAAAGCTGTTGGCTTTCTCATTTTACCGCCCCCAGAAGACCTAAGAACGAAGCAGGCTCTAAGCTAGCACCGCCAACTAAAGCGCCGTCGATGTCAGATTGTGCCATATACTCTTTAATGTTTTCTGGTTTTACGCTACCGCCGTATTGAATACGAACAGCTTCTGCAGCTTCTGGAGAAACAGCTTCTGCAACAACTTTACGGATGTGCGCACATACTTCATTTGCATCTGCAGAAGAAGAAGATTTGCCTGTACCGATAGCCCAGATTGGCTCATAAGCGATAACAGTTGCTTTAACTTGCTCTTCTGTTAAACCTGCAAGTGCTTTTGTCACTTGACCTGCTACTAGATCAAATGTTTTTCCGCTTTCGCGCTCTTCTAAAGTCTCACCACAACATACGATTGGTGTTAAACCATGTTCAAATGCTGCAAGAGTCTTTTTGTTTACTGACTCGTCTGTTTCAGCAAACATTTCACGACGCTCAGAGTGGCCAAGTACTACGTAGCCTACTTTTAAGTCGCTAAGTGCTACTGGGCTAATTTCGCCAGTGAATGCACCATTTTTTTCGAAGTGCATGTTTTGTGCACCTACTTGTAAGTCAGTTCCTTCAGTTGCCGCTACTAAACGCTCTAAGAATAGAGCTGGAGAGCAAACTACTGCATCAACAGCTGAAGCTGCTGGGATTTGACCTTTAACTTCCTCTACGAAGCTAACTGCTTCAGATAGAGTTTTATTCATTTTCCAGTTACCTGCGATAATTGGTTTACGCATGCTTTGCACCGTCCTTTTTCTTTGGCTGCTACTTATTTGTCGTTAAGACAAACTACACCTGGAAGTTCTTTGCCTTCCATGAATTCTAATGACGCACCGCCGCCAGTAGAAATGTGGCTCATTTTATCAGCCATACCGAATTTTTCAACAGCTGCTGCAGAGTCACCACCGCCGATAACAGAGTATGTATCTTCTGCATCTGCTAATGCTTGTCCTACTGCTTTTGTACCTTCTGCGAATGGAGTCATTTCGAATACACCCATTGGTCCATTCCATACAACAAGCTTAGAATTTTTAATTACATCTGCATAAATTTCACGTGTTTTAGGACCGATGTCCACGCCTTCCCAAGTAGAAGGGATAGAGTCGATACCTACGATTTGAGTTGTTGCAGTTTCAGAGAATTCCTCTGTGATTACAACATCAACTGGCATGTAGAAGTTTACGCCTTTTTCTTTTGCAAGTTGCATAAATTCTTTAGCTAGTTCGATCTTGTCGTCTTCACATAGAGATAGACCAATTTCATGACCTAAAGCTTTAACAAATGTGTAAGCAAGTCCGCCACCGATGATTAAGTTATCTACTTTGTCTAATAGATGACGAATTACACCGATTTTATCTTTTACTTTCGCACCACCGATGATAGCTGTGAATGGACGTTCTGGGTTAGAAAGTGCTTTACCTAATACATCTAACTCTTTTTCCATTAATAGACCAGATACTGCTGGTAGGTAGTCTGCGATTCCTGCTGTAGAAGCGTGAGCACGGTGAGCTGCACCGAATGCATCGTTTACGAAGATATCAGCAAGAGCTGCAAATTCTTTCGCAAGTTCTGCATCGTTCTTTTCTTCGCCCGCATAGAAACGTACGTTTTCAAGAACTAATACGTCGCCTTCGTTCATTGCTGCAACCATTTCTTGTGCAACTGGTCCGAATGCTTCGTCCGCTTTTTTAACATCTTTACCAAGAAGCTCGCCTAAACGTGCTGCTACTGGAGTAAGACGTAATTCTTCTACTGCTTGACCTTTTGGACGGCCTAAATGACTTGCTAAAATTACTTTCGCACCTTGCTCTACTAAATATTGAATTGTAGGAAGAGCTGCACGGATACGAGTTTCATCTGTAATTTTGCCTTCTTTCATAGGTACGTTGAAATCAACGCGGCAAAATACACGCTTACCTTTTAAATCTACGTCACGAATTGATTTTTTGTTCATTGGATTTCCCTCCGACTACTAGTTAGGATTGACAAAACCCATTCAAAAGCTTAACACATTTGCTTCTAAAACGAAAGAAGAGAGAGAGGGAACAAACCCTCTCCCTCGTTTTGTCATTGATTGCTTATATACTTAAGAATTAAAGACCTTTAGAAGTCATGTATGCTGCTAAGTCTACTACGCGGTTAGAGTAACCAGTTTCGTTATCGTACCAAGAAAGTACTTTAACCATGTTACCTTCCATTACCATTGTAGATAATGCATCGATTGTAGAAGAAGCTGTACATCCGTTATAGTCGATAGATACTAATGGCTCTTCGCTGTATCCAAGGATACCTTTTAATTCGCCTTCAGCTGCTGCTTTGAATGCTGCGTTTACATCTTCAACTGTTACTTCTTTGTCAAGTTCAACAACTAAGTCAACAAGAGAAACGTTAGCAGTTGGAACACGTACAGCGCCACCGTTTAATTTACCTTTAAGTTCTGGTAATACTAATGCTACAGCTTTAGCAGCACCAGTAGATGTTGGGATCATGTTTTCAGCTGCTGCACGAGCACGACGTAAATCTTTGTGTGGTAAGTCTAAGATTTGTTGGTCGTTAGTGTAAGAGTGAATTGTTGTCATCATTCCGCGTTTTACGCCGAATTTTTCGTTTAATACTTTAGCGAATGGAGCTAGACAGTTTGTAGTACAAGAAGCGTTAGATACTACGTTGTGGTTAGCTGCATCGTATTGTTCGTGGTTAACACCCATAACTACAGTGATATCTTCGTCAGAAGCTGGAGCTGAGATGATAACTTTCTTAACTGATCCACCTAAGTGTTTCTCAGCGTCTGATTTTTTAGTGAAACGGCCAGTAGATTCTACTACTACTTCTACTCCGTAGTCGCTCCATGGTAATTGAGCTGGGTCACGCTCAGCGATAACTTTAATTTCTTTACCGTTAACAACGATGCTGTTTTCGTTAGCAGATACTTCTGCATTTAAAGTTCCGTGAACTGTGTCATATTTTAAAAGGTGAGCTAATGTTTTAGCATCTGTTAAGTCGTTGATTGCTACTACTTCTACCTCAGAGTTGTTAAGAGCTGCGCGGAATACGTTACGTCCGATACGTCCAAATCCATTAATACCAATTTTAGTCATTTGAATTTCCTCCTTGGGGGATTATATTTAAAGGGTAATACCCTTTGTTAACTGTTTTGCTGCACCTTCATCTGTAATTAGAATTGAAGTGTGCCCTTGCTTTATTACAGCCTGTATTGCCTTTGCCTTTGAAGAACCTCCAGCGACTGCAACAACGTGAGATACATTTTGTAAATCTTCAAGTTGCATACCAACCGTTCTTACTTTATGAACAACATTTCCCTGTTCATTAAAGTAGTAACCGAAAGCTTCGCCAACTGCTTCGCTTGCCTGAATCTTTAACCAATCTGCTTCTGAAGTATTTCTGCGACGTGCCATTGTTAACGCATCACCAATTCCATGAATGACGATATTGGAAGATCGAATCAACTCAAGAACTTCTTTCACGGAGGGCTCTGTTACAATGGACGCATATGCTTCGCTACTAACGTGATCTGGAACATACAATAAGCGATAATTACTCATCGTATTTTGTGCCATTTTGGCGCAAATGGTATTGGCTTCTAACTCAACACCTTCTCCAATTCCACCACGTGCTGGGACAAATAGCATATGTAAATCTTTGCAATCAAGTTGCATCATGTCCGCAGCAGCAGCTAGCGTAGTTCCTCCAGCCACAGCAACGATATTATTCACTGTCAGACGGTCTTTTATACAAGTCACACAAGCACGGCCCATCTCCAGTTTGACCCAAGGTGATTCATCACTATCACCAGGGACAACGAAAACTTCATCCAAGTCTAATGTTTCCTTAAGTTGTTTTTCTAAAACCTTTAACCCGGAAATTTCTTTCATAAAGTCTTCCAAAGCAAGAACTAAAGCTGTTCCTTCTTCTGTCAAAGTCATTCCAGAAGAAGCGACGTGAACTAAGTTTTGTTCTTTCAAAACTTGAACTTCACTTCGCAATACTCGTTCTGTCATACCGAGACTTGCTGATAAGTTCCTTCTTCCAATCGGCTGCATGAGCCTAATGTATTGAAGAACTTGCATTCTCGTTTGCATAACAGGTAGCAGATCAGGTAATAATTTTTTTGTGTTCTGAATCCATGAGCGCATATCTTTTCTCCTCACTACATTGGTTCATTTTCCCTTGTGGTCACTTTGTGTCCCGTAGTGACATTTTATGTCCCACATAGGTTAAAAAAATAATCCCTGCTACGTGTATTATTGTAACAGGAGATAGAAACTTATTCAACTCTTAACTGCATTCTTTATATAGTTTATTATGACACCTTTGTGAATGTTACCATATTCTACTTGTTTTCCGCCTATTTCTACAACCGGAATCATTAAATGATATTTTTCTAAAAGGTCATTATCTTCATATATATCTATTTCCTCGATTTGAAAAGAATATTCACATTGTACTTCTTGTAAAACTTGTTTTGCCTGCACGCAAAGACCACAATCTACTTTTGTATATAGTACAACTTTCATCTTCTTCACCTATCCGATTGTTTTTCGTAATGACGAAGCTGGAATATGCATTTGTTCTCTATACTTCGCCACTGTTCTTCGAGAAATAACAATTTCATGCTCTTCTTCTAATAATTTTGAAATCTTTTGATCTGAGAGTGGCTTTTTCTTATTCTCTGCTTCCACAAGCGTTTGAATAAGCTGTTTCACTCGCTTCGTTGAAACTGCCTCATCCTCTGTCGTCGAAACTGCATTACTAAAGAACGATTTCATCTCAAATAAACCGTGTGGCGTTTGCACATATTTATTTCGCGTTGCACGACTAATTGTAGATTCATGCACACTTAACTCTTCCGCCACCTCTTTTAAAGCGAGCGGCTTTAAATACGCTGGACCTTCCCAGAAGAAATCACGTTGTTTTTCCATAATAATGGTCATCACTTGCAGAAGCGTTTGTTTTCTCTGTTTCAAACTGCGCATAATCCACTGCACATGCTGATACTTTTCTGATACGTAAGATGCTACTTCACTCTCACTATTATTAAGAAGCGCACTATACTCAGAATGAATTTCAATTCTTGGCATATTTCTCTCATTCATCTGTAAAACAAGACGATCACCATCTTTTTTCACTGCCATATCAGGCACAATATAAAGTGGTTTATCAGAAGAAAACGCAAGACCTGGCTTTGGTTGCAATGATGTTATACAATTTACCGCATCCTGCAATTCTTCATTGCTACACTTCAACACTTGAACAAGCTTTCGCCAATCTTTCTTCACGAAATAAGCGAAATTATCTTCTATAACCTCTTCTGCCAATCCATTCCGTCTTTGTAAGCGCTTCAATTGCAAAGTTAGACATTCCTGAATATTACGCGCTCCTACCCCTGCTGGCTCAAGTGATTGGACAAGCTCTACAGAACGGTCGACTACATAAATCGGTGCGGAAAGAAGATTTGCTAACTCTTCATTCGTTTCTTGTAAATACCCATTTCCATCCATGTTCATAATAATGAAAGAAGCTACTTTTCGCTCTTCTTCCTCTATTTTATAATACTGTATTTGATTTAATAAATGTTGCTGAATCGTTGTAGAATCCACACTGTAGATTTCCATTTGATTCTCGACTTGTTTGCCGGTACTTTTACTTGTGTTAGAGCTCTTTTTCTTCTCCCTCTCGAAACCACCTAACTCAATAAGGGGATTCTCTAACGATTGCTCATACAAAAACTCCGATAATTCTTGTACATTATACTGGAGCATTGTAATCGCTTGCCTTAACTCTTGTGTCATTGCCAAACGTAAGCTTTGTTCTTGTAAAAGACTTGCCTTCAAACTAATCTCCCCCTTGTTTCTATTGTACAATAAGTTTGGTAAAAGGAGAATGCTATCACAGACACCCATTCCAAAATATTATTAATTTATATGTATTAATGAGATTTACATCTTACAACCGAAATTTGAATAATATTGAAAGAAAATAATAACGCACAAAAGTTATTACCACATACTAATAGTAAATCTTATAACCAGATATAACAAGAGAGAAATAAAAAAAGGTCCTAACTTACAAATGTAAGTTAGGACCTTTTTACGCGCCCAGAGGGATTCGAACCCCCGGCAGACGTGGTACCGGAAACCACCGCTCTATCCGACTGAGCTATGGGCGCATGATTATAAATTATACTTCATTTTCTCTTCATAATAATAGCAATAAAAACCATTTAAATCAATAAAAACTCTTTGATAGCACATTGTATATACGCTATTTTCCGCATGAAAATGCCCCCTAATTTCTACATTTAGGAGGCATTTCTTAACGGTTTTATTTATCTAATTTCTCTTTAATCTCTTTTGGAATTTCATCCGGCTGTACTTCTTGGTATGTTTCAATATATTCACCTTTCGTTTTAACCTTAACATACGCTCCCTCTCTAAGCCCACGAGGCGCATAAAACTTAACGTCTCTTCCTTCACCTGAAGCATAATAACCAGTAAGTTTATAGTCTCCAGCTACCTCTCCAACTGTAGATAGTCGGCCAGATTCTTTCGCTTTTACATATACAAAGTCTTCTTTCACAAGCGGATTATATCTATCAGTCACCTCATTATGAGAAAAGCTTGCCACACCAATAACTAATATAAAAAGTCCAATTAAACCTAATAATAATTTCTTCATTTTTCTCTCCTTCAAATGTCCTTTTAACTTGCTTTACTTTCTTTATTCTAGGAGAAAAAGTTTTTTCCACTATCGCTTTCCCTTACATATCCATTACAAAATTGTAATCTACACATGTAGCACACCTAAATTTTCCAATCATAAATTCACCCCAACTCACAAATTATAATCTTTGAATTGATATTCCAAAGGGGGCTTCATTCAATGACTGTAATTACAAAACTAAAGCAAACTGTTTCTGGATTAAAAAGTGCACAAGCTAGCTTAGAGGGATTCGCTCTTGATACGGATAACCAACAAGCTAAGCAACTTTTCCAAACAGCTGCAGAGCAAACACAAACAATTATCGATTCTTTAAACCCACGTGTTGAAGAAGTCCAGCAAGAAGAACCACAATACACACAGCAATAACCGAAAGTACCATTTCATCTAATGGTACACAATTTGAGAAAAAGGATGATATGCAATCATCCTTTTTCTCTCACATTACATAATGCAATAGAAATGGAATGATTATAATGCGAAAACTCGGAATCATAACCGCGTTATTTATGCTCCTATTCGGTTCACTTACCGGATGTGATAATAGCCCGTTAGATAAAAAGGTAAAGAAAGAAGAAGCAAAACGAACGAAAGAAGAAAAGGGCCCCAAGTTAACAAAAATGAGTACAGAATCCTTTAATCAATCTATATCGCAAGAAGCTAAGAAAAAAGCTCTCGCTATAGATGGAATTATAGAAGCTACCGCAGTTAATACAAATTTAGATCTTTACATAGCTATCAAACCTGAACATCACGAAAGGTTTGGTTTAAAACCGTTACGAAGTAAATTAAAAAGAAGCTAAGTGATGAAAATCCTACTTTCGATATTCGTGTAAGTACAGACAAAAAGATTTTTATGCTCATAGAAGAACTTGAAAACAAAATCAAGAAAAAGAAAGTAAGCAAGGATGGCATCAAAAAACAATTGAAACTCATCCAATCAGAAATGGGATCTAATATTTAAGCTTTCTAAAAGAGAAGGAAGGATTCAAATGTCTAGTAAAGATAAAAATTTAACACCTGTACAACAAGAATATAAAAAATTTGAACAACAGCGCGAACCGAAGCGACCCGTTTTAAAAAATTGTATAAAAGCTTTTTTCGTCGGGGGATTAATCTGTTTAATAGGCCAACTGATTTCCACCTTTTATATTACTTATTTCGATTTCACTGAAAGATCTGCTGGAAATCCTACCGTTGCAACTCTTATTTTTATCTCCATGCTACTGACGGGATTTGGCGTCTACGATCGCCTTGGGCAATTCGCTGGCGCTGGTACTGCGGTGCCCGTTACTGGATTTGGTAACTCTGTTATTGCCGCATGTATTGAACACCGTACAGAAGGATTCGTTCTCGGCGTTGGTGGTAACATGTTTAAACTAGCAGGATCGGTCATCTTATTTGGCGTATTTTCCGCTTTCGTCATCGCACTTATTAAAACGATTCTCTTTCAATGGGGAGGGCTGTAAATGTTACAAGGACACCGAACATGGGTATTCGAAAACAAACCAGTTATCATCTCAACAGGTGTAGTCGGCGGCCCATTTGAAGCAAATGGAAAAATCCCTGAAGATTTCGATACCCTGCATGAAGATTTATGGCTCGGACAAGACTCCTATGAAAAAGCACATAAAATTTTGTTTGAAGAGGCTTGTAGCCGCGCTACAGAAAAAGCCAAACTTAGGAAAGATGATATTCAATTTGTCCTCGCTGGAGACTTAATTAATCAAATAACTCCAACAAGCTTTGCATGCCGCACACTTGGCACACCTTATCTCGGATTATTTGGTGCTTGTTCTACTTCTATGGAAGGTTTAGCGCTCGGTGCAAGTATTGTAAATGCAAAAGGCGCAAAATATTTATTAACTGGAGCTTCAAGTCATAACGCTGCCGTGGAAAAACAATTTCGTTATCCAACTGAATACGGGGGACAAAAACCTCCTACCGCCCAGTGGACAGTGACTGGAGCAGGAGCCGCTATTTTGAGCGATACTGGACATGGCCCAAGGGTTACATCTGCAACGATTGGGCGAGTTGTTGATATGGGATTAACTGATCCATTTAATATGGGAGGCGCAATGGCTCCAGCTGCTGTCGATACAATTGAGGCTCATTTAAGAGAAAGAAATCTCGATGCATCTCACTACGATTTAATCGTAACAGGCGACCTCGGACATGTTGGACGCGAAATTGCTTATGACTTACTACATAAACATGGGACAAAAGTAAAGAGCGAGCAATTTCAAGATTGCGGAATCATCATTTATAGAGAAGGTCAACCTGTAATAGCCGGCGGAAGTGGCCCAGGCTGTTCAGCAACAGTCGTGTACGGACATTTATTAAATAGAATGAAAAAAGGAGAATTCAAAAAGATACTAGTTGTTGCGACAGGTGCTTTACTATCTCCCCTTACATTCCAACAAGAAGAAACAATTCCATGTATCGCTCATGCTGTATCGATCGAATTTGGAGGTGCAACACAATGATTTTTTTCTGGGCTTTCGTCATTGGCGGACTCATATGTGTAATCGGACAACTTATGTTTGATGTCGGCAAGCTAACACCAGCTCATACAATGGCAACACTCGTTGTTGCCGGAGCTATATTAGATGGATTCAATTTGTATGAACCATTAATTGATTTCGCTGGAGCTGGGGCAACAGTACCCATTACAAGTTTCGGTAACGCCCTCGTTCACGGCGCTATGGAAGAAGCTGCAAAACACGGAATTGTTGGCGTTATTACCGGTATGTTTAAAGTAACAAGTGCTGGTGTTTCTGCTGCTATCATTTTCGGATTCATCGGAGCATTACTATTTAAACCGAAAGGATAAGAGGTGTCTGCATGACTGTTATCGCTAGCGTAAAAACTTGCCTTGCCAGTGTAAGAGGGGCTCAAGCAAGTTTAAGCTCCCTTTCATTAAATTCACAAGACGAAGAATCAAAACGCGCATTTCATGAATGTATGTTAGAAATGGACAGCGTCATCGCTGATTTACAGAATAGAGTTTCAGTATTAGAACGTGAAGAACCTCAATATAAAGGGTTTTAAGTAAACTGGAGGAATGACTATGTCTCACCTGCCCGAATGGACACTCGTTATTCTCCGCTCTGTATTCATATTAATCATTTTATTCGCTATTACGAAATGGTTAGGAAAAAGACAAATCTCTCAGCTCTCCTTTTTTGAATACATAGCCGGAATGACAATCGGTGACATCGCTGCCCAAGTATCTACAGGGCTCGATTCAAAATTTTTCCACGGCGTCTTTGCGATACTCATTTTCGCTGTGGTACCTTTTTTCACAGGAATCCTCTCCCTAAAGAACAAAACAGCCCGGGATTTTTTTGAAGGGAAATCTACCGTATTAATAAAAGATGGAAAGATACTCGAAGATAACTTAAAGAAAGAAAAATATACAAGTGACGAATTATTAGAACTTCTCCGCGGAAAAGATGCGTTCAGCGTAGCTGATGTTGAATTTGCAGTATTAGAACCGAGCGGAGAATTAAATGTATTACTGAAGAAAGATCGCCAACCACTTACAGCAAAAGATATCGGTTTAAAAGTGCCGAACGAAAAAGAACCACAAACTGTTATTATGGATGGCAATGTCTTAGATGAACCTCTATCCTCTAGTGGACATAACCGTGCTTGGTTACATGCTGAACTAGAAAAACTCGGTGTTGTTATTGAAAATGTCTTTCTCGGTCAAGTTGATTCATACGGACAACTTACTATCGACATTTATAATGACAAACTACAAATGCCTTCTCCTCAAAACAAACCTTTGTTATTGGCATCTTTAAAAAAATGTCATGCTGATCTTGAACTATTTTCCTTAGAAACAAAGTCGAAATCAGCAAGCGAAATGTATAGTAAAAACGCGAAACAAATCGAAAAGATTTTAAATAGAGTAACCTACCTTTTAAAAGAATAACTCTCGAAAGAACGCTTCAGTAAAAAGGCGTTCTTTTCTTTTTTCTCCAGCTTTCATAACGTTTAAATTTATGTAAATCGGTTATGATGTTGAAGATACATAAGCAGGGAATTTCAAAAACATAGCGAATATTTCATGGTACAACTACATATTTTTTTGATTTAAAGTGGTTTCGTTTGACCTTTATTGACCATAATTGTATTATAAGACTAAGAAAGCTTTAGAAGGAGGAAATAACAGATGAATTTAATTCCTACAGTAATTGAACAAACAAATCGTGGAGAACGCGCTTACGATATTTACTCTCGACTATTAAAAGACCGCATCATTATGCTTGGTAGTGCAATTGATGACAACGTAGCTAACTCAATCGTTTCCCAGCTTTTATTCTTGGAATCTCAAGATCCAGACAAAGATATTCACATCTACATCAACAGCCCTGGTGGTTCTATCACAGCAGGTATGGCAATTTACGATACAATGCAGTTTATTAAACCACAAGTATCAACAATCTGTATCGGTATGGCTGCATCTATGGGTGCATTCTTACTTGCAGCAGGTGAAAAAGGAAAACGTTATGCACTTCCAAACAGTGAAGTAATGATTCACCAACCACTTGGTGGTGCACAAGGTCAAGCGACTGAAATCGAAATCGCTGCAAAACGTATCCTATTCTTACGTGAAAAACTAAACCAAATTCTTGCTGACCGTACAGGTCAACCACTTGAAGTTCTACAACGCGACACAGACCGCGACAACTTCATGACAGCAGAAAGAGCTCTAGAATACGGCTTAATCGATAAGATCTTTACAAATCGTTAATAACTAAAAGCAGAGGCGGCTCGTTCAGCTCTGACTGGCTAAGGTTCTTTCGCATAAAAGGCGCTTTTTGCCTTCTTATGCGGAAGGTTCTTAGACACGAAGAGCTTGCCGCTGAAGCTAGATACATTTAAAGCGGAAGCGCCCTATACACAGGACGCTTTTTTATTATGCACTTTCGTCTACATCCCCCACCAACCAGGCCGCACTCACAAACAGCAAAACAAAAAAACTATCGCACATTCGCGATAGCCTTTTATTGTACATATGCAGCTAATGCTTCTAAAGCTTCCTCTGCATCTGAACCTTCTGTTGTAATTGTAATCATGCTACCAGTTCCGATTGCTAAGCTCATAATCCCCATTATGCTCTTTGCATTAACTGTCTTTCCATCTTTCTCGATGAAAATATCAGAATGAAAACGATTTGCCTCTTGCACAAACAACGCAGCCGGACGTGCTTGTAAGCCGTTTTTTAATGAAACTTTAACCAGTTTTTGAACCACAGCTCCATTTCCCCTTTAGCCTCTTATTTTTTTGCTACTGTTTCCCCCGCGCGTAATTTCTCTGCAATTTCATCGATTTTACGCAAACGATGATTAATACCCGATTTACTAATTTTCCCCCCGGATACCATCTCACCTAACTCTTTCAATGTTACATCTTGATAATCTCTTCGTAGTTGCGCAATTTCTCGTAGTTTATCTGGCAAAATATCAAGTCCAATCGTCTCATCAATATAGCGGATGTTCTCGATCTGCCTTAGCGCTGCACCAATTGTTTTATTTAAATTAGCTGTTTCACAGTTAACTAAACGATTTACTGAATTACGCATATCGCGAACAATTCGAATATCTTCAAATCTTAAAAGTGCATTATGAGCACCTATAATATTTAAAAACTCAGTAATTTTCTCAGCTTCTTTCAAATACGTAATGTACCCTTTTCTTCTTTCCAACGTCTTACTATTTAAATCAAATCCGTTCATCAGTTCACATATAGCATCATTATGTTCCTTATATAACGAAAAGATCTCTAAATGATAAGATGATGTTTCTGGGTTATTTACTGAACCACCTGCTAAAAATGCACCGCGTAAATACGATCGTTTACAACATTTCTTCTCGATTAATTCCTGCGATATATTTCGAATAAACGAAAAGTCATCTCGAACAATATGAAGATCTGCTAATATTTCGCGAGACTTCTCAACAAGCCGCACGATATATACATTATTTTTCTTCAATCGCATTTTTTTACGCACAAGTAATTCTACCGTCACATCATATCCTTTTTTCAAAAGCGTATAAATCCTTCTTGCGATTGCTGCATTTTCCGTTTGAATATCGATAGATAAGCGACGGTTTGAAAAAGAAAGCGATCCGTTCATTCGAAGCAACGCCGATAATTCCGCTTTCTCACAGCATTCCTTCATTTCAAGATTGGTCAACTCTTTCTTGGTTTCCGATGCAAATGACACAGTCAACACCTCCTTATACGATTATTTTGGAACAAAAATCTTGTCCTATATGAATGAGGAGCGTTACCTCAAACGAGGCAACGCACATTTATAGCAGTGAATATAAAATCGAAGCTAACTTTAATGTATCATGTCTTACAACACGCTCATCATACTTCGCTAATTGATCTTGAATGATTTCGATATTATTTGCAGCAAAACGATCTGTATCCACTACAACTGGTCCCGACATTTCTTCCTCATATAACTTACGTAATTCACAAGGAATATCACGATTATTTACAATTGCAGTGTCGATAAATGGTTTACCTAAATGATCATGTAACGCCTGCACATGATCGAACGCAGTATACCCCATCGTTTCACCCGCTTGCGTCATAACATTACACACATATACCTTCTTCGCTTTTGCAGCAAGAACAGCGTCCCCAATTTTATTAACAACTAAATTCGGTAATATACTCGTGTACAGACTTCCTGGACCGAAAACAAGTAAATCAGCCCGTTTAATTTCCATCAACGTTTCATATAGCGGTTCTACATCTTCTGGAGTTAAAAAGACACGATTAATCTTCTTCCCGAAATAAGGGATCTTTGATTCACCTGTTACAATTTCCCCATCTTCTAACTCTGCATGAAGTACCGCACTTTGATTCGCTGCTGGCAATACACGTCCTCTGACATTTAATACTTTACTTGTCTCCGTAATCGCGTGGTAAAAGTCTCCTGTAATCGAAGTCATACCTGCCAATAATAAATTTCCTAACGCATGACCTTTCAGTCCGTCTCCAGTTGTAAAACGGTGCTGGAATAAAGCTTCCACTAATGGTTCTACATCCGATAACGCAACAAGTACGTTACGAATATCACCTGGGGGTGGAATTTCTAGCTCATCACGTAGTCTACCTGAACTGCCTCCATCGTCGGCTACTGTTACAACTGCCGTAATATCAACAGGATATTGTTTTAATCCTCTTAATAAAACAGAAAGTCCAGTTCCTCCTCCCATGATGACAATTTTAGGTTTTCTCTCTATTTTCATCCCTTAATGGCCCTTTCTCTTCTCCACATCACGATGAGATACATGAACGCTATACTCTGGTTTCAAATGTTTCCCAAGGTACTCTGTAAGCGTAACAGAACGATGTTGTCCCCCTGTACATCCAATCGCAATTACAAGTTGACTCTTACCTTCTCTTTTATAATGAGGCAGCATGAAAGTAATAAGATCCGTCAATTTCTCTAAAAACTTATGTGTCTCATTAAATTTCAGCACATACGACGAAACTTCTTCATCCAGTCCTGTTAATGGCTTCATATGTGGAATGTAGTATGGATTTGGTAAAAAACGAACATCAAATACTAAATCAGCATCAATTGGAATTCCGTACTTAAATCCAAATGACATAACATTTACACGGAACGCTTGCTCAGTTTCTGTTGAGAATATGTGAACAATTTTTTCTCTTAATTCTTTCGGTTTCAAATCTGATGTATCAAGCACAATATTCGCTCGCGCCTTCATATCAGTTAATAAACCGCGCTCAGCTTCAATTCCCTTTAACGGCAAGCCAGTTGGTGCAAGTGGATGCGAACGTCTCGTTTCTTTATAACGAGTTACAAGCGTGCTATCTTTCGCATCTAAAAATAAAATATGAGGGATAATCCATGTGCGTTCTGATAAATCATCAAGTGCTCCCCATAAATACTCAAAAAACTCTCGGCCACGTAAATCAATACCGAGTGCCACTTTATTCATTTTACCTTTTGAATCCGCCATAAGTTCAATAAACTTCGGCAATAACATCGGTGGTAAATTATCTACACAAAAATATCCTAAATCTTCAAAACTTTGTAACGCTACCGTTTTTCCAGCTCCAGACATCCCTGTAATAATTACCATTTTTATATCATTATTCTCTGTCATCGTATCCTCTCCTTGCAGGTTTAACTCGGATCTAATCGATATGAAAGCAACTCAAAATCTGGGGTATATACAAATGTACCGTAGATTATACCATTCCCTTTAATTAAATAATCAATAATGTGATAATCTCCTGGTGCCATTGCTAAATCATCAATTTTATCAAATGTATGCCAACCAATGATGCCTTCTTCGCTCTCTAATTTGTTTTCTCCTGCAAAATCTGTTGCTAAAAAGGAGAACATCATCCATTCAGAAACAACCTTATCACCTTCTTGGATGACAAAGGTGAAGACCCCTTTTAATGCTGGGTTCTTTAAATAAATACCTGTTTCTTCACGATACTCGCGAACAACGGAATCTCTTACCGTCTCACCACGCTCCATCTTTCCGCCTGGTGCAACCCACCAATTTCGGCGAGGTTTTTGGAGTAAGAGTACTTCATTATCTCTAATTAACACACAGTTTGTCACTCTTTGCATGTTTCTTCACCTCAGCTACTTGCAGCAAAATTTCTCACTGCATACTCATTTCATTATACTATCAAAAACAGTTTGCTACAACGAAGGTGCCAGTCCCCTTTCGCTAAGCAATTGTAAATTTTTTCTATAACAAGCAATCAAAATGCCTTACTTCCCATGAATAGCACATAAAAATCCCCTTAACGTTTTTACCGTTAAGGGGACGAAAAATCCTTATTTCTTACCGAAATAAGTAACAACCGCAAATCCTAAAATAAAAGTAATAATTGAACTTACAATTGAAATTCCACCAGTCGGAATGCCAGGGAACACAATGACAATTGAACCGATAACAAGTCCAATAATTGTCGCAAATGTCATACTTTTATAACGATCTAATAAAAAGCTAATTCCTTTACTACTTACAACAAATCCAACCATAACGCCGGCACCAATAACCGCGATTAACGGTAAATTGAGTGTAGTTAAAGCGTTAATTGCTGTCGGGTACACACCAATAATTAATAAAATAAACGATCCGCTAATTCCAGGAAGAAGCATAGCCATACTAGCCATCCATCCTGCGAAAAATAAACCAATTGCATTTAAAATTGTTAACGTCGTAATTGGATCAGCTGCCTTATCTGGTTTAAAGAATGCTGTTATCGCAACAAGAATTGCTGCAATTATTAACAGGGCAATATGACCACCTTTAAACGTTGCCTTTGCATCCGCTTCTCTCATTAACATCGGTAATATACTAATAATTAAACCGAGGAAGAAAAATTGAGTCGGTTCATAATGATTTGCTAATAAATATTTAATAACGTGACTTAACGTTAGAAAAGCTGCCGCTACACCAGCTGCAAGTGGGATTAAAAATGCTAAATGTTTTTTCCATTCGCGACTAAAGAATCCGCTAATTGCCGCAAGTAATTGTTCATAAATCCCTAACACAACGGCGATTGTTCCGCCGCTCACACCAGGAATTAAATCACTAACACCCATACAAAATCCACGATATATATTACGCCATTCCATACTGAATAAATTCCTCATTTCTTATAGTGATTTTTTCCGTAAATTCTAGTATAACAATAAGAAGTATTAAATTCTTAATTATTTTTGACAAAAGTTTGACATTTGAACAAAAAAGAAAGCCACCCATCGGTAGCTTTCTTCTCAAAAGGAAAAATCCCCTTATTTTTCTGTTACAGTTTTTAATCCTTCTAATAACTCTTCTACGTAGTGCTGTGTACTCTGCGCCGCAATACTACCATCGCCTGTTGCAGTTACAATTTGACGAAGCATTTTTTCACGAACATCACCAGCTGCGAAAATACCAGGAACTTTCGTTTCCATGCGCTCGTTCGTTTCAACATAACCATTTTCATTTGTAATACCTAACTCAACAAACGGTTTTGATAATGGTAACATACCGATGTATACGAAAACGCCGTCAGTTTTAACTTCTTGTTCTTCTCCACTGTTTACATCTACAAGTGTTACGCTTCCTACTTTACCATTTGCATCGTTAATTTCTTTAATCGTGTGATTCCAAATGAAATCTACTTTCTCATTTTGGAAAGCACGATCTTGTAAAATTTTCTGTGCACGAAGAGTGTCACGACGGTGAACGATTGTTACTTTTGATGCGAAGCGTGTTAAAAATACACCTTCTTCAACAGCAGAATCTCCGCCGCCAATAACAACAAGTTCTTTACCTTTAAAGAATGCGCCATCACATACTGCACAATATGATACACCGCGGCCGCCAAGTTCTGCTTCACCTGGCACACCAATCTTTTTATACTCTGCACCGCTTGCAACGATAATTGCACGTGTTTTATATTCTTTTTTACCAGCAATAATTGTTTTGTACTCTTTACCATCGATGATTTCTTTCACATCACCGTATGCATATTCAGCACCAAATTTCTTCGCATGCTCAAACATTTTATTTGATAAGTCTGGTCCTAAAATAGACTCATAACCTGGATAGTTCTCTACATCTTCTGTATTTGCCATTTGTCCACCTGGAATACCACGCTCAAGCATCAATGTGCTTAAATTCGCACGAGATGTATATACCGCAGCTGTCATACCAGCTGGTCCTGCCCCAATAATAATGACATCATAAATTTTTTCTTCTGACACACTATTCACTCCCATTCATACACATTAAGTTACCCTCATTATACTGTTAGCATCACTTTTTTCCCAATGATTTGCCTATCCTACTTGTGCGTGCGCTTAACAGCCTGCACATACTTTCGTACAGTCGCTACAGATACATTATATACATCACCAAGCTCTGCCTGTGTCATCTTATTTCTTTGTTCGCCGCGCACAATGTATTCAATTGCCGCTGACCAACCGTACACATTTGTAAAAGTCGCTCCAGATGTATATAAACGTATGAACGTACAAAACCAAAAGTTTAAACACTCTTCGATTAATTCATCGTCTTTTTTCGTATAATTGTATAATGCATCCGCAATTCGTACGCACTGTTCAAATTGCTGTAAATCAGCTGGGATGCTTTTATGACTATTAAGTAAAAAGAAATACTTTGCAAGTTGCGATACGATTGGAACACCATTTTTCGCTTGCGTTACATCAAAGAAGAATCCGACTTTCTCTGGTGTTGACAACTCATTCATTAAATATAAAGCTAGCATCTTCTCTTCTAGCGTCGTACTTTTTTGAAATGATTTTCGTAACTCTTCAAATAAAAGATTTTGTCCTTCATCTGCTAAATTCAGTGCATTCCACGGTTCTTTTCCTTTTTTATCAGGATGCAATTCTACAACATGTTGCCACATTTTTTCAGCTACTTGCTGTTCCTTCACCATATACGCAGAGTATGAAAACCAGTAATAAAAACTAACGTCTCCCTCGTATCCTTGACGCTTTAATACTTTGAACCATTTATAGGCACACTCGAAATGACCAATTGTTGCAAGCGTCGTTGCAAGCTTCAAACGATGTTCAAATGAAATCGGATATACTGAAACGAGCTGTCCCGCTAATGCTTCTACTTGTTTATGTTCTCCAATTGAATATAGAAAAATAAGCGTATTACAAAGCGCATGAATATTACCAGGATTTTCCTCTAAAATCATTTCTGTTAACTTAAGCGCTTGATCTACATTACCTGATTGGAAATGTGCAATCGCTAAATTATTATGACCCGACCAAAATTCTGGATATTCTTTCGTAACAACTTCTAGTGTAGCAATCGCCTCTTCTAATTGTCCGTTACGAATGTAACGGTTCGCTTCTTCCTGCATAACAATTAACTCATCTTCATCTTCAATCTCTTCCGCACCCATTGCTTCTTCTTCCATAATCTCAAGCAAATCTAACGTATCTTCTACAAATTCCTTCTCTTCCGCAACTTCTAAATATTGCTCTGCATACTTTTTTGCCTGTTGAAACAAGCCCATATATGCATAATTATTTGCAATAAAATAATAGCATTGCTCAAGTTCCGGATTGGATCTAACAAGCTTTAGAAATATCTGATTCGATTCTTGATATTCACCAGATTCAGATAATGCTATTGCTAGTTGGCATAAAATAAACGGCTCCTTC
Source organism: Bacillus sp. CDB3 (assembly GCF_002081505.1). Taxonomy (NCBI): domain Bacteria; kingdom Bacillati; phylum Bacillota; class Bacilli; order Caryophanales; family Bacillaceae; genus Bacillus; species Bacillus sp. CDB3. The sequence goes on along the minus strand of NZ_ALBR01000097.1, from coordinate 133,719 downwards.
TCGCTTTGTGCCGCTCTTCGAAAATATTTAATTGCATCTTGCAATTTTTGCCCTTTATAAGCCCTCATCCCTTTTTTATAAAAGAAGTCCGCTAATTGATTAAAAGAGATAACTTGTCCGTTCTCCTTATATATTCTTTGATTTTTCCCCATATATCCTCCAGTTTTTTGTTTTCTTCGTTCACACATTCTTCTATCTATAAGTATAAACGATTCCGTAAAAAACAAAACAGTATATTATAATCAATTATTTCCTTTTTATTCATAAAAAGAGAAGGGAAATGTTACATTTTTAACATCAACCTTCTCTAGTGGCCATTTCCTCTTTCGTATAAATAATACGCATCGGATTTCCGCCTACGAAAGCGCCCTCTGGTACATCTTTATGGACAAGTGTGCCAGCAGAAACGATAGCACCATCTCCAATCGTTACACCTGGTAAAATTGTCGTATTCGCTCCAATCATAACTTCATTCCCTATGATGATTTCTCCGAGTCGATACTCACGAATTAAATATTCATGCGCTAAAAGCGTTGTATTATAGCCGATAATTGAATTGTCTCCCACAGTAATCTTTTCTGGAAACATAATATCTGGCATTACCATAAGTGCAAACGACGTTTTCTTTCCTACCTCCATCCGCAAAAACGTGCGATACAACCAATTCTTCACGGATAAAACGGGCGTGTAACGTGCGATTTGGATAATAATAAAGTTTTTCATTACCTTCCAAAAAGAAACTGTTTTATACACATTCCACAATGAATTCTCTCCTGAAACAGGATAGCGCGTTGTCCGTCGCACTTAACTCTCTCCTCTACTAAAAAAAGTGAAACTTGAAGTTAGTAGAGAAACATATCCCCTACTTGATTACTTGGACCTTTATGAGTGGTTAATACCAGATAAAATCGGTAGTAAATCACTCATTTTATCTAGCACATAATCTGGTTTATACGCTTCTAAGTACGCTCTACCTTTCAATGTCCATGAAACCGCTACTGTTTTCGTACCTGCATTTTGTCCACCGACGATATCATGATGATTATCACCAACCATCAATGTTTCTTCTGGTTTTGCATCTAATAATTTCAATGCTTTTTGAAGTGGTTCTGGATGTGGTTTCACATGTTCCACATCATCAATCGTCACAACAACATCAAAAAATTGATCAAGTTTTGAAAGCTTTAATCCCATTTCAACCGTCTGTCTCGCTTTCGTTGTAACGATACCGATTTTATAGCCTTGCTTCTTCAACTCTTGAACAGTTTCATATACAGTCTCATATTCTTCCACTAATTCATCATGATGCTCATGATTAAATTGGCGATAACATGCAATCATTTCTTCAACCTTACTTGTATCCATCTTACTAAAAGTGTCATGCAAAGATGGACCGATAAATGCCAATACATCTTCACGCTTATATTGATTTGGATAATATGTATGTAACGTATGCAAAAAAGAAGAGATAATAAGTTCATTTGTATTAATTAACGTTCCATCTAAATCAAATAGCACTGTATTTATTTTCATCGTCCTTAATCCTTTCATTACCTGAATATGAAAGAAGCAGCATCTTATATAAGATGCTACTTTTCTCTAATTTTCTAAATATCTTTTATCAGCTTGCCCCATCTTTCGTCTCACAATAATGAAAATGATAGAAATAACAACAATTCCAATAGACATTACTTGTGCAATACGAAGTGGTCCTAACATTAAACTATCTGTACGCAAACCTTCTACAAAGAAGCGTCCCACTGAATACCAAATTAAATATGTGAAGAATAGTTCCCCGCGGCGTAAATTCACTTTTCGTAACGCGAGTAATAAAATAACACCTGCAAAGTTCCATAATGATTCATATAAAAACGTTGGGTGATAATACACACCATCAATGTACATTTGATTAATAATAAAATCTGGTAAATGAAGACCTTCTAAAAACTGTCTCGTTACTTCATCACCATGCGCCTCTTGGTTCATAAAGTTTCCCCATCGGCCAATTGCTTGTCCTAGTAAAATACTTGGCGCAGCAATATCCGCTAACTTCCAGAATGAAAGCCCGCGTCGTTTCGCAAAAAGAATCCCTGTAATAACAGCCCCGATTAAACCACCATGAATCGCCAAACCACCTTGACGAATATTAATAATTTGACTCGGATTTTGCGAATAATATTCCCATTCAAAAATGACATAATACATTCTCGCAAAAAGAATGGCAATTGGTACTGCGATTAATACAAGATCGATAAATGTATCTTTGCGAATACCTAGCCTTTCTCCCTCGCGAGTCGCTAGCCAAAGACCTAATAGCACACCTGTACCGATAATAACCCCATACCAATAAACAGGGAACGGTCCGAGCTGAATTGCTACACGGTCAAGCTGTGGTACGGAACCTAGCAGCATATGTATGACCTCCCTCTCCAGAGTCTACTCTTGATTTCCTAACTCAATCGCACTCATTAATCGTTCAGAAAACTGCTGTGCCGCATTGACTCCCATACGTTTTAATCTGAAATTCATCGCTGCTACTTCAATAATAACAGCCAAGTTTCGACCAGGACGAACTGGAAGTGTAATCTTCGTAAGTTCTGTATCAATAATCTTCATCTTCTCTTCATCAAGACCTAAGCGATCATAATTTTTCTTTTGATCCCAAATTTCAAGATTAATAACAAGTGTAATACGCTTATAATTTCGTACCGCCCCTGCACCGAATAACGTCATTACGTTAATGATACCTAGACCACGAATTTCTAATAAGTGCTCAATTAAATCAGGTGAGCTTCCTACTAATGTGTCTTCATCTTCTTGACGAATTTCTACGCTATCATCTGCGACTAAACGGTGACCACGTTTTACAAGCTCCAGTGCTGTCTCACTTTTACCGACACCACTTTGACCTGTAATTAAAACACCAACGCCATAAATATCCACTAACACACCATGAACAGCTGTTGTTGGCGCTAACTTACCTTCTAAATAGTTTGTTAAACGACTTGATAATCTCGTCGTCGTTTGAGAAGAACGTAATAAAGGCACACCTGATTCGCGTGATGCTTGTAATAACTCATCCGGCACATCTTGATTACGAGTTACAATAATACATGGCGTCTCCTCAGTACAAAGCGCTTTCATTCTCTCTTGCTTTTGCTCTGTCGTTAACGTATCAAAGAACGTAAGCTCTGTTTTTCCAAGAAGCTGTACACGATCAGCTGGATAATATGTAAAAAATCCTGCCATTTCAATTCCAGGTCGTGATAAATCACTTGTATCAATTGGACGATGAATTCCTTCTTCACCACTTACTAACTCCAATTGAAATTGTTCAATTAAATCTTTTGTCCTTACTTTTGGCATATGTATAAACCTCCACTCCGCTGCGGGTTCAGTCTCATTTGATGTAAAATTCCATTCTACCGGATATTGTACCATTTTTTTCTGGAAACAAGAAATACGGTTTCTAATAAATAGAAAAAAACATTTCATACGAATCATGAAATGTTTTTCTTTTTGTCATTTTCTCTTTTTTTCATATAACGGTTCAACAATTGCCTTTTCAATTATCATATTAAAAATCGAAATACAAATTGCCGCAACAATCGCTACACCAAATCCTGATATATTAAAAGCATCTCCTAATAATGAATCTGCCATTTTTAACGTAATCGCATTAATAACAATTAAGAAGAAACCGAAAGTTACAACAGTAATTGGTAGCGTAATTAAAATTAAAAGTGGCTTTACAAATACGTTTAAAATCGCCAATATAATACTCGCAATAATTGCAGTTTGTATATTTGCTATGTAAAATGCGTCTGGTGCAACCCCTTTTAAAAGTCCTGATACAGCGATTAACACAACGCTATTTACAAGAAGTGATACAATCCATCTCATTTCTTTACACATCCTTTTGACATATATATTTCATCATACGCTAATAGACAATAAACGCAAGTATCATACAAACTCTTATACCAATTTATTCTATTCTTTATACTCATATACCTACTAACAACCTTATCAGTTTTCCTTAGTGAAATAAAAACCGAGTGTCATTTCCACTCGGTTTTCATCTATAAACTTATTGCGATAACTCTACTTCTTTTATCTTCTCTTTCATTCTTGCTTTATCACGATTTAAAATCTCTTTTAAATACTTACCTGTATACGAGCGTTCTTCTTTCACTACTTGTTCTGGCGTTCCAGAAGCAACGATTTGTCCGCCTTTGTCTCCGCCTTCTGGTCCAAGGTCAATGATATAATCCGCTGTTTTAATAACATCTAAATTATGCTCAATTACAAGTACTGTCTCGCCACTCTCAACAAGACGTTGCAACACTTCTAAAAGACGTGCAATATCATGGGCATGTAAGCCAGTCGTTGGCTCATCTAAAATGTATAATGTACGCCCTGTAGAACGACGGTGCAATTCAGAAGCTAATTTCACACGTTGCGCCTCGCCACCTGATAACGTTGTAGCTGGTTGCCCTAATTTCATATAACCAAGCCCTACATCTACAAGCGTTTGAAGTTTACGCTTAATTTTCGGGATATTAGCAAAGAACTCTACCCCATCTTCAATCGTCATTGCTAATACTTCAGAAATGTTCTTATCTTTATATTTAACTTCCAACGTTTCACGGTTGTAGCGTTTACCGTGACAAACTTCGCACGGTACATACACGTCTGGTAAGAAATGCATTTCGATTTTTATAATTCCATCACCGCGGCACGCTTCACAACGGCCACCTTTTACGTTAAAGCTAAAACGTCCCTTTTGATATCCGCGCACTTTCGCTTCATTCGTTTGCGCAAACACATCACGAATATCATCGAATACACCTGTATACGTAGCTGGGTTGGAACGTGGTGTACGCCCGATTGGTGATTGATCAATATCAATAACTTTATCTAACTGCTCAAGACCCTTAATTTCTTTATGAGCCCCTGGCTTCGCTTTCGCTTTATATAGCTTTTGAGCTAACGCTTTATATAACACTTCATTAATCATCGTACTTTTTCCAGATCCAGATACACCTGTTACCGCTACAAATGTACCTAGAGGGAATGACATTTTCGCGTTTTTCAAGTTGTTTTCTTTCGCACCGACGATCTCCACTTTACGTCCGTCACCTTTACGTCTTTCAAGTGGTACTGGAATGAACTCTTTACCGCTTAAATATTTCCCAGTTAATGAATTCTCGTCTTGCATCACTTCAGCTGGTGTACCCGCTGATACAACTTGACCACCATGAATACCTGCACCCGGTCCGATATCAAGTAAATAATCAGCAGCCATCATCGTATCTTCATCATGCTCAACAACAATTAACGTATTTCCTAAATCACGCATTTCCTGCAATGTGCGAATAAGACGATCATTATCACGTTGATGCAAACCGATAGAAGGCTCATCAAGAATGTAAAGCACACCCGTAAGACGAGAACCAATTTGTGTCGCTAAACGAATACGCTGTGCCTCACCACCTGATAAAGTTCCTGCAGCACGACTTAACGTTAAATAATCTAAACCAACGTTCACTAAGAATCCAACGCGCTCCTGAATTTCTCTTAAAATTAAATGAGCAATTTTTTGTTGTTTCTCCGTTAACTCAACATTCGAGAAGAATTCCTGTACTTCTTGAACAGAATACTTTGTAACATCGGCAATCGTTTTATCCCCAACGAAAACAGCTAAACTCTCAGGCTTTAAGCGTCCGCCTTTACACTTCGGACAAGCTTGCTCTGCCATATATTTCTCCATTTGCTCACGAACATAATCAGAACTCGTCTCACGATAACGACGCTCGATATTCGGAATAACACCTTCAAATAAAATCTCATTTTCCTTTACTTGACCAAATTCATTCACATAGCGAAAATAAACTTTCTCTTCCCCGCTTCCGTACAATACTTTATCAAATAAATCTTTCGGTATATCTTTCACAGGCATATCCATATCAACGCCGTAGTGATTACATACAGATTGTAAAAGTTGCGGGTAATATTGTGAACTTGTCGGTTCCCACGGAGCAATCGCATGTTCATTTAATGATAAATCCCAATTCGGAATAACAAGCTCTAAATCTACTTCTAGCTTTGAGCCAAGTCCATCACAAGAAGGACATGCGCCGAACGGACTGTTGAACGAGAACATACGCGGCTCTAATTCACCAATTGAAAAACCACAATGCGGACATGCGTGATGCTCACTAAAGAGAAGTTCTTCTTCTCCCATAACGTCGATTAAAACTCGGCCCCCGCCAAGCTTTAAAGCACTTTCGAGTGAATCTGCAAGACGACTCGCAATTCCTTCTTTTACAACAATACGGTCAATTACAACTTCTATAGAATGCTTCTTATTTTTATCTAACGTAATCTCTTCAGATACATCAAGCATTTCACCATCGACACGTACACGAACATAACCTTGCTTCTTAATATCTTCAAGCACTTTTACATGTGCACCTTTGCGTCCTGACACGATAGGAGCTAACACTTGTAATTTCGTACGTTCAGGATATTCAAGAACACGGTCTACCATCTGTTCTACTGTTTGCGATGTAATTTCAATTCCATGATTCGGACAAATTGGCGTACCAATTCGCGCAAATAATAAACGTAAATAATCATAAATCTCCGTCACTGTTCCGACAGTTGAACGCGGATTACGACTCGTCGTTTTTTGATCGATCGAAATCGCTGGTGACAATCCTTCAATCGTATCCACATCAGGTTTATCCATTTGCCCTAAAAACTGACGTGCATACGCAGATAACGATTCTACGTATCTGCGCTGTCCTTCTGCATAAATTGTATCAAACGCTAATGATGATTTCCCTGAACCAGACAATCCCGTTACAACAACAAGCTGATTTCTCGGAATGGTTACGTCAATATTTTTTAAGTTATGTGCTCTAGCACCTTTTACAACAATAAAATCCTTGCTCATGCTCACTCTTTTCACCCTTCCGCTTTTAATTCTAATAGTAAATCTCTTAATTCAGCTGCACGCTCGAAGTCTAACGCTTTTGCCGCTTCTTTCATCTCTGCTTCGATCTTAGCGATTGTTTTCTCACGTTCTTTCTTCGTCATCTTCTTAGCAGGAGTTGCTTCATATGTTTCCGGTTCTTCAGCCGCTGTCGTTGCACGGATTACATCACGAACGCCTTTTTGAATCGTTTTCGGCGTGATACCATGCTCTTCATTGTAAGCTTCTTGTATAGTACGACGACGCTGCGTTTCTTCAATTGCAATTCCCATTGATCTCGTTATGCGATCTGCGTACATAATAACGCGGCCGTTTTCATTACGCGCCGCACGACCAATCGTTTGAATTAACGAACGTTCTGAACGTAGGAACCCTTCCTTATCTGCATCTAAAATAGCTACAAGTGATACTTCTGGAATATCTAATCCTTCTCGTAATAAGTTAATACCGACGAGTACATCAAACTTACCAAGGCGAAGGTCACGGATAATTTCAATACGTTCTAACGTTTTAATTTCAGAGTGAAGATAGTTCACTTTAATTCCTACATCTTTTAAGTAATCCGTTAAATCCTCTGACATTTTTTTCGTTAAAGTCGTAATTAATACACGTTCATTTTTTACAATGCGATCTTGAATTTCTCCTAATAAATCGTCAATTTGCCCTTCAATTGGTCGTATATCAATTGGTGGATCTAACAGCCCTGTTGGACGAATAATTTGTTCTATTACTCCCGGTGCCTGCTCTAACTCGTACGGTCCTGGCGTTGCCGAAACGTAAATAACTTGATTCGTTTTCTCTTCAAACTCATCAAACGTGAGCGGCCTATTGTCTAAAGCTGATGGCAGACGGAATCCATGATCCACAAGTACTTGCTTACGCGCTTGGTCTCCGTTATACATCGCTCTTACTTGCGGCACCGATACGTGCGATTCATCCATAACAATTAAGAAATCCTCTGGAAAATAGTCTAACAGTGTATATGGTGTTGAACCTGCTGGACGAAGTGTTAATTGACGGGAATAGTTTTCGATCCCTGAACAAAAGCCCATCTCACGCATCATTTCTAAATCATAGCGTGTACGTTGTTCTATACGCTGCGCTTCTAACAATTTACCGTTATCATTTAATTCTTTTAAACGTTCTTCTAATTCTTTTTCAATATTTTCAATAGCGACCTTCAGCTTTTCTTCACGTGTAACGAAGTGAGATGCCGGGAAGATTGCTACATGATCACGTTCTGCTAATACTTCACCCGTTAATGCATTTACTTCTCGAATACGATCTATTTCATCACCGAAAAATTCAATTCGAATACAATGTTCGTCGAGTGATGCCGGGAAGATTTCAACTACATCTCCGCGCACACGGAATGTACCACGCTTGAAATCAATATCATTACGTCCATACTGTACATCAACAAGTTCACGAAGCAATTGATTACGGTCCTTTTCCATACCAACTCGAAGTGAAACAACTAACTCGCGGTATTCTTCCGGTGAACCTAAACCGTATATGCACGACACACTCGCAACGATAATAACATCATCTCGTTCAAATAAAGAAGACGTTGCCGAGTGACGTAATTTATCGATTTCATCATTAATTTGCGCATCTTTTTCAATAAATGTATCCGTATGTGGTACGTACGCTTCCGGCTGATAATAATCGTAATAACTAACAAAATACTCAACAGAATTGTTAGGAAAGAAATCTTTCAACTCACTATATAGCTGTCCCGCTAGCGTTTTATTATGAGCCATTACAAGTGTTGGCTTCTGCACTTCTTTAATGACATTTGAAATCGTAAATGTCTTACCCGTTCCTGTTGCTCCAAGCAACACTTGCTTTTTCTTACCACTATTAATTCCCTCTACAAGCTTCTCTATCGCTCCCGGCTGATCACCTTGCGGGGAATACTCTGAGATAATTTCAAATGGATGTTCCAACTAAAAACCGACCTCCTCATAAAAATCTGTATTATTATTTTACCACGAATGCTCATAAAAAACCTAAAAAACGAACAGATATTCGGTAAAACTTTCGACAATATATACATAAAAAAGGAAGGAATAAATACTTCCTTCCTCTACTAACTCTATTTTTTAAGTACATATAATAAGTCATATCCATTGCGCCCATTTTCATTCGTACAATCTATTAACCCATATGCCGTTTCTGATTCACGTTGCTCTTTAACAATCCTTTTACAACTATCTTTATGTAACCCTTTATGGTCACCAGCAAATTGGTCTTGTCTATTATCTAACACATAAATTATATCTTTCTCACTATGCTCTAACGTTTGAAAAATCGGGTCACCTTCATGTGTATACTGTACAATTCCTATTTTATCAACTTTCCCTTGTTCCACATTCCAAACGAACTTCTCGAATTTATCTAGATTAGAAATTTCTGCCCCCTTTGCAACGACATCATTCTTCTTATCAATTGCATTGTTAGGTTGTGAACACGCTACTAAACTAAAGAGAAATAAGCATATAAAACCTGTTCTTTTTCCTATTGTTATCCTCTCCTATACAAACTATTGGTATACTAGAAAAAGCTACTTTCCTCTATGAAAATAGCTTCTTGTTTCCTTTCTCCTTCTTCGGAAAAATAACATATGAAAATGAAATCGCAGTATCTGCTAAAAGAATAATAGCCCATACTTGGCTTACACGGCTTGCTGTTTTATTTAAAACGATTCCTGACTCTAACCAATTTCCCCACTGTTCCACTGGAATAAGCCCATACATGAAGAAAAAGAATATATGAACCGCAACAAACAAAATAAGATGTAAGGCCCAATTTTTTATTTCCTGCTTCGCGTGCGCCATGCCTGTTACTTCAAGTGGTTCTTCGATAATAGGCGCCGGTTCATTCCGCCACTTTGCAACTAGTTTTTGCACATATATATCTAGCTTCTTTAAATCCTTTTTCCCGTAAAATACTGCATATAATAAAATGATTACTGTGATAATCTGGAAGTTAGAAAACTTTCCCGTTTGATAATAGTCCACTACCCCTAAGATTAAAATAAACACTTCATTTATGAGTAGCACAATCCCCATAATAAAGCTCGCCTTTTTCAAGCGAAATCCATACCTTAGTAAAAAGAATCCAATAGCTGATAGCCAAAATACAATCTCTGCACCAATTAAAAAGTACCATCGATATTCTGCGAGTATACTCATTTATCCCTCTCCCTTTCATCATATATACGAAAAGCCTCATCCATATATACTAGAAGCTCTTCCTCAATTGGATACATACTCATTTTCTGTGAATCTTCTTTTGACTTTCTTACTTCCCACAATTTATCTAAAAATGCTTCATCACCATTTGCCATCTCCAAACACTTCTGCATTAGTTTCTTTGTTGCACCTTGTACTTCATCACATGATGCTTCCTTACCGTCTTTCATAAAGTTACGCAATTGTTTTAATAAATCTACCCACTCTAAAACATTTGAATCTTCTTCACTCATGTTCGGCAAATTATGAAGCAACTTTTGTTCTCCCCTAGAAAAAACTTCATTTTGAAACATCTCACGTATTCGCGGAGACTGTTTCGAAAGCTGAATGAGTTCAAACATAACTTTCCAATCCAGTTCCCCTTCCACATCTACTGAATAAACAACTGCTTGTAAAATACGTTCCATTCGATTAAATTTTTTCTGTTCTTCTTGTACAAACTTAAGTTGCTTTTCAAGCGATACTTTTAAATTGAGCTCATCCGTTATTAACATATTCGTAATCTCTTTTAATGAAAAACCCATTTCTTTTAAAAATAAAATTTGCTGCAAACGAACAACGTCTCTCTCGCTATATAACCGATGTCCCCCATCAGTTTTCCCACTCGGCTTTAATAAATCGATTTGATCATAATATCGTAGCGTCCTTACCGTAACCCCTGTTTCCCTCGTTAGTTCTTGAATTGAAATCAACTCCATCACCTCTTCTCCTTCATTATAAAAGGTGACGTAACGTAACTTTCAAGTAGTTTGTAAAAAAATACAAAAAGCTGTTATACCTTTGTATAACAGCTTTTATGGAAATAACCCCTTTTGCACGGCACGCCCACAAGATAAAATAATTGCCCCAACAACAACACTTGTTGCCGTTTTATGATAATGGGCTAAAACTAATAAATAGTATGATAAACCTACAGCACCAATCATAATACATACACTTGGCACTGGATTACGAGAGAAGTTTTGCATCCCCCACAAAAGTGCAAATATAGCCGTCGCAACACATAATACCGCTAATCCCATCCCGTTTCCCCTTTATATATTTATTTGATTTCCCTTGTTGCTAATACACTCGTTGACGCCCCGCTAAAGATAAGCTCCCTACAAACCGCTTACTCATACATGATCAGCCTCTTTTTGATTTCTATATTTCCATTTCGGCCAATAGTTCACAAAGAAATAAACAAACTGCCCTAATACAAATAAAACAAATGGCATGCCCGCATTTCCATAAACAATTAAATTGTACAAACTCCATATCGCTAAACTAATTGTTAAAAATAACCCTAAATATTTAAACGCTTTATCCGATTGAAATCTCTCAAACTCATCTTGCATTTTCATTCCTCCTATCGCTATGCTCGTTTTCCCGCCATTACTCCTATGATGAGACTAGCAGCAAATAAAAAACTACATACAATGAATATTTCTGGCGTAGGTATGACATCTCTGCCTACGACTTTGCTCGCACCAATGTAAGCAATAAGAAGGACAAATGCGAATATAAGCGAGACATTTACATGCCTTTTTATATTTTCATTTACTCGCTCATCTATATCTGGAATTTCTTCTTTTCTGTACTTACGCTTTTTGTAATACACATAAACTGTTAAAAGTAGAATTGCTAAAATGTTACTAACTATTAGCGGTAACATTGGTATAGATGGGTCCATAAGCCGAACTAAAACGTCTCCTCCACATAATCCTAAGACAGTAGCGATATACAACTTTTTAGTATCGTTCATTTCCTCTCCCCTTACTCCAGCATAAATATTTCTTCCACCTTCATCTCAAAATATTTGGCGATTTTTAGGGATAACTCTAGACTCGGGTTATAGTGATGGTTCTCAATTGCCACGATTGTCTGCCGCGTCACTTGCATCGCCTTTGCCATTTCAATTTGCGTTATATGATGTTGTTTTCGTAATTCTTTAATTTTATTTTTTACACCCATAGGCTCCACCTTCGAAAGTAAAGATATCTTTACTTTAATTATAAATATTTTCCAAATACAAGTAAAGATATCTTTACAAAAAAAGGTAAATAATTCTCAGTATGGAAATATACATTCAAGCACCTTTTATCAGAGGAAACTATTATGTTTGAAAACACTACAATCCAACGTATTTTACAAGAATTCCATATACACGAGCCATTTCACTACGAAGTCACACGTTTTTCAAAAGATAAAGATATACTTATCGCATGTTCTACAACTACATATAAACTATTAATCCGGCTTTATAGAGACTCTTTCACAACAATAGAAGGGCTTCAAACACAAGGGGAACTTTGCCATGCTTTTATTAAAAATGGCATACCAGTATCAAAGCGATTCCAAACAGCTGGTGGACACTATTACTTACCTGCTCATTCATTTGAAATTCCCTTTCCTATTACGGTGGAAGAATGGCTGCCAGGAAGAGAGATGGAAGATCAAGAAGTAACTAAATCGCTATTACACACGTTAGGAAGACTGTTAGGTACAACACATGCGGTGTCCGAAAAACACCATATCCATTTCGATTACGGTACATATTGGGGAATGTTTGGTGGAAATACTTCCGACGAACCAGGAATATATGATGATATAGAATTAGAAGCAAATAACTTAAAAAAATGTTTACAAGAAAGTGTAATCAATCAAACATTAGTAGATGAAGTTTTCACAGTTTTTAATGAAAAACGCAAACAATTATATAAAGTATGGAGCGAACTCCCAAAAGGAGCTGTACAAGGTGACCTCTCTCCAAACAATATTTTGTTAGACGATAATGGTGCATTCCAATCCCTAATTGACTTCAATATTGCTGGAAATGAGGTGTTTATTAACCACCTTGCCGGAGAAGGAATTTTTTTAGCATATGAACTTATGGGTGATGATAAAGATGAGTGCTTTTACGAATTTTTATCCGCTTATATGAAGGAACGACCTCTCTCTAAACTCGAAAAAGAAACTTTATCTCTCATCATACAAGTCGTGCGCCCATTTCGCTTTAGACGAACTCAGAAAGTAATCCAGCTTATGAATGAAAAGCGATTTACTGATGTGGAAAGGGAATTATCTACTATGCTGGATTTACTGCAACACGAAAAAGAAGGAGGCATCTAAAGAGATGCCTCCTTCTTCGCTATTACATGAAGCCCAATGCATATACAAGAACGTACCCAAGTACCGATAGGCAAATCGAGCCAATCAGCCCTGCCACAAATGCTTTGCTTCCTAATTTACGGAACGTTTTAAACTCTACATTTAAACCAAGCCCCGCCATCGCCATTGCGATAAGCATGTAAGCAAGAACAACGATGTATCCCGCAACAACTTCCGGGATAATTCCAAGCGAATGAACCGCACTCATCGCTAAAAATCCGAAGATGAACCAAGGAATTGGAAGGTCGCGCCACGATCTTTTTTCTTTGCTTCCCTCGCTCTTGCCAAACCATAATCCGATTAAAATTGCTACTGGCACAAGCATCGCTACGCGCGTTAATTTCACAATAACTGCGATGTCTACAGCCGTGCTACCGCCTGGCGCTGCAGCCGCAATAACGTGAGCAATTTCATGCAGCGTCGCTCCCGAGAATACACCGTAACCGTACGGAGATAAGCCAAGCACTGGATATAATAACGTATAAACAAGCGTAAATATCGTACCTAAAATAGCAATGATTGCGGCGCCAACCGCCGTTTCATCGTCCTTTGCTTTCACTTGTGGTGCAATTGCCACGACCGCAGCAGCACCGCAAATCGCTGTCCCACACGCCGTTAAAATCCCTAATTTCTTCTCTACTTTAAATACTTTCGTTAGTCCATATACAACGAAAATTGTAAATGTAATAACAACTGCAGCGATGACCAATACTTTCGGTCCCGCCTTTGCAATATCTACAAGATTCAACCGCATTCCAAGTAAGATGATCCCAAAGCGAAGCAACTTCTTACTCGCAAAGTTCGTTCCCGCTATCGCTTCTTGAGGAATCCCGATTGCCGCGCGCCAAACCATCCCGATTAGAATAGCGATTACTAATTGTCCCATAATATTTAAAAATGGAAGCTCTGCTAAATATTTCGCGACAATGGCGATTAATAACGTAATCCCAATACCTTGCGAAAATCCAAAGCTCTTCTTCTTTTGTATAACAAGTGTTTGTTCCACTTTGTACCACCCCAATAATCATATTGGAACATGCATGTTCTTTCTAGTTACATTATAAGAGAGTTTTTATAATAAGTTTAATATCAATATTGAATCTCTATCATCAGAAATACTTATGATAAAATAAAAACAAAAATAAAGGGGCCTAACAAATGAACGTCGACATTTTGAAAATCTTTGTTACTGTCGTTGAACAAAAACATTTTTCGCGTGCTGCGGAACTATTAAACCTTTCACAACCTGGCGTAAGCATGCACATTCGCAACTTGGAAAATGAATTTGGAACTACACTTATTCAGCGCTCCCCCAAGCACGTCCAAGTTACGGAAGCTGGAAACATATTATACATACACGCAAAGCAAATGCTTTCACTTTATGAAGATGCAAAACAGGAAATTAACGAGCTGCATAACGTTGTAACAGGAACACTTCGCATCGGTGCTAGTTTTACAATTGGCGAATACTTACTTCCAAAAATACTTGCACGCTTTGCCAATGAAAATCCACACGTCGAAGTTCATACCTTTATCTCCAATACGGAAGAAGTTTTGCAAAGCCTTCGCTCTAATCAAATTGATATCGGCTTAGTAGAAGGCCAAGTCGTATACGCCGATGTAGACGTTGAAACGTTTATGCAAGATGAAATGAAGCTCGTCGTCCCTCCAAGCCATCCATTACTTCACACCAAGGATATAAACGAAGCTACTCTCCAAGACCAAGTATGGGTATTAAGAGAGAGTGGCTCTGGGACACGTGCTTATAGTGACCGCTTTATTCATCAACACCATTTAAAAATGAAGCGATTCTTTACATTCAGTAGTATACAAAGCGTAAAGGAAGCCGTCGCTGCCGGGCTTGGCATCGCTATCCTTTCTGATTGGACTGTACGGAAAGAGCTACTGGCAAAAGAGCTATTCCACGTCGAAGTTCCAAATGAACAACTAATCCGGCCATTCTCCATCGTGCGCGGCAAATATTTCATTCCATCTAAAGCCATTCAAGTATTTTTACATTATGTAGATTCTTTTGCGAAAAAACAACATTGACCTTCACATTAGTGTGAAGGTTTACAATACATGTAAAAGGAGTGAAACACATTGCGAATCGGAGAGTTATCAAAAGAAACTGGCGTTAGCGAAAGATCACTAAGACATTATGAAGAAAAGGGATTGCTCCCTTCAAATCGCCTCACAAACGGCTATCGTGATTTCGACGAAAGTGCCATTGAAAAAGTAAAGCTTATTCAAATGTACTTACAGCTTGGCTTAAATTTAGAAGAGACGACAAAAATGATGCGCTGCCTTGAAATTGAACCACACCTGTACGAAAATCCTTGCAGCAGTATCCTTGCACTTTATGAAGATAAACTCAATGAAGTAACAAGACAAATCTCATTACTTTCCAGCATTCAAACGAATTTGCAAAAACACGTTTCACTCCTAAAACAAGCAAAAGAAAAGGGATGATGACATGTTTGTTATACACGGCAGTTCCAGACAAAACGGAAATACAGAAGCTTTAACACATATGATGATTGATGGAATTGAAACAGAACAAATTTACTTGCGCGACCATACAGTCCATCCAATTACAGATCAACGTCATGATGCAGAAGGATTCCAACCTGTAAACGATGACTACGAGCAGTTAATCGAGCGTATGCTAGAGCACGACACGATTATCTTCGCTACACCGTTATACTGGTACGGAATGAGCGGCCATATGAAAAACTTCGTTGATCGCTGGTCACAAAGCTTACGTAATACATCTCTTCATTTCAAAGAGAAAATGAAAGGTAAAAAAATGTACGTTGTCATCGTTGGCGGAGACAATCCGAAACTGAAAGCATTGCCGCTTATCGCCCAGTTTCAATATATCTTTGATTTTGTTGGTTCATCATTTGAAGGGTATATTATTGGGGATGCGAATGGACTAGATGAAATCAAGAACGATGCTGAGGCACTAGCAAAAGCACAATTGTATAATAATAAATTCAAAAATAGCAAACAGAAATAAGTTTGACAAATCCATTTGTATGCGCATACAATAAAAATAACATTATGAAAGGAAGGTACTTTGACCAATGAAGTTCTAATTCTCTTATTTATTTCATCCATCACAAATAGTGAACAAAAATGATGAAAACTAGCAGAGGATTAGTCTGTCCATTTGTCGATACTTTCTTTCGAAACGATCATGTAAAAAAATCGTTTATTTATGTACGATTTTTTACATGCAAGGGCGACGTTTATCCTCTCTAGTGAAACTAGGGAGGTTTTTTTATGACTATTTTATTCGCACGTAATATTGAAAAGAGCTTTGGGGATCGCACCCTATTTACGTTACCATCACTGGAAATTCAAGCGCAGGATCGTATAGGAATTGTCGGAGTCAACGGAGCTGGAAAATCTACATTATTACAAATATTAAGTAAAGAAATAGAAGCTGACAAAGGCATAGTAACTCATCATAGTTCTATCGCCATCATTCCTCAGCTTAGCGAAGAAATACCGGAAATCGCTTCTTCTCTTGCAAAAGGAAAATGGAGTATTTCAAACGTTGCTGACTCAATGAGCGGCGGGGAACGAATGCGCCTAAAGATTGCCCATGCCCTCGAACAAGATGCAGGCATTCTATTTGCTGATGAACCAACAAGTCACTTAGATATGCTCGGTACAGAGCAATTAGAAAAGGCACTTTTATCTTATAAAGGTGCACTAGTTTTAATATCACATGATCGTGATTTCCTAAATGCCATATGTACAAAAATCATCGAAATTGAAGATGGTACTATTCAAGAATATAAAGGGAATTATTCAAACTATCGAAAACAAAAAGAACGTGAGCGAATACAAAAACAAGCGGAATATGAGCAATATGTAAACGAAAAAAATCGTTTAGAGCAATCAATTTTACAAAGAAAGCAACGTGCTTCTAGCATGACAAAAGTCCCAACGCGGTTCAGTTCATCTGAATCTAAACTTTATAAATTAAGTGGTGCACACGGTCAAGAAAATGTTAGCAAAGCAGCGAAAGCGTTAGAGACACGTCTTGAAAAATTGGAAAAGAAAGAAAAACCGAAAGATTTTTCTCAAGCTCAGTTTGATGTGCAATATCATACACCCATTCATAGTAAAGCGATTGTACAGTTTAATAACACAACGAAGAAAATATGCCACCGCACACTATTTAAAAATATGAACGGGACAATCGCCCCTGGTGCAAAGCTTGCTATTGTAGGAGCAAACGGAAGTGGAAAAACAACTTTGTTCAACATGCTTCTTGCAAATGAGCGCGGCATCCAACTTTCAAAGAGTTGTAAAATCGGATACTTTGAACAAACATTATCTATTTTAAACACAGGTAAAACAATTTTAGAAAATGTTCTAGAAGAAACGAACTATACTGAATCGTTCGTTCGAACAATACTTGCAAGGCTCCTTTTCCGCCGTGAAGATGTTCATAAACCTGTGCACGTCTTAAGTGGTGGGGAACGAATGAAGGTTGCACTCGCAAAAGTATTTTTAGGGAATTATAATATGCTGCTACTCGACGAGCCGACGAACTATTTAGACTTAGCAACACAAGAAGAATTAGAAAGCATGTTACAGGAGTATCCTGGCACAATACTTTTCATTAGCCATGACCGTGCCTTTATTCGTTCTGTTGCAAACCATATTCTACAAGTAGATGAGAGCGAACCAAGAATATTCCACGGCAATTACGAGCAATACACAAAAAGAACCACCCAAGCTTCTGTAAACGTTACTGAACAAGAATTATTACGATTACAAACAAAATTAACAGAAATCATCAGCCGGATTTCTATCCCAAATCAGCATGATGACATCACATTTCTCGAACAAGAATACGAAAAATTATTAGTTCGAATTCAGCAGTGTAAAGAAGCACTCTAATGTCTTCCCCATATATCGACGGGACCTTCCACATTTCCCAAGAAATATCGAGGCTTCGACATAGAATATCGTCCTACCTATCATGTTAGACACAATAACAACAAAAAGCCGTGCATCAGCACGGCTTTTTACTTTATCCCGCTATTTGTGGGAGTCGGGCTGCCCGTAAACGCCCGATTGGTGAGGGCTAATAATCAGTGGGGGATGAACAAAACCCCCACTGATTAAAGTTTCACTTTATATACGGACAGCAGTCCCGCTCACCGCAACCATTAGCATCCCTTCGCGAACGACTTCGTAATCCACGTCGATACCAACAATTGCGTTCGCATTTTTTTGTCTTGCAAGAGTTTTCATCTCTTCCATTGCAATATCGCGCGCTTCTTTTAATTTGCTTTCATAAGCGCCAGCACGACCACCGACAACGTCGCGAACAGAAGCAAACAGGTCACGAACGATATTCGCCCCCATAATTGCTTCCCCATTGACGATATCGATATAATCAATAATTTCTTTCCCTTGGATTGTAGAAGTTGTTGTTACAATCATGCTTTATAGCCTCCCATATAAGATTTTCACTTACTTATGGTGCACTAATTCAGCAGAAATTATCTTTACAAACTAAACTGAGCTTCGTATAATCGGCTATACCCTCCGCCTTGCTCAATTAGTTCCTCATGCGAACCTTGTTCTGCAATACCATCTTTATTTACAACGACGATACGATCTGCATTTTTAATAGTTGCAAGTCTGTGAGCGATAACTAATGTTGTACGGCCAACAGCTAATTCTGCAAGTGATTTTTGGATAGCAAGTTCCGTCTCTGTATCTAGCGCAGAAGTTGCTTCATCTAAAATTAAAATCGGTGGGTTTTTCAAGAACATGCGAGCAATTGCTAAGCGTTGCTTTTGTCCTCCTGAAAGTTTTACACCACGTTCACCGATAACTGTATCTAAGCCCTCTGGTTGCGAGTAAATTAAGTCCTCCAACTGGGCACGTTTTACCGCCTGCCAAATATCAGCTTCTGAGGCTTTTAAGTTTCCGTAAGCGATATTTTCACGAATTGTTCCTGAGAATAAGAAAACATCTTGCTGCACAATTCCAATTTGCTTACGAAGTGACGACAACGTCATCTCTTTCGTATCAATGCCATCAATTTGAATCGATCCAGATGATTGTTCATAAAAACGTGGTAATAAACTACATAGTGTTGTTTTCCCTGCCCCTGATGGCC
The DNA here is from genome assembly GCF_002081505.1 of Bacillus sp. CDB3. NCBI lineage: Bacteria > Bacillati > Bacillota > Bacilli > Caryophanales > Bacillaceae > Bacillus > Bacillus sp. CDB3. The sequence goes on along the minus strand of NZ_ALBR01000097.1, from coordinate 114,155 downwards.
CTACGAAGGCAACTGTTTCACCTGCGTGTATTTTCAAACTAATATCATTTAAAATCGGTTCTTTATTTTCATATCCGAACGTAATGTTGTTATATTGAATATCACCGTGTACATGCTTTACTTCTATCGCATCTTTAGAATCCACAATATCAGGCTCTGTTTCAAGAAGTTCTACATACCTTTTAAAACCAGCGATTCCTTTCGGATAACTTTCAATAACCGCATTAATTTTTTCAATTGGGCGGAAGAAAATATTCGTTAATAAAACGAATCCAATAAATCCACCGTACGTTAATTCACCTTGCAGAACAAACCATGTACCACATATTAATACAAAGAGTGTTACAAGACGCATCAACATATAACTAATCGAAGAATTTAACGCCATAATTTTATACGCCATTAACTTCGTAGTACGGAAACGGGCGTTGTTAACACCAAACTGTTCTTTCTCAAATTTTTCATTTCCGAATGCTTGTACAACGCGAATACCACCAACGTTGTTCTCAATACATGCATTGAAATCAGCAACGTCTGAGAATAAACGTCTAAACGTACCTGTCATTTTTTTATTGAAATAAAGTGCCAACCATAATAAGAATGGAATCACGAAGAATGTTAGAAGTGCCAATTTCCAGTTGATCATCATCATAAATGAAAATGCTCCAACTAAAGTCATAACAGCAATGAATAAATCTTCTGGCCCATGGTGAGCAATTTCTCCAATTTCCATTAAATCGTTTGTAAGACGTGAAATTAAATGACCTGTTTTATTATTATCAAAAAATCTGAATGATAGCTTTTGAATGTGATCAAATAATTTCTGTCTCATATCAGTTTCAATGTTAACGCCAAGCATATGTCCCCAATATGTAACGACGTATTGCAAACCTGCATTTAACACATAAACTGCGAATAAACCGAAACAAGCCCATAAAATAAGTGTCCAGTTTTGTCCTGGTAATAACTTATCAATAAATTGATTTACGATAAGCGGGAAACCAAGTTCCAGTAATCCTGCGATAACTGCGCAAGAAAAATCGAGTATAAATAAACCTTTGTACGGTTTATAGTAAGAAAAAAATTTACGTAGCATATTTCCCCTCCCTTTTCCAAATTAAAAGACTCCCTAAATGATAACCATTATCAAATATTTTTTCAAGTTATCCGTCTATGAAACTAAAAATAAGATTAGCGCGATAGTTGTCGTTTTTTGCCGGAAAGTCGATATATTTTAATAATCGCTAATATAAATTTCATTTACTACCTATCCCATCTAAACCAAAAGAAAAGGGTGTCACCTAATGGTGACACCCTCATTTTATTATATAGCTTCTGAATCCCACTCATGCTCCTGCTGAATAAACACAACACCTAATTCGTGATGGCCCCCAGCGTATAATGCCGTTTGAGCAAGACGAAGCTCTCCATTTGTATCTAATACTTCTAATTTACAAAATGCTCCTGTTGTCTTCGTTTGAAGCGCATCATAAAACTCTTCTGTACTTCTTGGAATGACTCCATTTACTTTCGTAATAACTTCTCCAGGCTTTAAATTCATCTCTGCCCCAATTGTATTCGGAATTGTATCTAGCACAACGAGCCCATCATTACGTGCGGCAAAGTATGCTGGTCTTGTCTCATCCGTAATTTTCTCTTGCATTGAAATTGTGAAACGCCCAAGCATTGCAACTCCCATCGCGATTATCGCGAGTACGTGCCACCAATAACTTGCGATTCCTAAAACGAGCACGAGTCCTGCTAGTCCATATACACGTCTTCCTGTAAATAATAAAGCTTCCGTTGGCTCATAACTTCTAATCGTTCTCATAAATCCAATTAAAAATGGAACGAGGAATAAAGAGTATGTAGTTGAGCCTATTGAAACGACAGGCCACCAAGGAATAAATCCTGTCACCGCGTCTCCTGGTATAAGAATAAATACTGGTACAAGCCATAAACGATTTGATTCATGTAGCCCAATTCGTAGCCCACGCTTACCTTTTTTAATTTTCGGCGTAGAATATCGCACTGCATTTTTAGAGATTAATAAACCCTCTACAACGAGCATAACGCCTAGTAAAATAGCAAGGGATACAATCGTACCCTCTTCACCTTCTCCAAGCTGTAAGAAGGAAACTGGTATCTTAGACGATAACAACACGAATGCAATAGCGATACCGAACGTATAAGCTACAGATAAATATCGATACATAGCAGTTAATCCAAATAATAACGTCCAAAGTAAAATTGCCCATAAACTCGCTTTTGAAACGACGAGCCCGAGCCCAACCGTAATAATAGATACGATTAATCCGTACTTAATACCTGCAAATAGAGTTGTTCGCAGTTCAAACCAAATATCATATACTTTAAAAGAAAAATCTTTTCGTTCTCTTAATATACGTAAGTATCCAACGAAGATACTACTAATTAAAAATACATAGACAGCAGGGTGTAAGAAAAAACGTCCAACTGCTCGTAGTATTTCAAAAAGCCATGCCTCCACGAATTCATTCACCACCATTTATATCATTCTTTCTTTTTATCTTATCATATTTAACACATAAAAAAATACAGGCATCAAAGTGCCTGTATTCTTTCTTATTTCGCTATTAATTTCAATGCCGTTTGTAATTGTAAATCGTTTTCTCCAGAACGGATTTTTTCAATGATTTTATTTTGAATTGCTTCAGCTGTCTTTTTATCAAGTTGTCCTGTCGCTTCCATCTCATTTGTATTTTGGAATGCTTTCAGTGCTGATTCTGTCTCTTTGCTAAAGTATCCATCTTCACGGCCTGGTACATATCCTAAGCTCTTAAGCATTTCTTGCGCGTGTTTTACTTGCACATCATTTGAATTGTACGAAAGTGTCTTTTCAATTTGAATTGGTGTCGCGTGATAATAATCTGGTTGCTTCACTTCTACAGTTGGCGCGATTCCTTTTTTATGAATCCAATTACCGTCCGGTGTTAACCATTTAAACATTGTTAATTTAATGTTGCTGCCATCTTTAAATGGAACAGCTTGTTGGACAGTACCTTTACCAAACGTTTTTTCACCAATTAAGTCGTATCCTTCTCCCTCTTTCAGCGCGCCCGCTAAAATCTCTGAAGCAGAAGCACTTCCATTATCAATTAATACTGAAATTGGATATGACTTTCTTTCTTTCAGTTCCGTAGAGAATTTCTTCTTCTCACCATTTCGCTGTTCTACTTGCAACATTGGCTTTTTATCTGTCATGATGTCTCCTAGTATGTCTTCTACACTATTTAAATAGCCACCAGGATTACCACGTACGTCAATAACTAAGCCTGCTATATGTTTCTTCTCTAATTCTTTTAACTGATCCTTAAATTCTTTCGCAGTATTTTCAGCAAAAGAAGTAATTTGCATATAACCGATATCTTTTCCGCTCTCTTGCTTTACAGAACTAAATACAGTGAAGATTGGAATCTTTTCACGCTTAATTTTAAATACAATCGGATCAGCCACTCCTGCGCGCTTAATTTCAATTGCAACAGTCGTTCCTTTTTTACCACGAATTTTCAATACTGCTTCTTCACGTGATAAATCTTTCACACTATTTCCATCTACAGATAAAATTTGGTCATTTGGTTTAATTCCTATCTTTTCTGCTGGTGAACCTTTAATTGGCGATACGATAATAAGCTTACCGTCCGTTTTGTTCACTTCAGCTCCAATCCCTTCAAGTTCAGGATCTAGTGATTGGCTAAACTGTTTTGCCGTTTCTTTATCCATATACGTGGAATAAGGGTCCTTCAGCGTAGACAACATGCCTTGTATTGCACCTTCGACTAACTTGTCGTCTTTCACGTCTTCCACATAACGTGAATCAATTAGTGCATACGCCTCATTAATTTTTGCCAAATTCCCTTGCGCTGTGCCAGCATTACCATTCGATACTGTTTGCGTTACATACGCTGGGTTTATCCCAAACCAGTACATACCACCAAACATCCCGCCAGCACCAATTAAAAATGCAACAACCATTCCAATAATTGCAACTCTACGTTTCAATGCGGAATTCCCCTTTCCAGAACACACAGGTGGTGTAGCAAAAGGCATCACACGATGTGTGATGCCTTTACCTATTTCTACTATATGATAAGCTTGTACGAATTATGTTTGCAACTTTTTATACTTTTAAGAAGCGACGAATTGACATTACACTTCCCCACATACCGATTAATGCACCGATTAACACTAATAAACCAGCTAATTGGAATACGAATGGGTTGTATGGTAGAAGCTCGAAAATTGTTCCGCCAAGTTTTTCATTAAACACACCTTGCAATGAATTATATATAACTAAAATTAGGCCAATTGGAATAATTGATCCTAATACTCCTAGGAATAATCCCTCTAACAAGAACGGCCAACGAATAAACCAGTTTGTTGCACCAACAAGTTTCATAATTTCAATCTCAGTACTACGAGCATAAATTGTAATTTTAATTGTATTAGAGATTAAGAACATCGCTGTGAATAGAAGACCAGCAATTAACGCAATCCCGATGTTACGACCAGTTTTTACAGTATCAAATAATTTTTCAACTTGACCTTTACCGTATTGAACATTACTTACAAACTGCATTTTCTCAATCTTTTTCGCAATTGTTGCCGTATCTGTTGGTTCTTTCGCCTTTACAACAAATACATCTTTCAGTGGGTTATCTTGCTCAAATAATTCGAACGTTTTTCCACTATCGCCTAAGCTTTTAATTAAACGTTTCAACTCTTCTTCTTTAGAAGAATATTTAATAGAATCTACTTTCGCAATTTTACTCATATCTTCTTCTAATTTCTTTTGATCAGCTTCTTTTGCTGCTGGATCAATATGCACACGAATTTCTACATCTTGCTCTACTTTCGTCGCAAAATGGTTCATATTCATAATCGCTGTTAAAAAGACACCTACAAGTAATAATGTAACTGTTACTGCACTTACAGAAGCAAATGTCATCCATCCGTTACGGGATAGATTTTTTACACCTTCTCGCAAATGTCGACTAAGGGTCTTAGCCTTCATATCCGTATCCTCCCTCAATCTCGTCTCGAACAATTTTTCCGCCTTCAATTGCAATTACGCGATGACGAATTGTATTTACGATATCTGCGTTATGTGTCGCCATAACAATCGTTGTACCACGCTCATTAATACGTTTAAAAATCTTCATAATATCAAGAGCCGTTTCAATATCTAAGTTACCTGTTGGCTCATCGGCAATTACAACCTTTGGTCTATTTACAATCGCTCTCGCAATAGCCACACGTTGTTGCTCTCCGCCTGAAAGTTCACTTGGAAGTGCATCTGCACGATCATCTAGACCTACAAGACCCAACACTTCTGTAACACGTTCACGAATCGCATCTGGTTCTTCTTCAATTACCTCTAAAGCAAACGCAACATTCTCATATACCGTTAATTTAGGTAGCAATTTAAAATCTTGGAAAATTACGCCTAATTGACGACGGAAATATGGAACATCTCTTTCTGCTAATGTTTCAATTACAAGTCCATTTACATTAATTGATCCTGTAGATGGCTTCTCTTCACGATACATCATTTTAATAAATGTAGATTTTCCGGCTCCACTCGGTCCAACTACGTATACGAATTCACCTTGTTTAATGTTAACTGTGAGACCAGCAATGGCTTTCATACCATTTGGGTACTCCTTATAAACATTCGTCATTTTTATCATTATTTATCACCCAATACTTAATGATTTTTTTCGAAATACTTTTCTGTACATTTGAAAATAAAAGAAAACCTTATTCTCGCTTGACCATTCTTGTTGAAGGTAGCTTCCATTCATGCTTTTATTAGCAATGCTACTCTATGTAATATATTTCATCAAAATTCTACAAACCTCATTGTAACATCAATCGGTTTCCAGTTCGGATACAATTTTGTTACAGTTATGTTACATCCCGAAAAAAGGTAAACGAGCTAATGTAATTACTTAACCAAAAACGCTTTTCGGTCAAGTTATACAATCAGCTCGTTTATTAATTACGTTTCTTATTTATGTTCAGCTAACCATTCAGCTACTTTTTTCGCGTCCTCGCCTTGAATAAGTCCTGGTGACATTGAACCGCGTCCTTTTTTAATAATTTCCTCGATATCTGCAGCATCATACTTACCACCTACTTTTCTTAAATCAGGTCCAGTTGCCCCTGATAAATCTTTCGCGTGACATCCAGCACAACTTCTTTGGAAAATTTGTTCTGCACTATCTGTACTTGCAGATTGTTTCGAAGGTTTACTTTCTTCTTTATTTCCACATGCTCCTAAAGCAAAAACGACTGATGTTCCTAACGCAATAGCCAACAATTTCTTTTTCACTTCTATCACTCCCCATTGTTGATATTCTTTTCATTCATAACTAGGCAATAGTCCTCATAACACACTCAATATTCATTATAAGCATTATCTTTATATAGAAAAACTAAGGTGTATTTCATATTTTTTATAAATATATCGAGAAGCCTAATAAAATAAAGCTTTCACAAATTGTTTCAATTCTGTGAACACCTTAGAAAGTTCTATAAAAAACCTCTTTCTTCAAAGTGAATCAAAAAAATTCCATATACGGTCCTACTCTATTACCTCTTTGTTTTACTATTCTCTACTTTTTACAAAACAATATGCAGCGTTGTATTCTACATATAATCTCATCAAAAAGAGAAGTTGTCGTTTTCAACTTCTCTTCCTCATTATTTCATCAATATAAATAAGATAAACCTCTTTATACCCTCTTTTACCTCAGCATGTGCCAACAATCCTGTTGGCTTTTTCTCTTATTAAATGCGAGAACGTAAATACGCATCAATAAATGGATCAATTTCTCCATCCATAACTGCTTGTACGTTACCCACCTCTGTATTTGTACGGTGGTCTTTCACAAGAGAATACGGGTGGAATACGTAAGAACGGATTTGGCTACCCCATCCGATTTCTTTTTGTTCCCCACGGATTTCATCTAATTGTGCTTGTTGTTCTTCTAATTTCTTTTGATATAATTTCGCTTTTAACATTTTCATCGCGTGCTCACGGTTTTTAATTTGAGAGCGCTCTGACTGACATGTTACAACCGTATTTGTCGGTGTATGCGTAATACGAACTGCTGAATCTGTCGTATTAATGTGCTGCCCACCAGCTCCACTTGCACGGTACGTATCAATTTTCAAGTCTTCTGTACGCACTTCAATTTCAACTTCATCATTGAACTCAGGTACAACTTCACAAGATACGAATGATGTATGACGACGGCCTGAAGAATCGAACGGTGAAATACGTACAAGACGATGTACACCTTTCTCTGCTTTTAAGTAACCGTAAGCGTTATGACCTTTAATTAATAAAGTAACACTCTTAATACCAGCTTCATCACCCGGTAAGTAGTCAACCGTTTCTACTTTAAATCCACGTTTTTCAGCCCAGCGTGTATACATACGTAATAACATAGAACCCCAGTCTTGTGACTCTGTTCCACCTGCACCTGGGTGTAATTCTAAAATAGCGTTATTTTTATCATACGGATCGCTTAGCAGTAACTGAAGCTCATACTCATTCATCTCTTGAATTAAAGTTTTCACTTCTGACTCTAATTCCTCATGTAAATCCTCATCATACTCTTCTTTTAACAGTTCATGCGTCATTTCTAAGTTTTCGAACGTCTCATCTAACTGACGGAAACTTCCAACCATATCTTTCAGCGCATTCGCTTCATTAATTACAGCTTGTGCGCCTTGTTGGTCATCCCAAAATCCTGCGCTCATCATTTTTTCTTCTAACTCTGCAATTTGCTTTTCCTTAGTAGGAAGGTCAAAGAGACCCCCTAAAAGCCGCTAATCTCTTAGCCATTTTTTCTAATTCTTGCCTAATTTCTACTAATTCCATTTCCTTCACCTCTATGTAATTGCTGTTACTTTCATATGAAAACAAGGGAAACTCTCTCCGCTTATTACGGAGAGAGTTTAATCCTTTTTATCCTACATTTTTGATGTAAAAGTTTGCAAAGCAGTCTGAACTATAGTTTCCTATTACTGCCCAATGCCACAACAGTTTTTATATTTTTTGCCACTACCGCATTTACATAAATCATTGCGTCCCATTTGGTCACCTTTTACAACCGGTTTTTTCTTCGCTTCTTCGCCATCGCTAGATGGATGAACAGCTTCACCTTGAGCAACTTCTTGACGCTCTAAGTTTTGTTCAATTTCAGCTTTCATAATGTAACGAGAAATTTCCTCTTCGATAGAAGCAATCATTGACTCGAACATTGCGAATCCTTCCATTTGATACTCACGAAGTGGATCAATTTGACCGTAAGCACGTAAATGAATACCTTCACGAAGATGATCCATCGCATCAATATGCTCTGTCCATTTCGTATCTACAACACGGAATACAACAACTTTTTCGAACTCACGCATTTGCTCTTCTGGCAGAAGCTTTTCTTTGTCGTTGTAACGCTCTATTAACTTCGCGATAATTGGCTCGCTCATTTCCTCTGGAGCAAGGCGACGTAATTCTTCTTCTTTTACATCTCCTTCTTGCAGAAGGTTTGTATTTAAGTAGTCAACAAGACCTTTAATGTTCCAATCTTCTTCAATTTCCTCTTGTGTATGAAGCGCAACAGCACGTTCTACCGTAGATTTCATCATACCTTCAATAATACTGCGTAAGTTCTCAGAATCCATTACTTCTTGACGCTGTTTGTAAATAACTTCACGTTGCTGACGAAGTACATCATCGTACTGCAGTAACTGTTTACGTGCATCATAGTTATTTCCTTCTACACGTTTTTGTGCAGATTCTACCGCACGAGAAACCATTTTACTTTCGATCGGCTGTGAATCATCCATACCAAGACGATCCATCATCGCTTTCATATTATCAGAACCGAAGCGGCGCATTAGTTCATCTTCCATAGACAAGTAGAACTGCGTTACACCAGGGTCCCCTTGACGACCAGCACGACCACGTAACTGATTATCAATACGACGGCTTTCATGACGCTCTGTACCGATAACTGCTAGACCAACGTTTTTAATATCGTCTCCAAGCTTAATATCCGTACCACGACCAGCCATATTCGTCGCAATCGTTACAGCACCTTTCATACCAGCTTCTGCAATGATATCTGCTTCACGCGCATGGTTTTTCGCGTTTAAAATGTTATGGCGTACACCTTTACGTGTTAACATTTTTGAAATAAGCTCTGACGTTTCAATTGCAACTGTACCAACAAGAATAGGTTGCCCTTGTTTATGACGATTTACAATATCCTCAACAACTGCATTGAATTTGCCTTCCATTGATTTGAAGATTAAATCAGCACGGTCATCACGAATAATATCTTTGTTCGTTGGAATTACGATAACATTCATATTGTAAATATTACGGAATTCTTCTTCTTCCGTTTTCGCTGTACCAGTCATACCAGATAACTTTTCATACATACGGAAATAGTTCTGGAACGTAATTGTTGCGAGTGTCATACTTTCATTTTGAATTTCTACGCCTTCTTTTGCTTCAATAGCTTGGTGTAAACCTTCGCTATAACGACGACCTTTCATAAGACGACCAGTGAATTGGTCTACAATTACGATTTCGCCTTCTTGTACAACATAATCTGTATCAAGGTGCATAACAACGTGTGCACGAAGCGCCTGATTAATATGGTGAAGAAGTGCTACATGTTTTAAATCGAATAAGTTATCGATATGGAAAGCTTTCTCAGCTTTCGTAATACCATCTTCTGTTAACATTACATTTTTCGTTTTCACATCAAATGAATATTCTTTTTCATTTTCTAATGTACGAACGAATGCATTTGCAAACATATATAGCTCTGCTGATTTTTGAGCTTGTCCAGAAATAATAAGCGGCGTACGTGCTTCATCGACTAGAATAGAATCGACTTCATCGATAATAGCAAAATGAAGTGGACGCTGAACGCACTGCTCTCTATATAACACCATGTTGTCACGTAAGTAATCGAATCCAAGCTCGTTATTTGTGCTATACGTAATATCAGCAGCATAAGCCTCTTGTTTCTCTTCGCGTGACATACTGTTTAAGTTAATTCCTACTGTTAATCCAAGAAACTCATGAAGTTGTCCCATTTCGCTCGCATCACGTTGCGCTAAGTATTCATTGACTGTAACAACGTGAACGCCTTTTCCTGTTAAAGCATTTAAATATACAGGTAAAGTAGACGTTAACGTTTTACCTTCACCCGTTTTCATCTCAGAGATATTCCCTTCATGTAAGGCAATACCACCCATTAATTGCACACCATATGGACGCATTCCAAGAACACGAGTTGCTGCTTCACGAACAACCGCAAAAGCTTCAGGAAGTAGATCGTCTACTGTCTCGCCTTTTGTTAAACGCTCTTTAAATTCAAGCGTCTTTCCTTTTAATTGCTCATCAGTTAGTGGCTTAATAGATGATTCTAATGCATCAATTTGCTCAACTGTCTTCTGCATACGTTTAATTTGGCGTTGGTTAACATCGAACACCTTTTTTAAAATACCGATCATAGGGAATACGCTCCTCTTTTTATTAAAATAAAACTCCCGATTGCTTTTTTCTTTCTCTCTTTACAATCAGTCGTTATAAAAATCAAATATATGTTATGCCAATTTTTCTCCTAATTAAAAAAACTAAAATGTATAAACCTAATGATAATTGTAACACTTGTCTTATAACTATGACAACAATCGTCCAAATGTCTAGCCCTATATTCAGAAAAAGTTTGTATTTCATTTGTTCCAACAAACTAATCTCTCTTCGTTACAAATTTTGTATTAAATCTAAGTAGTATTCTTTTAAGTTCTCTTTTAAAGAAGATGGCTCAATTATTTTTATAGTTTTACCAAAACTAGCTAGATACGAGATGATAAAGTTGATTTCAGCAGGCTCATAAGTTCCTATTAAATATGTCCCTTCATGTTCCTCCCATAATCTCATCGAAGGATATTGTTGTTGCTTAAATATCTCTATCCCCTTCGCAGTAATTGAGCATTTAAATTGAATAGCTTGTTCAGTTGCTTTCCAAAGACTATGTGCGTTATGTATATTTATATTTTCCAAATCCAGACTATCCTGAGCATCTACTATTTCTGACGACCTAATACGATCACAGCGAAACACTCGATAAGCAGCTTTATCTAAATCGTAAGCCTGACAATACCAATAACCTTTCATTGCATAAATCGAAATCGGTTGAATACGGCGCATTGTCGTTTGTTTCGGCGTTACATAGTTTATAGTTAAAGCCCTATTTTGAACAGCAGCTAACAAAATCTCTTCTAGATAACCACATTCATGTGCTTGTTCCAAATGAAAAAAGGAGACTCTTTTTTGCAAGTTTTCAATTTGCTCACGCTGTTTTGACGAAACACTATCTAAAAATTTCTTATTGATGGAACGAAACGAGACTTGAAAGGGAATACTTACAAAACTACTTAGTGCTTGCATTGCAAAATAAAGCGCAAAAACTTCATGATTTGTAAATGAAATCGGTGGTAATGTCATCGTTTTTATTAAACGATACCCTCCATACCGACCATACTCTGCAAAAAGAGGTACACCCATTTCCTCTAAAGATGCAATATCACGTAAAGCTGTCCTTTTTGAAATTTGAAATTCATCCATTAAATCTTTCAATGTGAATGTTTGTTTTTGATTAATAAAGCGTAGCATCTGATTTAAACGTTCAACTTTTTTCATAAACTCTCCCTATAGGTGCCAATGTGTGGCACCTTATACTTGTATAGTAATAAGTGTAAACATATATGAAGGAGGCAATACAATGAACTTTGAAGTAATCACTTTTTTATCATTAAATGGGCAAGGTGCTAAAGCAATTACATTTTACGAACAGTATTTAGGTGCTAAAGTTTTATTTAAAAAGAATTATAAAGAAATGAAAGAAATAGATCCGAATTTCACGTATAAAGAAAGCCAAGAACATTATATTACCCATTCCGTTTTACAAATTGGTACTAATAAAATTATGATTGCAGAACAGGCAGTGGATTCCACACGCCCTTGGCAATTAAGTAATAGCTCATCATTATGCATTCAATCTAAAGATTTCCAAACCATTGAAACACTCTATCACAATCTAATTCAACATGATGAGGTTTATATTTTAACACCTTTTGAAAAAAACTCCTTCAGCCCGGGTTATGCCATTGTGCGAGATCCTTTTGGAATAGTAATACAATTAACCGTGACAAAACATGACTTCTAAATTTCATTACGAATTAGCCATTAAAATTCATATCAACATTACAAGATAAGGAAGTAAAAAACATCTAAAAAAAGCGTAGCCATTTTGGCTACGCTTTTGAATGATTATTTTGTTTCGATTAAACCATATTTCCCATCTTTACGACCATATACAACATTAGTTTCATTTGTATCAGCATTTGTGAAGACGAAGAAATTATGTCCTAGCATATCCATTTGTAAGATCGCTTCTTCAACGTCCATCGGTTTTAAATCGAATCGTTTTGTACGTACAAGTTCTAATTCATCCTCTTCTACCGCATCCAGAACAGCTACTGCTTCTGGAAGGATAAAGTTAGTTTTCACAGAACCTTTTTCACGTAATTTACGGTTTACTTTTGTTTTATGTTTACGAATTTGTCGCTCAAGTTTATCAACCACTAAATCAATCGCAGCGTACATATCGCTATTTGTTTCTTCTGCACGAAGTAATAAATCTGTAAATGGAATTGTTACCTCGATACGTTGCTTGTCAGAGTATACTTTTAAATTAACTTTAATCTCTGGGAATGTATCAAAATAACGCTCTAATTTACTTAGTTTTTTCTCTACATATTCCTTTAATGCTGGAGTTACTTCAATATTTTCACCACGAATGTTGAATTTCATAGATGAATTCCTCCTTTCAAGCCTATGTACTATAATTTCGACATTGGCTTAAAAACTCCTTCTAATTTTTTAAAAAATTAGTGGAATTGCGATTTTTTTATCGTTTTTTGTTGAAATGAAAAGATGCATCGTTTCTATCTTTATTTTATCCTATTAACATCGTGAATAACGAATGTAACTGTGGACAATTGGTTACAGAAAAGAAACAACTTTTTGACAACTTCTCCAAAACAAACAAGCCCTTGTTACGAGCAAGAGCTTTCGCCATCTATATAATGCTGCTAAAAATACAGCTCTATCTTTTCCAAAAACTTAATTTTTACAGTTTCACAACATTAGCTGCTTGTGGTCCACGTGCTCCATCAACAATATCAAACTCCACTTGTTGACCTTCTTCTAACGACTTATACCCATCTTGTTGAATAGCAGAAAAATGAACAAACACATCGTCACCATCTTCACGCTCAATAAACCCAAATCCCTTTTCTGCATTGAACCATTTTACTCGTCCTTGCATATTCATTCCATTCCCTTCACTCTTAAAATCAGGGCATTCGCCCCATATTCTGACTATAACGAATGACAAGACTGTAAGTCAAAGAAGACCTGTCGTCTTTTTATTACTCCTTTCGACATTCACATATTACCCTCTACAAAGCGTCAAACAAGAAACTTCTCTCGCTCCTCGATCATACAAAAGGCTTCCAATTTGCCTAACAGTAATTCCTGTCGTATACACATCATCCACGATTAAAACATGTTGCTCATGAAACATCTCTTCTCCCTGAAAATAAAAAGGATTAACTCCCGATATCCTTTCTTTACGCTTCTTCTTACTTTGTTTTTCAGTTTCTATTCTTCTTAATGATGTACCAGATATTTTGACAGGCAAACAAGAGGCTAATAACTCAGCTTGATTAAAACCACGTTCGTATTCTCGCTCTTCACTAAGGGGAACCGGAATGACAACTGAAACATTCGCAAAATATTTTTGAAAAAGACTTCGAAAAGACTGATGGAAAATATGCACTAATTCAGCATCTCCTCGAAATTTAAACTGTGCTAATATTTCTTTCATCCTTTCATCATACACATGCAACGAACGATTTATGAGAGACGGAAACCTCTGCTCGTTCGTCCACCTTATGCAGTCCATGCAAATATCTCCGTTTTTATATTCAGCTGGTACAAGTTCTAAAGGTCGACCACACTCCTTGCAAATCTCTCCTATAATATAGGAAAGATTTTGTTCACATCTATCACATATATACTTTTTTTGAAGCTTAACAAAAAAAGTGTACCAACTAATCGCGCACGAAATATATTCATCACAAAGCAGACAATGCATTAATCTATCAACCCTTGTTCTTTAGCATTTTTATTCATACTTTGAATATGTTTTTTCGCGCGCACCATCGCCTCTGTCTTTCCATAATGAAAATAGATGACATCTCCATGTGGTTCATCAGAACTTCTACCAGCACGCCCTGCAATTTGAACGAGAGCACTTTCTGAAAATATTTCTTCCTCAGCCCCTAAAACTGCCACTTGTAAATTTTTCACAGTTACTCCTCGTTCCAAAATCGTCGTTGTAACTAATAAGGGGATCTCTCCCTTCCTGAAAGCTGCTACCTTCTCTTTTCTCGCCAGATCTTCTGCATGCACACCATCAATTTGGTTGTTTAATGATTTTAATAACTGGCTAATTTCCTCTACATATCGTACATGAGGAACAAATAGAAAAATGGGATATTGTTTAGATAAGTACATATTTAACCATTGTAATAAAGCACGAGGAATTTTTTTACGCATAAGACCCTTTTTCCAATTTCCGCACCATCGAAATAGTGGAACTGGCAATGGATGACGATGATAACGTCCTGAAATAATAACCCCTTTTTGCTTACCATTCCGCAATTTACGCTTCCACTTTTCATCTGGAGTTGCAGTTAAATAAATACGTGCTGCCTCCTCTTTCATCGCTTTGTTTACTGCATAATGCAACATCTTATCCGCATGATACGGAAAAGCATCTATCTCATCTACAATCATGACATGGAATGCTCTATAATAACGTAACAATTGATGTGTAGTTGCAACGATTAACGCCGCACCCTTTTCTCGGTCTACACTCCCTCCGTATAAAGCTGCTACATTTATATTTGGAAACACTTCTTGTAATCTTGGTGCTAATTCAAGTACAACGTCCGTTCTCGGTGTTGCAATACAAACTCTCTCTCCCTTTTGTAGCGCCTCTGCAATTCCGCGAAACAACATTTCTGTTTTTCCAGCCCCGCACACCGCCCAAATAAAAAATGATTCTTTCTGCTTAACAGCGTCAACGACACTTTGCGCAGCTAACTCCTGACCATCAGACAAAAAGCCTTCCCACTGTAACGGATTCAAATAATTTTCTCCGCTTATTTCAGCAATACCGCGAACAAGTACAGTACATTCACTTACCCTGCCCATCGTTATACACTTACGACAATACGCACATACTTTACTGCACCTCTTACATAAAAATGACGCAAATAGTCGCTGCTCCATATTCCCGCAACGCTGGCACGTATATTTTGAAAATTTCTTAATTACACCTTGCACACAAACGACTTCTCGGTTCCTTTTCAAATAATCCAATTTATTCTGCAAATCTGAAGAAAGTTCTTCTAACAATAACTGTCTACCAGCTAACATCATCAATAACCACCTCCAGCACTACTATAAATCCTTCTCTTTATCTCGTAAAAACTCAAAAAAGCCGATAACCTACTTATAAAATAGTAAGCTATCGACTTTATACACGTTTTTTATTCAATTATAAATCCTAGAATCTACCGTATCCTAAGAAATGTTTTTGGTTGTACGAACTGTTAATATCACCGTACGCAATCCCTTTATCACTCGCATGAATCATTTGTCCATTCCCAACATAAATACCGATGTGAGATGGACCTGCTTTATAAGTACCTTGGAAGAATACTAAATCTCCAGGTTGTGGGCTACTTACTTTAGAAACTGAGTTCCAGTAACCTGCAACATCTTGACGTCCTACACCAAAGATGTAAGAAATGAATCCACTACAGTCAAAACCACCGTTTGATGGAGATGCACTTGCCCAAACATAAGGCATACCTAAGTATTGTTGTGCTTTACCAATTACGCCACCCGCATTTGGAGCTGGTGCTGGTGCTGGTGCCGACTTTTCTTGTTTAGGTGCTTCTTTTTTAGGCTCTTCTTTTTTAGGTTCTTCTTTTTGAGCTTGTCCACCATTGTTTGCCGGTGCAGCTTGCTCTGCAGGTGCTGGTGCTGGCTGAGCTTGTGCCTCTTTAGCAGCTTGTTCTGCTTGTTTTTGAGCAGCAGCTTCTTGTGCCGCTTTTGCTTGCGCTTCTTCTTCCGCAATACGTTGTAATTGCAGTGCTTGTTTCTCAAGATCTTTCAATTGACTTTCCGTGCTTGTCATCGTAGTTACAACTGTATCCATTTTACCGCTTAAATCGTTTACCGCTGTTGCTTTTTTCTCTTTTTCAGCGTCAAGTTCTTTCTTAGCAGTTTCAATTTGAGCTTGTGCTTCTTTTAATTCTTTTTGTTTTTCTTTTACTGTCTCAACATCTTTTTTCACGTTCGTTTGATCTTCTTGTTGAGTTTTCATGATATCTTCGTCAGACTCAAGAATCTTAGACATAGAATTGAAACGATCCACTAAATCTGCAATGTTTTTAGAGTTTACAAGAACTTCTGTTACAACGTTCGTGTTCGGTTGTTCTTGTAGTGCAACTAAACGTTTTCTTAATAACTCTTCACGTTTTGCAATCTTTGTTTGTAATTCTGCAATATCTTTATTTTTCTTTTCAATTAATTGCTCAGTGTCAGAAACTTTTTTCGTTGTTTCATCAAGTTTTGTAGCGTTCTCTTGAACAGACTTATCTAAACCTTGAATTGTTTTGTTTAAATCATTCATTTGTTTTTGTAATTCATCACGTTCTTGTTGTTGTTTATGTAAAGTATCATTTTGTATGTTAATTTGTGATTTCACGTCAGAAATTTTATCTTCTGCAAATACATTTGGTGTTAGCCCTGAAAACATTAACCCTGCAACTAATGCGCAAGATGCCATTTTTAGCTTTTTCATTTTATTTTTTACACCGCTTTCTTTTTTCATTTTCCGTATATAACCTATTAAAATTTATACCATAATTCGGGAGTTTTTTTGCTAATGTTACGGTTTTGTAAAATAAATGTAATATTACATTTATCTCTATAGCAAAGTATATCTAAATTTGTATATATATGTAGAATTTCAAGAGCCTTACGCCGTTTTTTATAGAATTGAAAAAAACGTAAGGGATTCCCTTACGTTTTGAAAATACTCCCATATGAATGAGATAGAAACGTTACTTCATCCATTTCTCAGCCCAATTTTGGACCTCATCCATAACACTTTCCAACGCTTTCCCTTTATCAGTTAAACCGTACTCGATTCTAACTGGTACTTCTGGGTAAACATCACGAACTACAATACCTTCACCTTCTAATTCCTTTAAACGTTCTGACAACATACGATCGCTCATATTCGGTATAATATCTGCGATTTCTCTGAAACGTTTTGGCTCTTCAAGCAAAGATTTAATAATTAAGCCAGTCCATTTCTTACTAAGCATTGTAAAAGCTGACTCAAACTTTGGACATAAACAAGAATTATGCTCCATATGTTTCACCTCTCTTCTATTATAAGATAGTTTCTTGTAAAAAGTAAGTAATAAAACTTTCCTCATTATTTAATTTTACGTACATTTTACCATTCCCAAATATTAACTTGTCAAATCTTCGTAAAATACCCGTAAAAAAACCCTCTTCAACAAGAGAGCTTTTACATCTTTATCACTTCGTATACCAGCCTAAACCAAGCGCACCTTCACCTAAATGCGTCCCAATTACAGCTCCGAAATAACTCGTACGAATTGTAACATGAGGGTATATCTCTTCTAATTCTTGTTTCCATTCATTAGCTTCCTCTTCACGATTCGCATGAATAATAACAGCCTCCATAGGCACACCTTTACTTGCCTGCTCATCAAAGATTTCAATGATACGCTTTAACGCTTTTTTACGCGTACGAATTTTTTCGAATGGAATAATTATTTTATCTCTAAAGTATAATACTGGTTTTACTTGTAACAAACTGCCGATGAAAGCTTGCGCGCTATTTAATCTTCCACCGCGTTGTAAATGATGTAAATCATCTACTACAAAATAAGCATCCATCGTTTTTTTCATTTCATCAAAGCGAGCGATAATCTCTTCTGGAGCTTTCCCTTCACTTACTAATTTCGCACCTTCACGCACATAAAATCCTTGTACTTCACAACTAATTTCAGAGTCGTACGTATATACATCGATACCATCTACCATCTGTCCAGCTGTTGTTGCCGTTTGGTATGTACCACTAATTCCACTGGAAAGGTGAATGCTAATAACTGCATCATATTCTTTAGCTAACTCTTCATATAGCTCTAAAAACTTTCCAATTGCTGGTTGCGAAGTTTTCGGAAGTTCTTCTTGTTCACGTACTTTTACGTAAAAATCATTTGCTGAAATTTCAGCCTCTTCTTGACAAGATTCCGTTCCAAACACAACGTTTAATGGAATCATATATATATTGAGTTCATCACGAATATGCTTCGGTATATATGCTGTACTATCAGTAACAATAGCTGTTTTCATTTTCGTACCTGCCTTATAAAAAATTTTTATCCCCTAATTTTACACGAAAACTAGAAAAGGTGCATCCATACATAAAAATGCCGGTTAGAAACCACAATCACCCACTCGACAAATTACAACAAAAAGATAAAATACTCATCAAAAATTTCAACATATTTGCAAAAAATGTTTGAATATAAAAACAACCGCTTTTAAAATGTAAAGTACTAGTCATTTTGAAAGATAGGGGCGTATACCATTGTTATTACAATATTTAACAATTAAAGGCTACGGTGAGCACGAGATTGTCATTCAAAAATCAAGGTTCATTTGCTATGTAAGTCGAGCCACAACCGAAGAGGAAGCCCAAGAATTTATACAAAAAATAAAAAAACAACATTGGAATGCAACACACAATTGTTCCGCATATTTAATCGGTGAACAAGATCAAATTCAAAAAGCAAACGATGACGGAGAACCAAGTGGTACCGCTGGTGTACCTATGTTAGAGGTATTAAAAAAACGAGGTCTAAAAGATACTGTCGTTGTCGTCACGCGCTATTTTGGTGGTATTAAGCTTGGTGCTGGTGGATTAATTCGTGCATATGGAAAATGTACAAGTGAAGGACTTAATCACGTAGGCATTGTTGTGCGAAAACTAATGCGCGTTATGCAAACAGAAATTGATTATACATTGCTTGGCAAAGTTGAAAATGAATTACGCAATTCAGAATATGCCATTAAAGATATACATTATCTCGAAAATGTCACATTCGATACGTATGTAGAAGAAAATCAAAAACAAACATTTACAAATTGGATGATTGAATTAACAAACGGGAAATGTACAATTAAAGAAGGAGATATGTTGTACTTAGAACAAGACGTTAACTAAGAATAGCTAACTTATCCCCTTTAAAGATTAATGTAGTGAATTAATTCCCTACAAATGAACTAAGGAGATTATATATGGAAGAACGTTATTATCATCTCCAAAATAGCAGAATAAAAAAGAAACGTAGAAGAAAATTTTTCTACTTCCTTATATTCGCATTTTTATTTGGTAGCTTAGGACTTTATATGTTAAATTCCTACACTTCTCTCATGGGGATGTACAGTGGATTTAACCGTGAAAAATCTAAATTGCGAGCAGCAGATGTGGAGATCACAAAAAAACCTTTCACAATACTCATTATGGGTATTGAAGATTATGCAACTGATGGTCAAAATGGGCGAACGGATTCACTTATGTTCGCGACAGTTAATCCAAACTCAAAAAAGGTTTCACTTATGAGTATCCCGCGCGATTCTCGTGTTAAGATTGTTGGCAAAAATAAAGAAGACAAAATTAACGCCGCTCATGCTTACGGTGGAGAAAAAATGACAATTGACACCGTCGAAGAGTTTTTAAAAGTTCCTGTTGATCATTATATTAAAATTGATTTCCAAGGATTTAAAGGTATCGTTGATGCTGTTGGCGGTGTTACAGTCGATGTTCCCTTCGATTTTTGGGAACGTTCTGATGTGGATTACGACAAAAAAATCCAATTTAAACAAGGGAAACAAGATTTAAACGGCGAAGAAGCACTTGCTTACGTCCGTATGCGAAAGCAGGATCCAAACGGCGATTATGGTCGGGCAGCTAGACAAAGACAATTACTAGCCGCCGTTGCTCAAAAACTAAATTCCGCCTCTACTGTATTTAAAATTAAAGATTTAACGACTGTCGTTGGAAAATATATAAAAACCGACATTCCTATTTCAGACGGACTTGCTCTTTACAATAAAATTTCTGGATTCGATCCTTCTACAATACAAACGTTAAAACTTGAAGGAGAAGACAGAAAAATTGGCGGTATTTATTACTTCCTTCCAGATCCAATCAGTGTAGAGACTGTACGTAACGAAATTGAAAAGGAAATAGGAGAAAAAGCAAAAGTTCCAACAGAGACTACGAAAAATGAGAATACAAATTCCGATTCAAATTCTAACTCCAGCGCAAAAGCAAAGAAGGAGCCGAGTGAGAACAAAACACCACCACCTCCTCCCCCTTCTACAAATGCTCATGCAGAGTGGATTATGAGGAATCAACAATAATAAAAGAGAGCCAAATCACATACGATTTGGCTCTCTTTTCATTTACCCTGATTGGTGCGGGCTAATAATCAGTGGGGGATATCCCCCACTGATTAAAATTTCACTTTACTTCTTGAAGTGTTGTAAAATCGCTTCTACAATACGCTCTGATGCACGACCATCACCATAAGGATTAGATGCTTTCGTCATCTTATCATGAGCTTCTTTATCTGATAACAACTCATCAGCAAGACCAAAGATTGTTTCTTCATCTGTTCCTGCTAATTTCAGTGTACCTGCTTCGATACCTTCTGGGCGTTCCGTCGTATCACGAAGAACAAGAACCGGTACACCTAGTGATGGTGCTTCTTCTTGTACACCACCAGAATCAGTTAACATTAAGTATGAACGAGCTGCTACGTTATGGAAATCAATTACATCTAACGGCTCAATTAAATGAATGCGGCTATGCTCGCCTAAAATATCATTCGCTATTTCGCGAACAACAGGATTCATATGGACAGGGTATACAACTTGTACATCTTCGTGCTTATCAACAAGACGCTTAATTGCACGGAACATATTGCGCATTGGCTCTCCTAAGTTTTCACGACGATGTGCTGTCATAAGTACAAGACGATCGTTTCCAAGCTTCTCGAGCACCGGATGACTATAAGTTTCTTTTACAGTCGTCTTCAGTGCATCGATTGCTGTATTTCCTGTTACGAAAATGCGTGACTCATCTTTATTTTCTTTTTGTAAGTTCGTTGCTGATTTTGTTGTAGGTGAGAAATGAAGATCTGCCATTACACCTGTTAATTGACGATTCATCTCTTCTGGATATGGAGAATACTTATCCCATGTACGAAGCCCAGCTTCAACATGTCCTACTGGAATTTGATTATAGAAAGCAGCTAAGCTCGCAATAAATGTCGTCGTTGTATCACCGTGTACAAGTACGATATCAGGCTTCGCTTCTTTCATTACTTTATCTAAACCTTCTAAACCACGTGTTGTGATATCAATTAACGTTTGACGATCTTTCATGATATTCAAATCGAAATCTGGTGTAATTCCAAAGATATTTAATACTTGATCTAACATTTGACGATGTTGTGCTGTTACAGTCACAATCGATTCGATTTTTTCTGGGTGCTTTTGCAACTCTAATACAAGAGGTGCCATTTTAATTGCTTCTGGTCGTGTCCCGAAAATTGTCATTACTTTTAAACGTTCAGTCATTTCATTGCCTCTTTTCTTTCACTAGTTACAACTTCTATTATCGCATATAAAAATATGCATGTGAAAATACACTTTTTAACGTACTTGAGAAACATTACTATTACAGACGCCTTTTCGCCCAACTGAGTAATAATCTACCCCCTGCTTCTCGGCATCCTCATTAGTATAACAATTCCTCCCATCAAATAGAATAGGCTCCCTCATAAGCTGTACATACTTCTCTAGCGGATAATTTCGAATTGATTCCCATTCTGTTACGATAAAAACTGCATTTGCCGCTCTAATCGATTCATCTATACACTCAGCGTATCGTATAGCATTTCCAAATATACCTTTTACATTTTGAATAGCCTGCGGGTCATATACAACCACATCCGCACCTATATTAATTAATTCTTCTATTATAATAAGAGATGGCGCTTCCCTAATATCGTCAGTATTCGGTTTGAATGCTGCACCAAGAACCGCAATCCGCTTCTTCTTCATATTTATCATTTTCTTCGCTTTTTCAATTAACAACAACTGTTGTTTATTATTCACTTCAATGACTGCTTTCAACAAGTGAAAATCATGAGAAACATTCCCTGCAATTTGCACAAGTGCTTTCGTATCTTTCGGAAAACAAGACCCTCCATATCCAATACCTGCATTTAAAAAAGATGCACCAATTCTCTTATCCATCCCCATCCCTGTAGATACATCTAATATATCTGCACCCACCTGCTCACATATATTGGAAATCTCATTAATAAAACTAATCTTCGTAGCCAAAAAAGCATTAGATGCATATTTAATCATCTCAGCACTTCGAATATCCGTAATATACGTTTGTAAGCTTAATTTGCTGTACAAATTCTCTACTTTCCTTGCTGCTTCCTCACTACATGCTCCAATTACGATGCGATCACCATGAAAAAAATCATAAATACCAGAACCTTCCCTTAAAAATTCTGGATTCGATACGATATGTAATTCGTGTCTACCTTGTAGTTTCTCCTCAATCCATTCTCTCATCACATCATTTGTACCTACTGGAACCGTACTTTTCGTAACAACAATAATATCGTTATTCACATATGCTCCAATATCATCACAAGCACTACGAATATACGTTAAATCTGCTGTTCCATCTAATAAAGATGGTGTTCCAACTGCAATAAATATAAACTCTACATCATTAAATGCAGTTGATCTGCTTGCTGTAAAAGTTAAATGATTGTTCTCATACTCTTCATTTATTAATTCATTTAATCCACACTCATAAATAGGTAACTCGCCTTGTATGATCCGTTCAATTTTTTCACTATTTATATCAAAACATGTGACTGAATGTCCCAATTTCGCCAATCCTACTCCTGTAATCAATCCAACATATCCGGTACCTATTATCGTAATTTTCATTTTCCTTTCGCACAGGAATATATATATAAGAAAATATACGAATACACAGAAGTCCCCCTGTGCTTCCCCCTCTCTCGCTAAAAATAAGAAAACTTCTTTTCTTCTTTATTATATGAATTGTCTTTTTTATTCATTTTTAAGATTTTGTAAAGTTAAATGATGCAATATATATAAAATGTAAATTCCCACATTTTAACACGAAACTTACTCATTTTTACGTGCAACACTTATAATAAAATACTTGTTATATACGAGGCAGATATACTGTCATATTTCAAGTCGCAATATGAACAACCTTCTCAAACGATCCAACATTCTATATACAATTGTCATATATTCTATGCACTTCCATTTACAGCTAAAAGAAAAAAAGATTGAATTCTAATCTTTTTGTGATACCATATGTTATGAGCCTGTAAATAAACATCATAATTTTCAGATAAATACAATTAGAAAAATTACGTTAAACTATAAAAGGTGGGGTATTAATGGACTCACAAGTGATTTATGCCATTTTGGCATCTTTCATCACTGTACTCGTCGTTACTCCTTTAGTTATTAAATTAGCTTTCAAAATAGGAGCAACAGATAAACCAAACGCACGTAAAGTACACCAAAAAATTATGCCTCGTCTTGGCGGGTTAGCAATTTTTATCGGTGTAGCTGTAGGATTTATTGTCGGTGGATTGTACGAACAAAGAATGCTATCGATAACTTTAGGTGCTATCATTATTGTTATCATCGGGATTTTAGATGATATGTACGAACTATCTGCGAAGGTAAAATTCGGTGGACAACTATTAGTTGCCATCATGATTGTAAAAAGTGGATTATTAGTGCAAGTATTATATATTCCAATCCTCGGAGATACTGAACTCGGATGGCTTGCTTATCCAATTACAGTATTTTGGATTGTAGGTATCACAAATGCCATCAACTTAATTGATGGATTAGATGGATTATCCGCTGGGATTTCATCTATCGTACTTGCAACGCTAGCATATATGGCCTTCGTTAGTCCGTGGGGTACTGGAGCGGCTATTATATTACCTCTAGCACTGATTACATTAGCAAGTACAATTGGATTTTTATTCTATAACTTCCATCCAGCAAAAATTTTCATGGGAGATACAGGAGCACTATTTTTAGGATACTGTATTTCTGTTATTTCGTTACTTGGATTATACAAAAGCGTAACGTTATTCAGCTTTATCGTTCCAGTTATCATTTTAGGTGTACCTGTATTTGATACGACATTTGCAATCATCCGCCGTATCGTCAATAAAAAGCCTATTTCAGCACCAGATAAGTCGCATTTACATCACCGTTTGCTTGCAATGGGATTCTCTCATCGTAAAACGGTACTAATTATTTACGCACTTGGTATTTTCTTTAGCGTAAATGCAATCATTTTCAGTAGTGCGACATTATGGTTATCCATTATTCTTCTTTTCGTTTTAATCTTCTTTACAGAAATTATTGCTGAAGTAATCGGTCTTGTACATGAACGTTACAAACCAATTATTTCCTTCTATAAAAAAGTGAAAAAACGCGAAGACTAATTGTAGTATAGCCTTTACTTTTATGAAATATTCAAATAGCATCCTCTTATGAAAAAGAGGATGCTATTTTTTATTTTTTAATCCTTATTCCCCATTTCCAAAATATAGATTGTTTGAGAGTGCCTCTATTGGAGAAAGATATACGTATAACGAAAAAAGTATCAAATTTTCATTTTTACATCTTGATTGTCAAACTGAGGGTGAATGTTATGATCAAGCGATTACTTCAATGTATAATTTTATTTTTAACTATTACTATGTACGCATCATCTAATACGGAAGCAACTACAGACATTCAAGCAGAAGATCAACAAAGCACTCAAACTACCTCTCCTACAAAAAAAATTGCGTACTTAACATTTGATGACGGACCGAATAAATACACACCACAAATTTTAAATATTTTAAAAGAGAAGAACGGGAAAGCAACTTTCTTCGTTATTGGCGGAAAAGTGCCACATTATAAAAAAACGATGGAGCGATTGATTAAAGATGGACATTATATTGGTCTCCATAGTATGTCACATGATGTAAAACGTCTTTATACTGGCGATCCATCAATTTTAATTGAAGAAATGGAGCAAACCCAGAATATTGTCTGGCAAGTTACACATCTAAATACACATCTCGTTCGTGTCCCATACGGTAGCATGCCTTATTTAAAAAAGAATTATCGCGACGCACTCGTATCTTCCAAGTATAAAATGTGGGATTGGACAATTGATACATATGACTGGAAAAGCTATGATAATCCTTCCGCAATACTAGAAAGAGTGCGAAATCAAAGCGATGAACAAGTAGAGGTTATTTTAATGCATGATTCTAGTGTCACAGTGCAAATACTTCCAAAAGTAATTGATTATTTGCAATCACAAGGATATGAACTACTTCCCTACAATCCATCTTCCCATCTCGAAGTGAATTTTTGGAAAGACACAAGATTGTAACAGCTTTAGTGCCTATATACTAAAGCTGTTTTATTTTTCTCTTCCCACACTTCCCATTTTTGTGTAAAATTTTAAATAGTGATGAAGTTTCGAGGTGAATAGAAATGAAACGAATAGATCTCATTTTTAACGCAATACAAAAAGGGAATTATACAGAAGGTGTAACAGCATCTGAACTCGCTACACTTCTACAGTTAGACCGTGCAAATGTTAGTAGCGACTTAAACAAGCTCGTGAAAGATAATCGTTTATTAAAAACGAGTACACGTCCTGTCCGTTTTTATATAGAAACGAATACTTCCTTGGAAACGCATTCAATAAAGGGCACTTCATTAGATACATTTGCAATTGAAAATACAAGCCTAAAAATTGCAATTGAAAAAGCAAAAGCTTCTATTCTCTACCCTCCAAACGGTATGCATACTTTACTACTTGGAGAAACAGGTGTCGGAAAATCGATGTTCGCTTCTTTAATGCACGAATATGCAATTGAAGTGGAACAACTTCCAAAAGATGCGCCTTTTATCGTCTTTAACTGTGCTGATTATGCAAACAATCCACAACTACTACTTGGACAGTTATTTGGGATAAAAAAAGGAGCTTATACAGGTGCCAGTGATCAAAAAGGTTTAATTGAAAAGGCCCATGAAGGAATCCTTTTCTTAGATGAAGTACATCGTCTCCCTCCAGAAGGACAAGAAATGCTCTTCACATTTATTGATCGCGGAGTATATCGCCGCCTTGGAGAAACAGAAAATGAACGTAAGGCACAAGTATTAATTATTACTGCAACAACAGAAGAACCAAACTCATTTTTATTAAAAACATTTACAAGACGTATTCCAATGACCGTTACGCTTCCACCACTTCGTGAGCGAACGCATAAAGAACGCTTTGCTTTGTTGCAACTATTTTTCACAAATGAAGCGATTCGGCTACGAAAAGAGATTCATGTTAGTCCAAACGCAATGCGATCCTTCGTCTTTTACAATTGCCCAAATAACATCGGCCAATTGAAAACGGATGTACAAATTGCCTGCGCGAAAGCTTATTCTGATTTCGTAACAAAAAAACGTGATTCTGTCGGTGTTTCAAGTACAGATTTACCTTGGTATATGAAAGAAGGACTGTTTATCGAGAGAAAGAGCCGTCACCTATACCAAATACCAAATGAAACATTTGTATTTACAGGTGATGAAGGCTGGAGCAAGCATAAAACAGAAGATGAAAAACGTTCTTCTATTTACGATTATATTGATTATAAATATGAAGAACTTCAAGCACGCGGCATTGAAGAGGAAGAATTAGAATTACTAATAGAAAATGATATTCAAAGCTTTTTCGTTCAATATTTTAACCAAATGTCTAAAAAAACAAGTCATGAAAATGTTTTTAAAATTGTGGACCGTAATATCGTTTCCGTATGTGAAAAAATTGCAGAACTAGCTGAAAAACATTTATCTAAGACTTTTGATGAAAAAGTGTTTCTTGCTTTAAGTTTACATGTACAGACAACTCTACAACGCTTACAGGGCGGGAAACAAATTCACCACCCACAATTAAATCAAATTCGTACGAAATATAAAGAAGCTTTTTCCGTAGCTATGCAATGTATTCAACTGTTAGAAGAAGAATTACAAATAACAATGCCTATTGATGAAGCAGGCTTTTTAACAATGTTCTTCGTTGTTGACCCAATTCCTGCCTCACAAACAGAAGTAAAAGTATTAATATTAGCGCATGGTAATGGCATCGCAACAGAAATGGCAAACGTCGCAAACGAACTTCTCGGTATTGATGAAGTAACTGGTATCGATATGCCCTTGCATGAATCACCGAAAGATTTCTTAGAGCGTGTTAAGGTGTATATGAAAACACTTCAAAATGTAAACGGGCTTCTCTTACTTGTTGATATGGGATCTCTCGCTTATATTGGTGATATATTAGAAACTGAATTCAAAATTCCTGTACGTGTTCTTTCCATGACGAGCACACCACACGCACTAGAAGCAGCTCGAAAAGCTCAGCTTGGCTACTCATTAGATGCACTATATGAAACAGTGAAGAACTTAACGCCGTTCTATTTAAATGTACAAGAAGAAAAGAAAAAGCCGCTGTCACCAATGAAATCTGTTATTTTAACAGCTTGCTTAACTGGCGAAGGAAGTGCTTTAGCAATTCAAAAAATGTTAGAGAACTATTTACGCTTTGATAAAGACTTAATTGAAATTATTCCGATTAGTATCGTTCACGAAAAAGATTTAACAAAAATGATCGAGAACATAAAAAAAGAGCGTAATATCATTTGTATCGTCACGAATTTCGATGTACAAGTACCATGCTTAACATACCACTTCCAAGACATTGTGAACTACACAGCGATTCAGCCAATTCAAGAATTAATTACGTATGAAGAAACATATGCGAAAATGGCTGATATTCTTGAACAACAAATGCAGCGTAACGATGGCGCATTACTTATTAAAACAATTCGTTATGCATTAAATACAATTCAAGAATTAATTTCTTTACAGCTAACTCCTGACAGTTTAATGGGTGTGATTTTGCATATGAGCTGCATGGTTGACCGTCTTCAAAAAGGCGAAAGTCTCCTCCCTCATCCTGATAAAGAAAAACGAAGACAAGATGAGTACTGGATGTACATGAAAGTAAAAAAAGCATTGCAACCTATTGAAAATACATTTGAAATACAAATACCAGATGACGAAGTATTTTATGTAATGGACTTCTTCATCAAAAATCAACCTGTAAAAAATTGATCTAGGCGATATTTTCGAGTAGTACCTAGTGCGTAGTAAGTGAACTTATATCGGCGATTTTTTAAATATATCAACTTACCGACAATACTTCACAAAAACGGCAACCAGTATAATAAAAAAGGCTGTTCCAATTTTTTTGGACAGCCTTTTCGTTTATTTCTTTACTTTCCTTATTCTCCCCCTGATTTCGCCCTTCTTATTGGACTTCGTATAAACATTTACATATACATTCGCCTGAATTATTTCTTGAAGTAAGCTATCAAACGCTCTCCCCTGTAAAGGTCCTTCAAAATCCTCCACATTGACTACACCGGTCACAACTCCTTCATTCACACTAATACCTTGCTTTAGCGGACCAAACAAATTTAAAACAACTGGACCAATTTGATCCGCTTTCCCTAAATGAATTTGGCATGATGTAACCTTTTCGATGTTTTTCAATATGACCCGATATTGCAACTTCTTTAAATCCTCACTAAAAATAAACTCTGTTACACCATAAGCTTCTGTATTTACAGGAGGTATTTCCCTCTTCCCTGTTAACCTAGCAAAGAAATGTGTTGTCATACGGGCATTCTCCTTATATAAATTTCCCAGTACTACTTCTACTACTTTATGGTTTAGACATAATCATTTATGACTTTTTCAATTTTTAATTACAACTAAAAGATTCACAAAATCTTTACATAGAAATCATTTCATTCACTTTATTGCCTCTTGTATAATGCACTTAGGAAAACATTCTAGGAGGTTATTTTGGAAAATAACAAATACACCTTTCACACATTATTAGAGATTTTTCTCGTCTCATTTAAATTAGGACTTACTTCATTTGGAGGTCCTGTCGCTCATCTCGGCTATTTCCATCACGAATACGTACAAAAAAGAAAATGGATGGATGAAAAAAGTTACGGTGACTTAGTAGCACTATGTCAATTCCTTCCTGGACCAGCCAGCAGTCAAGTCGGGATGGGGATTGGATTATTACGCGGGGGATTATTAGGATCCATTATTTCATGGATTGGATTCACCCTACCGTCTGTGCTCGTTTTAGTTTTCTTCGCTTCATTCCTTAATCAGTTCGAACTTGGAAGTACGGGCTGGATTCATGGACTGAAACTTGTAGCGGTTGCAATTGTCGCTCATGCAATATGGGGAATGGCTCAAAAGTTAACACCGGACCGAAATCGGGCAACAATCGCGATTGTAACTGCCGCAATCGCCTTATTATGGCCAAGTAGTTGGACACAAGTCATTCTCATTATAGTATCTGGCTTTATTGGTTGGTTTTTATATCGTGGCCAACCAATTAGCCAATCTCAAAATATAAAAGTACCTATTTCAAAAACGATAGCAGTTTCTTGTCTCGTCCTATTCCTCGGACTATTAATAGTGCTACCAATATTAAGACCGTTCTCTTATTACATCGCTTTATTTGATAGTTTCTATCGCTCTGGTGCACTTGTATTTGGCGGAGGACACGTCGTACTTCCTCTTCTTGAAAGTGAGTTTGTACAAAACGGGATGATGGCAAAAGAACAATTTCTAGCTGGATACGGATTAACACAAGCAGTACCAGGACCACTATTTACATTTGCCTCTTATATAGGCGCAGCGCTAAATGGAACCGCCGGAGCAATTGTTGCAACAATCGCGATCTTTCTTCCTGCCTTCCTGCTCGTTATTGGCGTCTTACCATTTTGGGACAGTGTAAGGAGAGTATCCTACATACAAGGCGCACTACTTGGAGTGAATGCAGCCGTTGTCGGTATTTTATTAGCAGCTTTTTATGATCCAATTTGGACGAGTACAATTATGAATTCTGTAGATTTCGTTTTTGCTTCTCTTCTATTTTGCTTACTCGCTTTTTGGAAAACGCCACCTTGGGTTATCGTTATACTCGGAGCCTTTGGTGGATATGTTCTATTCATTTTGTAAACCTAAAAAAACGACGGCCCTATTTAGCCGTCGTTTTCCTATTAAAACTTCACAAGCTCTATTCCTTCAGGCAACTCGCTCTCCGTTAAAATACGCAATTCTTTCACACGATCCATTACGTAAGAAGAACGTTTCACAAGCTCTGGGTCAATATAAGCTGGATGCACCATAATTTCTACCGTTTGTTCACCTTGTACTCTTTCTTTTAACTTTACAAAGTAATCTTCCGTCACACCATCCGCATAAAAATCACTGTAAAACACGTCAGAAAACGGGCGTACTGCTCGCTCTTCCTCACAACGACGAATCGGAACATTATATTTAGCTGCTAATCTCTCAAGAACATCGTGCAAGATCGGTAATCCATGCACGTGATGATGACTATCTAAATGAGTTGGTGTTAATCCGTAAGATAGGAATTTCTCAATTTGAGCAGTCCATTCTCTCTCAACTTCTTCTGGATTTACGTTCCCTTCCCATACGACGCTTTGTCTATGAAACAATCCATCGCTACTTACAAGTGATGGTACATCTGTAAGCAGCGGTTCTCCTGCTGTTAATACGAGATGCACTCCTATCCCTAACGTTTTATACTCTTTCGCTAAGCTTACAGCATGTTCTGTCCCTGGCATATTCATCATCATCGTCGTTGAATTTACAAGCCCATTTTTATGTCCATCAATAATTCCGTAATTTGTACCTTCTGTAAGACCAAAATCATCTGCATTTACAATTAGCTTAATCATCGTAATACCTCCTACTAGAATTAAAAAAAGCGGGCTAAATAGCGCCGCTTTATTTCTCTATCTTTTTAAAGAATTGTGGAAGATACTCTTTATGAGCTTCTAACATTTCATCTAAAATTTGTTTTGCAACTTTATCTGATGGTACAAGTGGATTAATTGTCATAGCAAGCAGCGCCTTATGATAATCCCCTGTAACAGCAGCTTCAATTGTTGTGCGCTCAAATGATTTAATTTGCTGTACTAAACCGCGAACTGGTACTGGAAGATCTCCGACCGCAATTGGTTTTGGACCTTCTTTCGTAATAATACAGTTCACTTCAACAGCAGAATCATGTGGCAAGCTTGCAATTGTTCCGTTGTTTCGTGTATTAACAGGCTGGATATCACCTTTATTGTTGTAAATAGACGTAATTAAGCTACATGCTGCATCACTATAATAAGCTCCGCCACGTTTTTCTAATTGTGGTGGCTTAATATCTAAATTCGGGTCTTTATATAACTCGAATAAATCATCTTCTAATTGTTTTACTACTTCTGCACGTGTACCTTTTTCAATCGAAGCTTCTTTCTCTTCTTCTAGCATTTCACGTGTTTTGTAGTAGTAACGGTGGTATGGACACGGAATTGCACGAAGACCGCGAATAAAGTCTGGCTCCCAGTTAAGCGCAGCGATATTTTCCATCGTGATTTGCTTTTCTGGATCTGTTACAAGCTCTAACACACGATCCATTACACTTACGCCGTCTAAGTATACATCTAATCCGTATACCATATGATTTAAACCTGCAAAATCTACATGTACGCGACTTGCATCTACTTCAAGTAATCTCGCAAGACCCATACGAATTCCGATTGGAACGTTACACAGACCAACTACTCTTTGAATGTTTGTATAACGAAGGACAGCTTCTGTTACCATACCAGCCGGATTCGCGAAGTTAATTAACCATGCATTCGGACAAAGTTCCTCCATGTCCTTACAAATATCTAAAATAACAGGAATCGTTCTCAGCGCTTTGAATAAACCACCAGGACCATTCGTTTCCTGACCGATTACATCATATTTTAATGGGATTGCTTCATCTTTTGCACGAGCTTCTAATAAACCTACGCGAAGCTGCGTTGTTACGAAGTCAGCATCCTTTAATGCCTCGCGGCGATCAAGTGTTAAATGTACCTCGATTGGTAAACCAGATTTTTTCACCATACGTTTCGCTAAGTTACCAACGATTTCTAACTTTTCTTTTCCTGCCTCAATATCTACTAACCAAATTTCACGAACAGGAAGCTCATCATAACGCTTAATAAATCCTTCAATTAACTCTGGTGTATAACTAGATCCACCGCCGATTGTAGCAATTTTAATTCCAGTCATGCTTTATTCCCCTTTCGCTTCTAACTTTTTATAAAGGTCAATAAATTCTGCTGCTAATTCTTTTACTGTAATCGCATTCATTAAATGATCTTGTGCGTGAATTAAAAGAACACTAATCTCTGTTTTTTCTCCTCTTGCTTCTGATTGTATGAGCTCTGTTTGGAAATGATGCGCTTCATTAATGGCTTCTTTCGCCTTTACCATCGCTTCATCAGCCTCTGCCATTTTCCCCTGTTTGGCAAATTGAAGTGCCTCCATTGCAAAGCTTCGTGCATTACCACTATTTAAAATTAATTGGAATGGAATTTGTTCTGCTGTAGTCATCATAATTACCGCCCTCTCTATTATGGTTCAACCGATTTAAATACCCCTTCAGTTTGAACATTTCTATAAAATTATTATTTTATTAATGATTGTTTGGTGTTCTTGTAGATGGGTTTCATCTTTTTGAACATGATATAAAGGTAATTGTTCTCACAGATCATGTTGTCTGTGAGAACAATTACTATGTTACATAGGTACAGAGTTGTTATTTCCTTGTGCTGCTGCTTTTTCAGTACGAACAACAGAACGGTCGCATAATACAACGAATGGATAGTAGATTACCATCGCAATTACAAAGTTGAATAACTGTAGAATCGCACCAGAAATGTGTCCACCTGTTACAAGATAACCACTAATAATCGGTGGTGTTGCCCATGGAATCATCACAACTGTTTTTGGTACCCAGCCAATAGATATAGCTGTATAAGAAGTAATTACTAATACAATTGGTGTTATGATAAACGGTAAGAATAAAACTGGATTTAAAATAATTGGTGTACCAAATATTACTGGTTCGTTAATATTGAATGCACCTGGTCCAATTGATAAACGAGATACACCGCGTAATTGCGCACTTTTCGCTACGAGTAATACCACTACTAAGAATGCTAATGTTGCACCAGAACCACCAAGATATACGAAAGTATCAAAGAATGGTTTTGTAATAATGTTTGGAACATCAAATGCAGATGTACCACCTTTGAATAAATTCATGTTTTTCTCTAATGCCGGTAAGTATAATGGCTC
This sequence comes from Bacillus sp. CDB3, assembly GCF_002081505.1. Taxonomy (NCBI): domain Bacteria; kingdom Bacillati; phylum Bacillota; class Bacilli; order Caryophanales; family Bacillaceae; genus Bacillus; species Bacillus sp. CDB3. Next base: position 80,368 of record NZ_ALBR01000097.1, on the reverse strand, counting down.
AATAATACCACCAACGATATTCGGACCATGTAAACCGAAGAACCAAAGAAGATGAACAAGAAGTACAATGATAATTGCACTTGGTAATGTCCCTGCTAAACTTTGCAGTGGTGATTGAATCGTATTAAAGATAAATTCATGAACACTTGTACCAGCTAATTTCACTGCTAATTGAATACCTGCAACTACTGTTAAGATAACAAATGCTGGAACTATAGCTGCGAAAGATCTTAAAACTGCTGGTGGTACTCCATCAGGCATTTTAAAAGTAATGTTTCTTTGTACAAAGAAACGGAATACTTCAGTAACAAGGAGTGCCACAATGATTGCTACGAATAACCCTTGTGCCCCTGTCCAAGCTAAGTTCAATCCGCCTTCTTTCGGTGTTGTTGGTGTAAGAATAATTAACGCACCAAATGAAATAATACCTGCTGACAAACCATCAACGCCGTAAGATTTTGCTAAGTTATAACTTGTTGTAAATGCAATGATTAGTGCTAGAATCGCGAAAGAACCAGTCCACATTCCACCGCCAACTTGTTTCCACGTTTCACCAAACAAACCTTTCATGAAATCTTGGAAAACTTCAGATGGAAAACCATTAATTAGTGATGCCAGTGCACCAACTAAAATAAGTGGCATAACTGCAATAAATCCGTCACGGATCGCAGCTAAGTGACGTTGCGATCCGATTTTACCAGCGACAGGAACAATATATTTCTCCATGAATGCAATAAACTTTTGCATTTCGCTTCCCCCCTAATTATTTTTTAAGTGTTAATGCGTGATCTAAAACTGCTTCTCCATTCATCATGCCGTAGTGCATTGGATTAATAACATCGATTCCAACGTTTCTCTCATCAGCAAGCGTTTTCATTGAAGAAAGCATGTAACGAACTTGTGGTCCTAGTAATAATACATCTGCTTGATCGATATTCGTTTTTACTGCATCCCCAGATACAGCCCAAATCTTTCCTTCTAGACCGCGAGCTTTTGCAGCCGCTTCCATTTTTGTAACTAGTAAACTTGTAGACATCCCTGCTGAGCAACATAATAAAATATTCATTTGAAAATCCCCCTTGTATAGTATAAAAAATTTATGTTTATTTATTTTTCTTTACGCTATTTATTAATGCAATTAGCGTGCCAACTTTTTAAAACCACTAAAATCAACACTTTTCCGAGTGTTTTCTTTGTGTGTTAACGTTTTCAATCAGTGTGTCCCCCAAAAAACACACAGTGTGTTATAAAACAACACGCTTTTAACACATAACTGTATGAAAATAGATTAGTGTTTAGTTGTCTAGTTGTGTTTTAAGCAAAAAAACACTAAAAAACTTTTTTTAATGAAAAATAATTTATTATTTTAACCCACTATTATTTAATAAAATAAAAAAACCTTGCCTAAGCAAGGTTCATTCATCCACCGACATCTTCCTATATAATTCTACAAACTCACTCGCCAATTCCTTCACTGTAATTGCGTTCATTAAATGATCTTGTGCATGCACCATCAGCAGGGTAACTTCGTTTTTTTCCCCGGCAGCCTCTTTCTGTATGAGCTCTGTTTGTAAGCGGTGCGCCTCTTGCAATTCATTTAAAGCTTCTTGTAGTTTCGCTTCTGCTTCCTGAAATTCACCGCGCTTTGCGCAATCAATTGCTTCCATTGAACAACTTCTCGCATTACCACCATGCAAAATCAAGTGAAAAGCTTTCGTCTCTATCGTATCCATTTTAGTTCTTTACTCCCCCTTTTCTTCCGCTACTTTTTGGTTATCCCATATTTTTAAGAATGGAAAATAAATAAGAAATGCAAGTGCAAAGTTAACGACCTGCAAAACAACCCCTGAAATTTTTCCGCCTGATCCTAAATATCCACTAAAAAGAATAGGTGTAGTCCAAGGTACAGCAGCTCCGCTCGGACGTGCAACCCATCCCCATTCCATTGCAAAATAAGAAACAACCGTTAACACGACTGGCACCAATATAAATGGAATAAGTAAAAGTGGGTTCATTACAATCGGCATACCGAAAGTCACCATTTCATTAATATTAAAAATACCTGGCGCAATCGATAATCGTCCGGTACTTTTTAATTGCTGACTTCGTGCAAATAATAACATTCCTACAACTAAAGCAAGTGTTGCACCAGAACCGCCCATATAAATCCATAAGTCAAAGAACTGTGCAGTAATCGTATTCGGTACGTCTTGCCCAGCCTGAAAAGCAATTCGATTTTGGTCCATTAACGACAACCAAATCGGACTCATTACACCACCAACAATTGCAGCTCCATGAATTCCACACGCCCAAAGTACATGGACAATGATAACTGCGATTACCGCACCCCAAAGGCTAGCCCCAAGTACACTAAGAGGCTCCTGTAAAAGCTTTCCTATAACATTATGGATGCTACCGAAAGTCGTATGTTCAAAAATTAATCTAATGATCCAAACAACCGTCACAACAATAAAGCCTGGAATAAGCGCAGCAAATGAACGCGTTACTGCTGGCGGAACTGTCTCTGGCATCTTTATAATCATCTTTTTCTGTACAACAAATCGATAAATTTCAGTAGATATAATTGCAATAATCATCGCTACAAATAAACCTTGGCTTCCCATTAATGCCGCTGGGATTACTCCATCTACCAGTATACTTTCTTTCGTACCCGGAACAATATATGCAACTTGAAATGGAGTTGCAAGTAAAAATGTCACAAGTGATAATGCACCAGATGCTAACGAATCTACTTTATAGTATTCTCCCAATCTGTAAGCGATTCCAAAAACAGCTATTAAAGACATTATATTAAAAGTAGCCCCCACTGGGTACCCTAATGCTACATTCCAATTCTTTCCGAAGATTCCTGCCATAAAATCATTATACCCGGGTATCGGAAGAGCACTAATGATTAGAAAAAAAGATCCAATAATCAAGAAAGGCATCGTTAAAACAATTCCATCACGAATCGCTTGCAAATGTCTCTGTTCTGCAACCTTTCCTGCCACTGGCATCACATATTTCTCTAAAAACCGTATCATCTATCCCACTCTCCTCATGGTTTCATTGACAAAGCTGCTTGTAAGATAGCTTCTCCATTACAAAGCCCGTAATGGACGGATTGAATTACATCAACAGGTATTCCCTTCTCTTTACATAATTCTTTCATTTTCGGTAATAAATAGCGTACTTGCGGCCCAAGTAAAAGTACATCTGCATCATCAATATGATTTCGTACTTCTGAACCTGATACAGCCCAAATCTTTACCTCTATCCCCTTTGCCCCTGCTGCTTTCTCCATTTTTGTAACTATCAAACTGGAAGACATTCCCGCTGCACAGCAAAGCAAAATATTCATCCTGCTTCCCTCCCCCTTTTTCTACACCTAATTTATGGTGCAGCCCTCGCCACCACTAGGTTACAAATATATATGTCTAGATTTCTAACTGTATGCCGAGCTTAAAAACAAAAATTTCTTGGTTTTCGCGCTATTCCATCTATCCGTATTCTCCTAGTAAAGACGTCTCTAACTCGCTATAATGATTCAGTATGATTTTTTTTATAATCGATAGGAGGGTTTATTTATGAAGGCATATCGCTTTCCACTTATTTTATTATCTTCTATCCTAATTGGTGGTTTCATTGGTTATTTCATGGGTGCCGATGCAGTTGCTTTAAAGCCGCTTGGTGACATTTTCTTAAACTTAATGTTTACGATTGTTGTACCTTTAGTATTCTTTAGCATCGCGTCATCTATTGCTAATATGGATGGATTAAAACGTTTCGGTAAAATTATGTCTAGTATGGCTGGAACTTTCTTATTTACAAGTATTTTAGCTGCTATTTTTATGATTATTATCGTGAAAGTATTCCCGCCAGCACAAGGTGTTGTATTAGAACTAACACAGCCTGATAAAGCTGAAAAAGCAGTTAGTGTTGCTGATCAAATTGTTGGTATCCTAACAGTATCAGACTTTTCAAAGTTACTATCTCGCGAGAACATGTTAGCCCTTATTTTCTTCTCTATTTTAATGGGGGTTGCAACTTCAGCAGTTGGTGAAAAAGGGAAACCATTCGCTACGTTCTTACAAGCTGGTGCAGAAATTTCAATGAAAGTTGTATCTTTCATTATGTACTACGCTCCAATCGGACTAGCTGCTTACTTCGCAGCATTAGTTGGTGAATTCGGACCGCAACTTCTTGGAACTTACTTCCGAGCAGCAATGGTATACTATCCAGCTTCTCTTATTTACTTCTTTGTATTCTTTACATTCTATGCGTACCTTGCAGGTCGCAAACAAGGTGTACAAGTATTTTGGAAGAACATGGTCTCTCCTACAGTTACATCTCTTGCAACTTGTAGTAGTGCCGCAAGTATTCCAGCTAACTTAGAAGCAACGAAGAAAATGGGTATTTCTTCTGACGTTCGTGAAACAGTTGTCCTTCTTGGGTCTACACTTCATAAAGATGGATCTGTTTTAGGCGGCGTATTAAAAATTGCTTTCTTATTCGGTATTTTCAACATGGAATTCGAAGGACCGAAAACATTGGCAATCGCACTTGTCGTTTCTCTATTAGTAGGAACAGTAATGGGTGCTATTCCAGGCGGCGGTATGATTGGTGAAATGTTAATCGTTTCTCTATACGGCTTCCCGCCAGAAGCATTACCAATTATCGCAGCAATTAGTACAATCATTGACCCTCCTGCAACAGTGTTAAACGTAACAGGAGATAACGCTTGTGCCGTAATGACAGCTCGTCTTGTAGAAGGTAAAAACTGGATCAAAAATAAATTTGCTTAATATATGGAAAGAGGATGCTCGTTGGAGCATCCTCTTTTTGTCGTTATTTGTCAGTGAATCAATATATTTGGAAAATCGTTGATACATTTCAAGTTACGATAGATAGATTAGCAAAAACGTTAATATAATCCCATTCTGCCACAAATTTGTTATAATCTTCACAAATATTCCACACCTATCATCCATTCTCCGTACTATAATCATGTATGGAAAAGGAGATGTATAAAATGACTCAAAGCGCACCAGAATTCAAAGTTTTGCAAAGCATTGCATTTCTTGCTGTCGTTTTGCAAAGTTCCTTATTATATACAATGAATCAAGGAAATGTCTTACTCGAGCAATCCCTCATTATGGGCATGCTATTTAATCTTGCAAAATTTTCAGCACCTGCATTCATATTTATCGTCGGCTTCCATTTAATTCGGCTATATACGAAGCAACTCGTTTACAGAGAATATATTTATGAAAAAGCCGCACATTTACTCATTCCTTATTTCTTCTGGTCTATTCTTTATCTATTAACAACAAACGACGCCATTACACTACAAGGCGGAATAAAAAGTTTATTACTCGGAACGGCTGCACCTCATCTTTGGTACGTTATTATGATGTTCCAAATTCACTTATTGTTCCCTTTACTATGCACACTATTTTATTGGTTTCAAAAACGAACAGAAAATAAAAAAGACATATACAAATATATGACCATTTTCGCTTGCCTATATTTCCTTTTAATGTGGTACTCTTCTCACTACATTTTTAATGGAGAGAAATTGACGAGCTCAACCATTTTACATTATACAGATCGTTCCTTCTTCTTTTACTCATTCTATTTCGTCATGGGAGGAATAGCTGCTGTATCATTAAAAACTTGGCGTTTATTCGTCATGAAACATATCCCGCTTATAACAATCTTATTCTTTATTTTATTTTTATTTATCAATTATGAGTTATTTAGTTTTTACGGTGTGAACTCTATTCATTTAACTGTTTCTACTTATTTAAAACCATCTATGTTTCTATATATTGTATGCGAAATTATCATACTATACGTGCTATCTATTACAATTGTACAGCGACGCGGTTTCTTATATAAAGCTTTACGATTTATCGGAAATTACACGTATGGTGCTTATTTAGCTCATTTTTTCTTCTTACAACTATGTACAAAATTTCTTTCTTTATTCACATTGCAAGAAAACACAATATTATATAGCCTATTATTATTTATACTAACGGCCACAATCTCTATTTCAGCAATGGTCCTTTGCAGCATACTACCCTTTCATACTTGGATTACAGGGCCTTCCCCTACGACAAATATGAAATGGGCGAAGATTGTACTTCGGAAAAATCACGAAAAGGTATTCAAACCATATCTTTGATATAATAGAATTCCATACAAGAAAAGAAAGTAGGACACACCTATGATTAATCAAATTGGACAAATTATGTTATATGTAAATAACCAAGATGAATCAGTGCAATTCTGGACAGAAACAGTAGGATTCCAAATCGTTGCGGAAGAAAATAACGGTCAAGGATTTCGCTGGATTGAAATTGCGCCAACTAAAGAAGCCGGAACAAGTATCGTCCTTCACGATAAGGCGTTAATTGCGAAGATGCAACCTGAATTAAACTTAAATACGCCTTCACTTATGTTCTTCTCTACTAACTTAGATCAACTATATAAAGATCTTTCTGAGAAAAATGTCACAGTTGGACAAGTTGTAGATTTACCTACTGGTAGAGCATTCAACTTTGCTGATAATGAAAATAATTACTTTGCAGTAATGGAAAAGAAATAAAAGAAGCTATCCGGAAAAATTCGGATAGCTTCTTTTATTTTAAGAAACTTGTTCTGCACTTTTTTCTCTATGCTGTATATGACTCGTAATCCAAGCAATTCCTCCAGCAACAACGAGGTAGCATAACAATATTAAAATTTGCATTTGTAATTGCGACCAATCTCCTAAAGAGATAACATCTTGTAATCCTCTAAGGGAATGAGACATTGGGAGAAACTGTCCAATTTTGCTAAGAACAGCTACGTTTAATTCTCCTGGGAAAGTCCCCCCACTCGTCGCTAATTGCAGGACAAGGAGCGTTACCGCTGCGAACTTCCCAACAAGACCAAATACCGTTACTAACATAAGAATAAACGTCATGAACGTAAAGGAAATAACAATACTTGATAAAACAAAGAGTGGCACACTGGCAACTTCTAATTTCATAACGCCTAGCACAACTACATCTACAAGTAGCGCTTGAATAAGTCCAATTAAATATACCAATCCTAGTTTATTAACAAAGTGTACCGTTCCACTTACCTTCATATTTTGTCTACGGCCAAGCGGTAAAATATTCGATGCCATAATTCCGCCAACATAAAATGCAAGTGATAAGAAATATGGTGCAATACCTGAACCGTAGTTAGGCACGTCAGAAACTGTTGACTTCACTAATTGAACTGGTTCTGCAAACATCGTATTGCGTGCATCATCATTGCGAACATCTGCTATCTTCTCTGCGCCCTCTCCCAATTTCGTGGAAAGTTCTTTCGCACCCTCGTCAAGTTTAACAAGTCCGTTCGTTAACTTCTCAGCACCGTTATTTAGCTCCGTTCCACCACTCGCAAGCTGATTTACACCTTCTTGTAGAGAAGTAAATCCATTCCCCCACTTCGCAAATCCATCAGCTAAATTCGAAGTGCCATCTGCTATCTTTTTCGTTCCAGCAGTAGCTTCACTTAACTTAACTCCGAATGTATTCATGCCTTCTTCAACCTTATGCTGACCGTCAGCAAGCTTCTTCGCGCCTTGTGTCAATTGTTTTTGGCTATTATTCAAAGTATTTGTTGCTTGAGCTAATCCATTAGAAGTAGCAACGATTTTTTGAAAAGCAGGGTCTTGCTGTGCTTCTGGATGACTTTTCATGTACTCCTCTAATTGCTTCTTCATACTACTTGCCGCATCATCCGCTTTTACTTGTCCCTCAGCAAGTTTCTCACTTCCGTTCACCCATTCATTTGTACCAGCACTTAATTCACTAACTCCTGATTGTAAAGTTTTTTCACCTTGCGCTAGTAACTCCATACCACTATGAAGTGATGTCGCTCCTTGACTAAGCTCATTTGCTCCCCCTGTTAACGCCGATTGGCTAGAGGCAAGCTTACCACTTCCTTCTTTCAACTTCACTGTCCCGTCACTTAAACGATGAATACCATCTGCAAGCTGATTCGCCCCATTTTTTGCATCCGTCGTTCCTTCATGTAACTTCCCAGCACCGTTACTTGCATCACTCAACCCTTGTGCCAAATCTTGAAACTTTGAAAAGACACCTTCTGTATAAGATTTCGTAATGCTATTTGAAATTTTTGTTTTCATATTTTCAACAGCTGTCGTTCCAATTTGAGCTGCTACAAAGTTTTTACCCGGATTTACTTTGTACTGCAACTTTGCCGGCTCTGGTTTCTCATCCATAAGTGTACTTACCTTTTTAGAGAAATCCTCTGGAATCGTAACAACCATATAATACTTGTCTTTTTTGAGCCCCTCATCAGCATTTTTTTCTGATACGAAATGAAAAGCCAGTTCCTTATTCTCTCTTAAATTTTTAACGAAATCGTCTCCTGCATGAATTGTTTTTTCATCCATCGCAGCACCCTGATCTAAATTCACAACCGCAACTGGTAATTTATCTAAATTTCCGTATGGATCCCAATATCCAGCTAAAAAGAATCCTGAATAAATTAAAGGAACGATTAACAAAAAATTAAAGCGATACGTCCATGTTTATGGTTCCACATCGCCTTCCAATCTTTAAATATAAGTTGAATTCCCTTCATGAAACATACTCCTTCTTCCAATTTAACACCCGTCGAATGGTTTAACAGATTTACTATACACGTCACTTTCCATACTGTATAATACATCTTTAATTATAAATTCATTCCTTTTGGTCTATAGAAAGGAGATTAGAAATGGAACTTCTTCAATTAAAATACTTTCAGACAGTCGCACGATTAGAACATATGACAAAAGCAGCTGAAGAATTGCATATCGCGCAGCCTTCACTCAGCAAAACAATTGCTAGACTAGAAAAGGACTTAGGCGTCCCATTATTTGATCGCCAAGGTCGACAGATTATATTAAACTCTTTCGGGAAAGTATTTTTAAAACGAGTAGAACGTATTTTTCATGAATTAAGTGAAGGGGAACGAGAAATTAAAGACTTAGCTGAATTACAACAAGGCTCTATTACGCTAGCCGTTTCTATTCCGCGAATATTACCAGAACTGCTCGGTTCTTTTTTACTAGAACATCCTAACGTTCGATTCCAGCAATTTCTCGCGTCTACTCCTTCTATGAAACGGCAACTAGATAATATAGAAATTGACTTTTGTATCTCTTCTGTACCAATTGAAGGCGAGGAGATCGTTTGGGAACCACTTATTACAGAAGAAATTTTCTTAGTCGTCCCTTCAGGCCATCGTTTATCAGGCCGCGAAAGTATCCATCTGCATGAAGTAAAAGACGAACCGTTCATTAGTATGAACACTGGTTACGGATTTCGGCACTTAACAGATGAATTTTGTAAAGAAGCTGGTTTCACTCCACATATCGCTTTTGAAGTAGATGAACCAACCGTGATTAGCGACCTCATTAAGCAAGGTCTTGGCATCGCATTTGTTCCAAGCTTAACTTTATTAAAAAACTCTACTTTAGCACCAAATAAGTTACGTATTATTGAACCTAATTGTGAGCGAACCATTGGCTTAAGTTGGTCGAAGAAACGTTACTTATCAAAAACTGCCCAGCAATTTCGTGAATTCGTGATTGATTACTTCTCCAATATTAGGACGTAAAATTATATCGACAAGGAATATCGATTTATAAACAAATAACGCCACAAATAGAAGGTGCCATTCCTTTAGGAATGGCACCTTCTCAGAGTGTTGGGAAACCCTTTAGGGTTCCCAACACTCTGAAATCTTTTTGATTTTAGCAAATGAAAACAACATAAAATAATAGAATTTAGAAAAATAGCCCTCCACCAGACCCTTTTTGGTCAGATGGAGGGCTATTTTTTTCATATTTTGACAAGCTGAGGTGAGATAAGCCTGCATTTGGACAGACTTCAGCCCCCGAAACCGAGCATATCGATAGCCATGGAGTTCTTTGGCGTCCGCAAAGCTTCGCTCTATAGTTGAACAGCGTACTTTATACAACTTTTTCCCTGTAACTGTTAGCTTGTTTTTTCTAGCGATATCTTTATATTTCTCCCATACATGATGAGTGATAACTTTTTGTTTCTGTTTCTTTGAAAAGCACACCTCACGTAGCGGACAAACAGCGCAGTCTTCTGGATTCGATTTATATTGACGATATCCTTCGCGATCCGTTGTCGCATACTCTAAAATACATCCCATCGGACAAGCAAATGCATTCATTTCTTCTACATATTTAAATTGGCTTTTCGGTACTTCTTTATTTCGCTTTCCAAATCGGCGATACCCCATCACCATAAATATATTTCTTTCTGATAATTTCTTACAGATATAACCTGTAAAATAGCCTGCATCAAGAGCTACAGCTTCCACCTTAAATCCGAATTTATTAATTTGAGCTTGTAGACGTGCTAAATACGGCTCGGAATCTGCCATATTTCCAGCCGTTATATAGGTATCTGTAATGATATTGTACTTCGCATCAGTTGTACGATGATCTAAGAAATGAAAACCGTTCGGTTTTCCATCTCTCATTAAAAATCCACTATCTGGATCCGTAGTGCTTATACGAGTTTTTTTAGTAGGGGTATCACTTTCCTTTCTAGGTTTTAATTCTTTTTTCCGTGTACCTCACGATCTTCGATTACCGCAGCTTCTAGTTCATCTATATAAAACTTTGCCTTTTCTTTTTTATATTTATGTACAAATTTATTTTTATTAGCATTGGCCTTAATATGTGTAGAATCTGTCATCAGTGCACGTCCTCCCACCATCCGGTTCTCCGTCGCTTGCCTCACAATCTCATCAAAAATTTCTTCGAAAATATTTGTATGAATAAAACGGGTACGGCGATTCCAACTGATTGTAGAATGATCTGGAATAGTATCTGATAGAGAAAACCCTAAAAACCAACGGTAGGCGATATTCGTTTTAATCTCCTTTTCCAATTGACGCTCAGAACGAATACCATAAAAATATCCAATAAACATCATTTTGAATAAAACGATAGGATGGATTGACGGACGTCCATTGTTTTCACAGTAATAAGGGCGTAACTTCTCCTCAATAAAATCAAAACGAATTGTCGCTTCAATCGCACGAAGGAAATGATCTTGTGGAACTAACTCTTCTACAGAAACAGATACACGTTCATCGCGATGATTTTTTAAAGCACCCATCATAAGAAATCTCTCCTTTTCCTCTTTTTTATCAGTGTTGACACATAAAAAGAGGTTCAGACACAAAAACAGGCTGTGGAGAAGACTTTCTCCACAGCCTGAGAAGGTGCCATTCCTTTAGGAATGGCACCTTCTATTTCTTGCTCTTCTCTAATTCCATTTCAGCTAAAAGTGGTAATACATTATCGAAAATATGCGTATTATTATTTTCGCCTGTTACGTATCCACCGTAATATCTACTAAATACGTTATCATTTCGGAATGTAGTCATCCATTCATACAATTCCTTCGCAAACTTTGTATCACCTGTTTGTAATACGTACAAAATTGTTAATCCATAAGATGCTGGTGATTCATAGTTTACCGTTTGTTTTCCCGTTTCTAAGTTATAACGACCGTATAACTTTCCGTCCTCATGGAATTTTTTCTTTATAAACTCCAAATAAGCATCTGATGAAAGACCACCTAAACTACGATGATACGCAACGTATGATTGATCAATAAGATTCACTTCTTTATCGTATGTAAATGTACCATCTTCTTTATACTCTTTCGGAAATGCCCAACCCTCTCTCGGATAATTTGCTAAAAACTGCACGACTTCCTGATACTGCTGTGCAGAAATTTCCCCGTACTTTTTCATATAAGAGAATGCATGAGGATTTATGTAAGATGTTGTTGTAAATTTATTTTGTTTACCTGCATCTGCATCATAATAATCCACGTAATAATTATCTTTTTTATTATAACGAAGTACAGCATTGCTCAATTGATCAGCAAGGTTTTTATAGCGCTCTTCCTGATACATTTCATAAGCACGATATAATTGTTCAATAATACGAAGATCATCTATAAGTGCATTGGTGGCTGACTGCATTTCTCCCTTTTCAGAGATTTTCCATAAAACGATGTGATCCTTATGTACAAAATTATTTTGAATAACCTTTACTTGTTCATCGAATAGTGACTGATCATCTTTATCAAGAGTATATTGTAGCCATAGTCCTGCCGATTCTGATAAAGCTTCACGACCCTTCGCCTCACCTGTTCCTGCCTTTGTATCTGCTAAACGATACGTTGCAAGTGTTCCATTTTCATTTACCATATGTCTTAAAATAAAATGCTCCGTACGGTTTCCTTGTAAAGCCGACCAAAATACAATTCCTCCTAAAGCGATTAAGAGAATAACCCCAATCCCTATATATAAACGTTTTCGCAAACTTTTCACCTCCTTAGTAAGGCTAACCTAAATTTATCAGAACATACGCGAATATAAAAAAGACAATCCTTTAGATTGTCTTTTTTCAGAGTGTTGGGAAACCCTTTAGGGTTCCCAACACTCTGAAATCTTTTTGATTTTAGCAAATGAAAACAACATAAAATAATAGAATTTAGAAAAATAGCCCTCCACCAGACCCTTTTTGGTCAGATGGAGGGCTATTTTTTTCATATTTTGACAAGCTGAGGTGAGATAAGCCTGCATTTGGACAGACTTCAGCCCCCGAAACCGAGCATATCGATAGCCATGGAGTTCTTTGGCGTCCGCAAAGCTTCGCTCTATAGTTGAACAGCGTACTTTATACAACTTTTTCCCTGTAACTGTTAGCTTGTTTTTTCTAGCGATATCTTTATATTTCTCCCATACATGATGAGTGATAACTTTTTGTTTCTGTTTCTTTGAAAAGCACACCTCACGTAGCGGACAAACAGCGCAGTCTTCTGGATTCGATTTATATTGACGATATCCTTCGCGATCCGTTGTCGCATACTCTAAAATACATCCCATCGGACAAGCAAATGCATTCATTTCTTCTACATATTTAAATTGGCTTTTCGGTACTTCTTTATTTCGCTTTCCAAATCGGCGATACCCCATCACCATAAATATATTTCTTTCTGATAATTTCTTACAGATATAACCTGTAAAATAGCCTGCATCAAGAGCTACAGCTTCCACCTTAAATCCGAATTTATTAATTTGAGCTTGTAGACGTGCTAAATACGGCTCGGAATCTGCCATATTTCCAGCCGTTATATAGGTATCTGTAATGATATTGTACTTCGCATCAGTTGTACGATGATCTAAGAAATGAAAACCGTTCGGTTTTCCATCTCTCATTAAAAATCCACTATCTGGATCCGTAGTGCTTATACGAGTTTTTTTAGTAGGGGTATCACTTTCCTTTCTAGGTTTTAATTCTTTTTTCCGTGTACCTCACGATCTTCGATTACCGCAGCTTCTAGTTCATCTATATAAAACTTTGCCTTTTCTTTTTTATATTTATGTACAAATTTATTTTTATTAGCATTGGCCTTAATATGTGTAGAATCTGTCATCAGTGCACGTCCTCCCACCATCCGGTTCTCCGTCGCTTGCCTCACAATCTCATCAAAAATTTCTTCGAAAATATTTGTATGAATAAAACGGGTACGGCGATTCCAACTGATTGTAGAATGATCTGGAATAGTATCTGATAGAGAAAACCCTAAAAACCAACGGTAGGCGATATTCGTTTTAATCTCCTTTTCCAATTGACGCTCAGAACGAATACCATAAAAATATCCAATAAACATCATTTTGAATAAAACGATAGGATGGATTGACGGACGTCCATTGTTTTCACAGTAATAAGGGCGTAACTTCTCCTCAATAAAATCAAAACGAATTGTCGCTTCAATCGCACGAAGGAAATGATCTTGTGGAACTAACTCTTCTACAGAAACAGATACACGTTCATCGCGATGATTTTTTAAAGCACCCATCATAAGAAATCTCTCCTTTTCCTCTTTTTTATCAGTGTTGACACATAAAAAGAGGTTCAGACACAAAAACAGGCTGTGGAGAAGACTTTCTCCACAGCCTGAAAAAAGACAATCATTTAGATTGTCTTTTTTATATTACCCCTCACAAACCTCTTTAGAAGGTCTATATAGCGATTCCACAAGTCGATCATATTCACGACGCGTAATTTCTTTATTATATAACTTTAATAATAAATCTCTATGCTCTTTTGAAAATGCCATCTTTTTAATGACTTCAGGATACATAAGACACCCTCTCCATTTCACATAAACTTCTTCATTTCATAAACGTAACACGCCAAAACAGAACTTATGTTCGCATAAAAGATTATAAAATATTCTTCTCTAAAAAACAAACAAAATATTACCTAATGAACATTTCTTTCTTTTTCGAATATTCAAAACTATATTAACACATTCCTTTTTTTTAATGCATATATATTTTTGGCATTTTATTGAATAAATCTTCCAATTCAATCAGAAAATAATGGCAAAAAAGAAGAGGAGTATACATATGGATACCGTAACATTAGCAAGAGCATTTTTTGGTTCTTCACTAGCATTCCACATTATCTTTGCAACACTTGGAGTCGGGCTTTCATTGATGATTTTTATAAGTGAAATACTCTATCACTGGAAGAAAGATTCCGACTATGCCATTATGGCAAAAAGATGGACGAAGGCTTTTGCTATCCTTCTCGGTGTAGCAATTCCAACTGGAACAATTGTTGGTGTACAAATTTCACTTCTTTGGCCTGGTTTCGCCAAAATTGTTGGCCAAGTTATTTCCGTTCCGTTTCAAATTGAGATTTTCGCCTTCTTTTTAGAGGCTTTATTCATGTCTATTTATGTATATGCAGCTGATAAATTACCTCCATTTATGAGGTTAATCTCGTTATTTTTCGTTATGATTGGCGCCACTGCATCCGCCGTGCTTATTACATCAGCAAATACATGGATGAATACACCTGCGGGCTTTTCAATGGGACCAGATGGCTCAGTTTTTAACGTTGATCCTTGGAAAGCTTTCTTTAACCCAAGCTTTGGCACAAGTGCATTCCACGTCGTTATTACAGCTTATACAGCCGGAGCGGCCGTCATCGCTTCCATCGCTGGATTTAAATTATTAAAGAAAAATTTAAGTGCGCGTGAAATTGCTTATCATAAAAAAGGATTACTGTTAGGGCTTGTCGTTACATTTATTACAGGTGCTACGATGTGGATCTCGGGACATGAATCAGCGATTGCCTTACATAAGCACTCACCTGAAAAATTAGCATCTGCTGAAGCTTTATTTGAAACGACATCACACGCTCCTTTATCGATTGGCGGGGTTGTGGATCCTAATACACTTGAACTAAACTATGCACTCGAAATTCCGAACATGCTCAGCTTACTAGTTGGACTCGATCCTAGCACTGTTGTAAAAGGGCTAAATGAATTTCCTCAAGAAACATGGCCACCATTTTACACACATACTCTGTTCAACTTAATGGTAGGCACTGCTGCCTTTACCTTTGCAGTTGCAGCGATCGCTCTCTTATATTGGTACTTTGTTTACCGGAAAAAAGGATCAGAGTTACCGAAGTGGCTTCTTTGGGGAGCTGCCGCATGTGGGCCAGTTATGATGCTCGGTATTGAATTCGGATGGATTTTCAGCTGTAGTGGTCGTCAGCCGTGGACAATTTATGGTATGCAACGTACAGTCGATGCTTCTACACGCGCTGATTTCGTCGGTCCTTTATTTATTCTATTCATCATTTTATATATCGGACTCGGTATTTTAACAGTCTTCGTACTACGGACATTCTTTAAGAAACATCCGTTAAAGAATGACTTACATCACCAAGGAGGCGATTCTCGTGCATGAGGAAAGCATTGCAATCATCATCTTATGGGCCCTTATTTTCGTATACAGTATACTCGGGTCTATTGATTTTGGAGCGGGTTTTTGGGGCATGGTATACGCTAAACATCCGACACTTGCTGCCAAGCTTGCCAATCGATACTTATCACCAACTTGGGAAGTAACAAATACGTTTCTCGTTTTTGTCGTTGTCGCTTTCCTTGGTTTCTTTCCGAAAGCAGCCTTTACACTTGCAACCGTTATGTTCGTACCAGTCATGCTAATTCTAGTACTCGTTGCAATCCGTAGTACATTTATGGTATTTGCCTACTCCCTGCCAAAGTACCAACACCTTCTTCGGATTATTTCAGGTATTACAGGGCTCTTAATTCCAGCCCTATTAATTACCGTTTTACCTGTTACAGAAGGTGCATATATTACAATGTCTGAAGGAAAAGAAGTACTCCTTTACGGAAAACTTCTTTCAAGTCCTGTTATTTATTGTTATATGCTCTTCGGACTAACTTCGGAACTATTTCTATCTTCTCTCTTCCTTGCTGATTTTGCGAGAGAACAAGGTTCAGAAGATGCATATAAAATTTATAGAAGAAATGCCATCATACTTGGTCCGGCAACGCTCGTTACTGCTATTATTGCCCTCGTTGTAATGGACCCTGAAACACACTGGCTTATGCAAGGATTAATAAAGCAATTCCCATGGTTTACAGTCTCTATCGTTTTATTTGTTATCGGATATTCCTCCCTTTGGTGGACAAATAAGAAGTATGGCACACTAGGATTTCCTCGCATTGCAGTTTTAGCTGTCGTCGCTCAATATGCATTTGCAAGCTACGCTTACGGTGTCGCCCATTTACCGTATATCATTTACCCAGACGTAACTGTATTTACAAGCTTTACGACGGTCGAAACATTCTATGCACTTCTTATTCTTTACGCAATCGGAATTGCAATTTTACTACCCGGATTCATTTTCTTCTGGAATTTATTCTTGAAGGATCGAACTTTTTTGAAAGAAAAATAATAAATGAGGGGCATTCGTACATAGAATGCCCCTCATTTATTAGACGTCTATCCCAATAGTTATTTCACTAGTATGTATACTTGTCCTATAGCTTGAAAAACACATATTCACTTTCTTCTATTATACGTCTAGTTCCTCTTATTTTTTGCCGAATATACTACCAATATAACCCTTGAGACAAGCTACATTGATTCGAGGAAAAATAGAAAGGTAGGCAGAATATGAGCATTGAAATATGGATTACTATTATTGTATTCTTCTTAACGATGATTGTTATCTTTTGGCGACCTCGTGGTTTAAATGAGGCGTGGCCGGCAGCAATTGGCGCTGCCATTATCCTGATTACTGGGCTTGTATCAAAACCAGACGTCATGGACATTATTAGTAAAATTGGCGGTGCCTCCATAACAATATTAGCGACCATCGTTATGGCGGTTATATTAGAAAGCTTCGGCTTCTTCCACTGGTCCGCAGCAAAACTTGCAAATTTAGCAAAGGGCTCCGGTCGCCGTTTATACTGGTATATTCAATTACTTTGTTTTCTTATGACTCTTTTATTCAATAACGACGGTAGCATTTTAATTACAACACCGATTTTAATTTTACTACTGAGAAACCTTAAATTAAAACCTCATCAACAAATCCCTTATTTATTAAGCGGTGCTTTAATCGCTACTGCATCTAGTGCACCAATTGGTGTAAGTAATATCGTAAACTTAATCGCATTAAATATCGTTCATATGACTCTTTATATGCACACAGCTATGATGTTTGTACCAGCAACATTAGGACTACTATTTATGTCATGGCTTATGTATACAGTTTTAAAGAAAAAGCTACCAGAAAGATTACCTGTTTCTTCATATGATATCGAAGAAATATTCTTCACGAAAAACTTCCACCCGTTAAAAGGAAAAAATTCTGTTGATACGAAACAAAAACGTACAAAATTTATGTTAAAAGTATTAGGCTTCGTCTTCCTTATGCGCTGTCTTCTATTCGTTGCATCCTTCTTATCGATTCCAATCGAAATTGTTGCCGTACTCGGTTCACTCGTTCTTCTCATTTGGAGATGGTACTACTTACGAACAAACCCTGTCGATATTTTGAAAAAGACACCGTGGCACATTTTAATTTTCGCTTTCTCTATGTATGTAATTATTTACGGGCTTCACAATGCAGGGTTAACAGCCGCACTTGTACAATGGCTCGAGCCAGTTGTAAGTCAGCATCTACTTTATGCTAGCTTTGCAATGGGCGGACTCGTTTCTCTCCTCTCTAACGTCTTCAATAACCACCCTGCACTTATGATTGGTACAATCACATTAACAGAAATGGGACTAGACCCAGTCACATTAAAAACTATCTATCTCGCAAACATTATTGGAAGTGACATCGGTTCACTATTATTACCAATCGGTACGCTAGCTTCTCTCATTTGGATGTATATACTAAGACAAAACAAAATTAAAGTGAAATGGAAAGATTATTTAAGCGTATCCCTTATCGTTATTCCTCTCACAACAGTCGTCACATTATTCCTCTTGTACTACTGGGTACACCTATTCTTCGCCTTATAGACAACAGAAGCCCCTTTGCTACCGTCTTAGCAAAGGGGCTTCTTCTATATTTAAGTTAGGTACAGTGTGATCAATCAAGTAAAGAGGTGTAACGTGTTATTGGTATAAATGACTACCAGTTTCTTTAAATTCTTCCGCTTTCTCTTTCATTCCTTTTTCAATTGCTTCTGTCGTTTCTAAATCATTTTCTTTCGCATATTCACGAATATCATGTGAAATTCTCATACTACAAAACTTCGGTCCACACATTGAACAGAAATGAGCCGTTTTCGCGCCTTCTGCTGGCAATGTTTCATCGTGGTATTCCATCGCACGTTCGGGATCTAAAGATAAATTAAATTGATCGCGCCAACGGAATTCAAAACGAGCTTTTGAAAGTGCATCATCACGCTGATGAGCCGTTTTGTGCCCTTTCGCAAGATCAGCCGCATGGGCTGCAATTTTGTACGTAATAACACCCTCGCGGACATCATCCTTATTCGGCAATCCTAAATGTTCTTTCGGCGTTACATAACAAAGCATCGCAGTTCCAAACCAACCAATCATCGCAGCTCCAATTGCTGATGTAATATGGTCATAACCTGGTGCGATATCTGTCGTTAACGGTCCAAGTGTATAGAACGGCGCGCCCTGACAAATATCAAGTTCTTTCTCCATATTCTCTTTAATTAAATGCATCGGTACATGCCCAGGTCCTTCAATCATCACTTGCACATCATGTTTCCAAGCAATTTTCGTCAATTCACCAAGCGTTTCAAGCTCAGAGAATTGTGCTTCATCATTTGCATCTGCAATCGACCCTGGACGTAATCCATCTCCAAGAGAGAACGAAACATCGTACTGCTTCATAATTTCACAAATCTCTTCAAAATGAGTGTATAGGAAGTTTTCTTTATGATGGAATAAACACCACTGCGCCATAATCGAACCACCGCGTGAAACGATACCTGTCGTACGCTTTGCAGTAATCGGAATGTAACGAAGTAATACGCCAGCGTGAATCGTAAAGTAATCAACGCCTTGCTCCGCTTGCTCAATTAACGTATCACGATACACTTCCCACGTTAAATCTTCTGCAATTCCGTTTACTTTTTCAAGCGCTTGATAAATTGGTACCGTTCCAACTGGTACAGGAGCATTACGAATAATCCACTCACGTGTTGTATGAATGTTTTTACCTGTAGATAAATCCATAATCGTATCTGCACCCCAGCGCGTTGCCCACGTCATCTTCTCTACTTCTTCTGCAATAGAAGAAGATACAGCAGAGTTTCCGATATTCGCATTTACCTTCACGTGAAAATTACGGCCAATAATCATCGGTTCTGCTTCCGGATGGTTAATATTCGCAGGTAAAATCGCACGACCTTCTGCAATCTCCTTACGAACAAACTCAGGCTCTACTCCTTCACGAATCGCAACATATTCCATCTCAGACGTAATGATGCCATTACGCGCATAATGCATTTGCGTAACATTTTCACCTTGCTTCGCTCTAAGTGGTTTGCGATCCATTTGCGGGAAAACAGGTGTATGTTTCGAAGCCACCTTCACACCGTCATCCTCTGGTTTCACTTCGCGCCCTTCGTATGCCTCTACATCCTCGCGCTCCATGATCCAAGAATGGCGCGGCGTTGGAATCCCCTTTTCCAGCTCCACTTTATACGCAGGATCTGTGTAAGGGCCACTCGTATCATACACACGAATCGGCTTGTTTGGAACACCATTTGTATCGCTTTGTTCAATCTCACGCATCGGTACTTTCATACCTTCACGTGGTCCATCCACGTATACTTTCTTACTTCCTGGTAAACTCGATTTCAATTCAATTTGCTCAGCTGAAACAGATTGTTTCATAACCTTTGTTGCCCCCCTGTTCGTGACAAGGACGAGATATGGCCAGCGCATGCCAAAATAAAAAGAGCCAGGTCCATAAAAAAATAAGGACCTGGCTCATAAAAGGCATCATTATGTAAAGCCGTTAACTTCCCTACGCTGGTACGAGCCAGATCAGGTCCAAAGGGTTAAGAAGTTCACGCGCTTCTCTCTCAGCCTACGCATACGTTAGGCACCCCTAGTTTATCACTGATTTAATTTTCAATACTTTCCCATCATACACGATAATCTGAAAAATGCAAAGTTTATTTCTTTTGTTGTTTATGGAATCATCCACGTTAAATAATATGCTTGAACATACGTCATAATACCAACAATAATTACGAAGAACAAACTATGCTTCACTGTAAAGCGGAATAAATCTGATTCTTTTCCAGCAAGTCCAACTGCCGCACAAGCAATTGCAATCGATTGCGGAGAAATCATTTTTCCTGTTACACCGCCCGTTGTATTTGCTGCAACGAGAAGTACTTCAGATACACCGACTTGCTGCGCTGTAATCGCTTGTAAATTCGAGAACAGTGCATTCGCTGACGTATCAGACCCTGTTAAGAATACCCCAATCCAACCTAAGAATGGTGAGAAGAACGGGAATAGTCCGCCAGTTCCAGCAAGTGCTAACGCTAATGTAGAAGATAGACCAGAATAGTTTGCGATAAATGCGAATCCTAATACGAATCCGATAGATAGAATTGGCATCTTCAGTTCGTTTAACGTTTCTTTAAATGTTACTACTGCATCTTTTGCACTCATTTTCAAAATAAAGATAGAAATGATACAAGCAATTAAAATTGCTGTTCCCGTCGCTGATAAAATATCTAATTTCAAGATTGCTTCATACGGCGTTGGTTTATTTACAATTGGCTCTGCTTTCATTACTAAATTGTGCAAGCCCGGAACTTCAAACTTAAACACAAGACTTTCTAAAGCACCGCCCGGAGCAAATAACGCTTTAAAGAAACTTTGGCTCCAAATGACTACCATCACAGTTAAAATAATGAATGGAGACCATGCTTTTACTACTTTTCCTACTGTTAGTTTCGGCATAGATGTCACCGTCGTCGCCGCAGCTACTTCACTATTCGCTTCTTTAGATTGATAAATTTCTTTCGGCTGCCAAACTTTTAAGAAAAGCGATAAACTCACTAAACTTACAAGTGCTGATGTAATATCCGGAAGTTCTGGTCCTAAGAACGTCGCTGTAATGAACTGCGTAATTGCAAATGAGCTACCCGCTACAAATAAAGCAGGCCACGTTTGTCTTACTCCTTTAAATCCATCCATTAAAAATACGATAAAGAATGGAACAAATAATGATAAGAACGGTAATTGATGCCCAGCCATTTGTCCAATTTTATGTGGATCAATACCAGTTACTTGTCCAGCAACTGTAATCGGAATTCCCATCGCTCCGAATGCTACTGGTGCCGTATTTGCGATTAAACAAAGACCAGCCGCATATAAAGGATTTAAGCCAAGACCTGCAAGAAGCGCTGCCGTAATCGCTACTGGTGCACCAAATCCTGCTGCCCCTTCTAAAAATGCTCCAAATGAAAAACCGATTAAAATAACAAGTAAACGATGGTCATTCGTAATTGATAATACAGATGCACGAATAACATCAAATTGACCTGTTTTCACGGAAATTTTATATAAAAATACTGACATAATAATAATCCACGCAATTGGCCATAATCCGTATAAAAAACCGTATCCCGTCGCTGCCATTGCCATTGTGAATGGCATTTTATATGCAAATAACGCCACCAAAATTGTAAGTACAACTGTAATAAATCCTGCCACATACCCCTTCATACGGAAAACTGCTAAAGCTAAGAAAAAAAAGATAATCGGAATAAGTGCGACCGCTGCAGAAATCCAAATGTTCCCGAACGGATCATAAACTTGTGTCCATGTGTTCATTGTTCTCTCCCCCTCAATAATCCCCTTTTAAATAAACATAACCCCATCAATAGACTATCAGGTCATCATACCTTTAAGTCTAAAATAAAAAACGTTTAAGAAAACGTTTTCATTAATTTTATCACAACAATTTCCATTTAAAAAGATTTTTTTGAAAATTATATTATTTAAAATAGAAATCTTACAAAAGAGTCACATTCTTGTAATGTTAATCGATAGGACGCTCGCCAAATTTACTGCATACTAAAGGTATAAACAACGGACATTACTTATGAGGTGATATATATGAACGGAAACAAAATATTAGCAGCTTTATCATACTTTAGTGTACTATTCGCGCCTATCTTATTCCCTATTATCGTTTGGATTGTAGGCGACTCTGAAACAAAACCGCATGCAAAACGTGCTCTATGGACACATATCATTCCAAGCATCGCTTCATTTATTGGATTAGTCATTTTAGGAATTATGGGCATCGGATCTGATCAGTCAGATGTAACACTTGGAATCGGAGCAATGATTGTTCTATGTATTTGCGGAATCATTAGCTTATACTACTTCATTTGGAATATCGTAAAAGGTATTAAAGTACTGAAAGCTTAACTTTAAACAAACGTTTGATTAAAAAGAAACTGTCGCATGATGGTAAATGAAATTTTATCGGCGATACGACAAGCATAACCTACCTATTAATAAGAAAAAAACCGTCCCAAAATACCTTTTGGGACGGTTTCTTTATCTTCTGCGTTTCTTCTTTTTTCTCATCATTTTCTTTCGGCGTGTGTTCACTTTATCCGCTATAATGTGGAGCGTACTCGCCACTACAATGCCCATTACGAACGTTACAATTTCAACCTCATGTTTCTTCGCAATTTCTATTAAATTTCCATCGAGTGCGATTACATTTAATAGGAATAAAAACGGAGAAAACACGATTAACATGTATGCAATACGAATAATATCACCAATTATAATCGTATGTGTGAAGAAGGAACGATGGGGCATTACGCTCCTATATGGATACCAAAAAAATGCGGAGGAATCCCCATTTATTATACGCATTACTATACGTATCTAAATCCGGTGTTAAAAATGAAGTACCTACTAAAAAGCCAATTGCAAAAGTTAATAAAAAATCAAAATTTGTTAATCCATACGAAAAGAGCATAAACAAAACAACTGGAAGAGATATTAAGTTTATTTTCGTATGCGTTTTTCCTGATGGCATAATGCACTTCCTCGCTTACGTTCGCCCTGTCACCATATGACAGTTCTCACCTATTGATCTAATTTTTGATCGATAAATGATGTGTCTATCTCCGAATCAAACCATTCTGCCAACTTCACTCGTGCCTTATCTTTCACATCTTCATTTACGTATAACGATACTTGTAATAGTGCGGCCGTTAACGCACCCAAATCATCCGTATAACCAATTCCCGCAATGAAATCTGGGATTGCATCAATCGGTGCAATAAAATAAGCAAGTGCTCCAATTACAATAATTTTCACTCGTTTTGGAACATCCGGTCTTTGCAAAACGTAAAACAACAATAAACTCACATAAATTACAGACTGACCAGCTTGCTTTGCAACATGTTTTATTTTCTTCCAAAACGCCTCCACTGAAAATTTTTGTTTCATTTAAAAGCCTCCCTATTTTCAAAAGAAATAAGCTACTTTATGTTATCAGTAAAAGTTCATCAAAATTACACAAAATTTATCAATAAATTTCATTGTAACAAACAAACCCAAAAAGAACAAGTGTTCGTTTATTTTCTCGTATTTCCCTTCATATAATAGTTTTCTAGAAAGCCAATTTAAGCTTTGCATTTCATATTTCTCAACCTTAAAATTTTCGATTCCACCTAACATTCTTTTCTATATTTATTATATTTTCTAGTTGACGAGCATATAAACGAATGTTAAAGTTTTCTCTGGTAGTGACAAATAACATACAAAAAATGTAAAATGTTATAGTGTTTCTCAGAAATGAATTTTGTTGTATAATACAGAAATGACGTTATGCTTATGAGCAGCACAAGAAACCAAAAAGGGTATGCATAGTTAAAGTCGTATATGGGTGAATATAGAAACTCTAATTATGGCCAAGAAAACTATGTATTTTTTATTTTAACATTTTTCGCTCCAAAATCGACCAAGCCTGATAGAGAAAGGGTGGAAATGAATGAAAGAAACCATGAAATCACAATTTCAAAATGTGCGTTTCACTTTATTCGTAGCTTTGGCCGTATGGCTAAAAACCTACATCATTACACGCACTAGCTTCGATTTAAAACTTGAATCTTTTATGCAAGAATTCATTCTATTCATTAGTCCATTAGCAGCATCATTACTGTTTGTGGGTCTTGCATTATTTGCAAAAGGGAAAAAACGTAACTATATAGCACTAGGAATCAACTTTATCTTAACGTTTATCCTTGTTGGTAACGTAATGTTCTACGGATTCTACAATGACTTCGTTACTTTACCAGTACTAGGACAAACATCTAATTTCGGAAGTTTAGGTTCTAGTGTGAAAGAATTATTTAACTACAAAATCATCCTTGCATTTGCGGATATTATTGTATTCTTCGTTCTATTGAAGAAGAAGAAAAATTTTGCACCGACAGAGCGTGTAGCACGTCCGATGCGTTCCCTATACTTCGTGTCAACAATTGCTATTTTCTTCGTAAACCTAGGATTTGCAGAAGCTGAGCGTCCAGAACTATTAACACGTTCATTCGACCGCGTTATGCTTGTTAAAAACTTAGGATTATATGTACACCAAGCATACGATCTTGGCTTACAAGCAAAATCAAGTTCACAAAAAGCGTTTGCTGATAGTAGTAAATTGCAAGAAGCAGAAAACTATGTGAAAACAACACAAAGTAAACCAGATCCAAATATGTTTGGTACTGCAAAAGGGAAAAACGTAATTGTTGTCTCTCTTGAATCATTACAAACATTCTTAATTGGTGCGCAAGTTAACGGACAAGAAGTTACACCATTCTTAAACCAATTTGCGAAAGAAAGTTATTACTTCGATAACTTCTACCATCAAACTGGTCAAGGTAAAACATCTGATGCTGAATTCTTAGTAGATACTTCATTATATCCACTAGACCGTGGTGCTGTATTCTTCACACACGGTAACAACGAATATACAGCAACTCCAGAGATTTTGCGTCAGCAAGGGTATCACACATCAGTATTCCACGCAAACAACGCAACATTCTGGAACCGTAACATTATGTATCCGGCACTTGGTTATGATCGTTACTACAACGAACTTGACTACAAGATTACACCAGAAACAAAACTAAACTGGGGACTAAAAGATATCGAATACTTCGATCAGTCTATCGATATGTTAAAAGAAGTGAAGCAACCGTTCTATACTCGTTTCCTTACTTTAACAAACCATTACCCATTCACTTATGATGACAGTACGAAATTAATCGACGAATACAATTCAGGCGATGGCGTATTTGACCGTTACATGGTAACTGCTCGTTATTTAGACGAAGCAATGAAACACTTTATTGAGCGTCTAAAAGCTGAAGGCATCTACGACAACTCTGTGATCGTATTCTACGGTGACCATTATGGTATTTCTGAAAACCATAACCGTGCAATGGCACAGTTCTTAGGAAAAGAAGAAATTACTGCATTTGACCATATGAACTTACAAAAAACACCGATGTTTATTCACGTTCCAGGTCAAAAAGAAGGTAAAACAATTTCAAAACCAACTGGTGAAATTGACATTAAACCAACAATTCTAAACTTACTTGGTGTAGATTCTACGAATCAAATTCAATTCGGTCATGACATATTCTCACCAGATAATACAGGATTTGTTGTTCTTCGTGACGGTAGTTTCATTACAGATAAGTATATGTACACAAACAGTACATTCTACGATCGCCACACTGGTGAAGTTCTGCAATTACCAAAAGAAGAAGCTCAACCACTTATTGATCGTGCACATAATGAATTAAACATGTCAGACAAAATCATTGAAGGCGACTTACTTCGCTTCTCTGAAAGCAATAAAATCAAAACTGGTGAAGTAAAAACAGCTATTAAAGAAGAAAAGAAGAGCGCTGAGTAATCTCAGCCTCTTTTTTATTTTCTGCTATCCTTCCTCTCCTAATTCATTAACTTTAAAATTACATAACCTTCACCGAATATTTACACTACATTAATGAAGTATCTTTATAATAAAATATGTAAACGAGGTTTCACATATTTCTTATCTCTCATCTGCGATAAGATCCCTTAGAGAAATATGCGCACCATTTGTTTTCAACTTTCTTATAATTGTCTTACTAAAATTTTTAATAAGACGATGTCCCTATGAAAGATAGCTACCCTCCTTGTGCAACATTCAATACGAATGTTGCTTTTTTTATTTCAAAAAGCAGGATTCTCATTTACTATTTTCGAATTTGTATATACAAAATGCTATAAAGTGAAACTTTAATCAGTGGGGGGTTATTCATCCCCCGCTGATTATTAGCCCGCACCAATCGGGCGTTAGTAAATCACCACTACTTCTCTATAATTTTCAAATACATATACGTCATATGAAGAGAATTGCTCACATAAAAATAATTAGAGTGCTTTTTATTCATGTACTAACGAAAGGATGGGACGAAAATTGGCATACGAAAAATTTGTACTATGGAATGATGCAGTTATTGATACAACAAAACATAGCGCGTACATAGAACTTGAAGAAAGAGGCTTGCAGTTTGGAGATGGTGTCTATGAGGTTATTCGCCTATATAAAGGGAACTTCCACTTATTAGATCCGCATATCACAAGGTTATATCGCTCCATGGAAGAAATAGAATTATCACTTCCTTTCTCAAAAGCAGAGCTTATTATCCTACTTTACAAACTAATTGAAAGTAATAATTTCCACGAAGATGGTACTATTTATTTGCAAGTATCTCGTGGTGTACAAGCCCGTACCCATGCATTCTCATATGACGTCCCTCCGACAATCTATGCCTATATTACAAAGAAGGAAAGACCAGCTTTATGGATTGAATATGGTGTACGTGCTATATCAGAACCAGATACGCGCTGGCTACGCTGTGATATCAAATCTTTAAATTTATTACCCAATGTATTAGCTGCTACGAAAGCTGAACGCAAAGGTTGTAAAGAAGCACTTTTCGTACGAAACGGTACTGTAACTGAGGGAAGCTGTTCTAATTTCTTTCTCATAAAAAATGGAACTCTTTACACACATCCAGCCAATCACCTTATTTTAAATGGCATTATTCGTCAATATGTCCTTTCCTTAGCGAAAACCCTTCGTATTCCTGTACAAGAAGAACTGTTCAGCGTTCGCGATGTTTATCAAGCAGATGAATGCTTCTTTACGGGAACGACTATTGAAATTTTACCGATGACCCACCTTGATGGAACTGCAATTCAAGATGGTCAAGTTGGCCCTATCACAAAAATGCTACAAAAATCCTTTTCTCAAAGCTTGTTACAATCCAACATGTCATCTTCTTAAACACGAATAATTTCTATTATCTCTACATCCAACATATGTATTTAAATAAAAATCAAGGTGTAGATTTATACCTTGATTTTTTCTTGTAATCTTTTTGTCATATTCAGATTCCCGCATAAGTCTTGACAGTAATCGACATGCTCTTTAGAATTTTTAACAGTTGGTAAATATTTCTTCACTACATTACAGACAGAAAGGAATCGACAAATTATGAAAAAATACCTTGCCGGTCTTGCGGCAGTGTCTGTAGCAGGAGGAGCAGCACCTACACTTGATAGCGTTCAAGCTGCCCCTGAACAAAACACACAAAAAGCTGCTACACAAACTGTCCAAGCTTCCTCATCAAACAGCTCATCTTATACGGTGAATGCTAGCGTGCTACATGTTCGTGCAGGATCAAGTACTTCTCACGACATCATCTCTCGCGTTTATAATGGTCAAACTTTAAACGTAATTGGAGAAGAAAATGGTTGGTTCAAAATTAACCATAATGGACAAACTGGCTTTGTTAGCGGTGAATTTGTATCAAAAAATGGGGAAAAAACAAATAACAATGTAAGTACAGGTGGAAACAATAAAGTTACTGCTGATGTATTACGTGTTCGTACAGCTCCTAACACTTCTAGTTCTGTTTCAGGACGTGTATATGAAGGACAAACATTAAACGTAATTAGTCAAGAAAATGGTTGGGTGAAAATCAACCATAATGGACAAGTTGGCTATGTAAGTGGCGAATTCGTATCTGGTGTTTCTTCTAATACAGGTTCTTCAAACAACAACCAAGAATCTGTAAAACCAGCAAGTGGCAACTATACAGTAAACGTATCTTCCCTTCGCGTTCGTACAGGTCCTAGTACTTCTCATACAACTATAGGTTCTGTGAAAAAAGGACAAGTAGTACAAGTTGTAGGCGAAGTTCAAGACTGGTTCAAAATCAATTATGCAGGACAAACAGCTTACTTAAGCAAAGACTACGTAACAAAAGGCGGCTCTAACGAGAACGTCGTACAAGATAATAAGCAAGAACAAAATGATAATTTAACAGTTCAAACTGGCGGTACTTACGTTGTTAACGCAACATCTTTACGTGTTCGTACAGGCCCTGCTACTTACCATAGTGTAATTGGCGGTGTTCTAAACGGTACAACATTAAACGTGGTTGGATCTGAAAACGGCTGGTTTAAAGTAAACTATCAAGGAAAAACAGGCTATGTTAGTAGCGAATTTGTAAAATTCGTTAAAGGTGGCACTGCTACTCCTGAACAGCCGAAACAACCAGAACAACCAAAACAACCTGATCAAGGTGCAATTGGCGACTACTACATTAATGCTTCTGCACTAAACGTACGTAGCGGCGAAGGTACAAATTATAGAATCATAGGCGCACTTCCACAAGGGCAGAAGGTTCAAGTAATCTCTGAAAACTCTGGATGGAGCAAAATTAACTACAATGGTCAAACTGGTTACATCGGAACACGTTTCCTATCTAAAACACCAGTTGGGGGCGCAGTAGATAATAAGCCTAACGACAACCAAAATAACAATCAAAACAATAACAACAATAATAATACGGGCAATAATAGCGGCGACAGTTCTTCCGTACTTGCATATGCAAAATCAATGCAAGGTGTACCATACGTTTGGGGCGGAACTTCTGCTAACGGCGTAGACTGCAGTGGCTACATCTACCACGTATTTAAGAAATTTGGTCATAACATTAGCCGTCAAAGTGTTGCGGGATATTGGAGTAGCCTACCACAAACTTCAAATCCACAACCAGGTGACTTAATTTATTTCCAAAACACTTATAAATCAGGTCCTTCTCACATGGGTATTTACCTTGGGGGCGGATCATTTATCCAAGCTGGAGATAAAGGTGTAGCAATCGCTTCATTAAGTAACTCTTATTGGAAAAGCCACTTCTTAGGATACACGAAAGCACCTTAAGTTATAGTTTCAGAGCCTTCTAGTTTACTAGAAGGCTTTTTTTTAAAGGGCTCTATATAGTAATCCCCTTTCATTCTCACTACGCAAAAATTGTGCGTTCATTTACTTATTTCATACACTATATTCTATAAAAATTATCCAAAACGTTATCATAATGTATATATTTCCACAAAAAACATAACCTATTTCATGTCGATTCATTTTATATGTGTTTTTTCAAAGAATTTTCTTTTTATTTAAACTTTTCGTTAGACGTTTGACCTCCGATGTCCATTATGATAAGTTACTTAAGATGTTATATTCGCAAAAGTATAGACAACTGGTTTATACACTTTTTTACTATGAGGAAGGAGCATACACTGCATGAATGTTTTATGGGGAATTGGCGGCGTGATTGGAGTATTAGCAATCGCTTTCTTATTATCTTCCAACCGCAAAGCTATTAATTGGCGCACAATTTTAATCGCGCTAGCATTACAAATGTCATTTTCATTTATCGTATTACGATGGGATGCTGGAAAAGCAGTTTTAAAACACGCTGCTGACGGTGTTCAAGGATTAATTAATTTTTCTTACGAGGGAATTAGGTTCGTTGCTGGGGATTTAGTCAACGCAAAAGGACCTTGGGGATTTATCTTCGTGATTCAAGCACTACTTCCAATTGTATTTATTAGTTCATTAGTTGCAATCTTATATCATTTCGGTATTATGCAGAAATTTGTTAGTATTGTTGGTGGCGCATTAAGTAAACTTCTTGGAACTTCGAAAGCAGAAAGTTTAAACTCAGTAACAACTGTATTTTTAGGACAAACTGAGGCACCAATTTTAATTAAACCATACTTAGCACGTTTAACTAACAGTGAATTCTTCACTATTATGGTAAGTGGTATGACAGCTGTTGCCGGATCAGTTCTTGTCGGCTATGCAGCAATGGGAATTCCGTTAGAACACTTATTAGCAGCAGCAATTATGGCAGCTCCATCAAGTTTACTAATTGCAAAACTAATTATGCCAGAAACAGAAAAAGTAGATAATAACGTTGAACTTTCTACAGAACGTGAAGACGCAAACGTTATCGATGCAGCTGCACGTGGTGCATCTGAAGGTATGCAACTTGTTATTAACGTAGCAGCAATGTTAATGGCTTTCATCGCATTAATCGCTTTATTAAATGGCTTATTAGGATGGGTTGGTTCTTGGTTCGATATTAAACTTAGCCTTGATTTAATCTTCGGTTACTTACTATCACCATTTGCAATCTTAATCGGGGTTTCACCGGGTGAGGCTATACAAGCAGCAAGCTTTATCGGTCAAAAACTTGCAATCAACGAATTCGTTGCATACGCAAACTTAGGACCTCACATGGCAGAGTTCTCTGCAAAAACAAATCTGATTTTAACATTCGCAATCTGTGGTTTTGCAAACTTCTCTTCTATCGCAATTCAATTAGGTGTAACAGGAACATTAGCTCCTACTCGCCGTAAACAAATTGCACAATTAGGGATTAAAGCAGTTATCGCTGGTACACTAGCGAACTTCTTAAACGCAGCAGTTGCAGGTATGATGTTCCTATAAAGTGAAACTTTAATCAGTGGGGGGCTTCATCCCCCACTGATTATTAGTTGAACCAATCGGGCGTTTACGGGCAGTGGATCTCCCAACTAACTTCTTTGCTCCAGCCGAATTTGTAGGTGGGAGTTTTACTGCCCGTTAATGCGGGATAATTTAATGTAAAGTCTCCTCTTTAAAAGAGGAGGCTTTTTTGTATTCTATAAATATTTTTTCACATATACTAAACATCAAATACCTATACATCAAGATTATACGTTTTGACGATTAGTATGTCTCTTTATTTTTTCTTGCAATGAAAGGGATACTATTTGATGTCGCACGCTTAAAAAAGAATTCCAGCTACACGGTCCATTTATTAATAATTGTGCATACTACAAATATCCTGCATGAATTATCTTTAAGGAGGCCAGTTTCGTGAAAGATAAATCCTATAAAAT
This sequence comes from Bacillus sp. CDB3, assembly GCF_002081505.1. Taxonomy (NCBI): domain Bacteria; kingdom Bacillati; phylum Bacillota; class Bacilli; order Caryophanales; family Bacillaceae; genus Bacillus; species Bacillus sp. CDB3. The sequence goes on along the minus strand of NZ_ALBR01000097.1, from coordinate 48,571 downwards.
CCTTTCTATGTGGATTTTACAAATTTTATTTTATTTTACTACTGTACATGTGACGAAATATGAGCACGCGCTCATTTTTACAATTATATATGTCATCATAAATGTACTATTCCTATTTTTAGCTGATAAAACAGCATTTATTTTCTTTATACTGGGAACCATTATTTCAGTATTCTATTTATTTTATGAAGCGTGGCTTCACTTATGGAGTACATCAGATCAATGGAAATATATCATTACCCACTTCCTAATGGCAGCTAACTTCTTCCTTGTTTATATTTCAACCCACTTATTAAAAAAGGTTATCCTTAAAAATAGAGAGTTAACTGAACGAGTGCAGGTGCTTGAGCAATACATTGGAGAATCCAAACTATTAACAAGACAAGAATTCGAAAGACGACAAGCATTATTAAAGACTGCGATGAATCGTCGCAATGAAACAGGCATTATTATTTTCTTTGATTTCACTTCCTTTAGTAAATATACGAAGGAAAGTATCATGGATCGTGTAGCTTCATTATTAGTTGATACAGTAAGAACTGACTTTGACCTTGCTGCTGAATATGACAGCAACACATTAGTCATTTTATTACAAAACACAAATGAAGCTGGTGCTGATATTGTAATGAACCGTCTACAGCCAAAAATGGAGCAATGGCTTGCTGCTGAAGCAATTCAAGACATTAAAATAAAACGAGAACAAATCACGACAAAAGGAAAGACATTATTATGATGACACTCGTTATACTCCTTTTATTCCTGCTGTTCTGCGTACTCGTATTTTGGATTAGCATCACATTTTCAATCAAATATGTACTTATTTTTACTGCCTTTCTATTCTCAGGCCTACTCGTTTACTACTCTCTTTTAACACTCGCGGGCTTAATTCATCGAAATAGTAAACGAAAAGATCGTACGCTAGAACATTATCCAAGTGTAGATATTTTAATACCTGCCCATAATGAAGGGGTTGTTATTAAAGATACATTAGAAGCAATGGCAAAGATTGAATACCCGGGCAAACTAAACGTTTATTTATTAAACGATAACTCTCAAGATGAAACACCTGAAATTGGCGATGATTTCGACAAAGCTTATGCTCATATTCATCACATTCGTGTACCACCTGGCGAACCGAAAGGAAAATCGCGTGTATTAAACTACGGTCTTAGCATTTCAGATGGTGAATATTTCTGTGTTTACGATGCAGATAATCAACCTGAACCACATGCACTGCGAATGCTCGTAGAACATGCTGAAACCATCCAGGATGCAGTTGGTGCAGTTGGCCACGTTCGTACAGTAAATGAAAAGAGAAATTGGCTTACACGAATGATTTCATTAGAATTTCAGATTTTCCAGCTCCTGATGCAATCTGGACGCTGGCTATTATTCCAAACAGGCTCACTAACCGGAACAAACATGCTTCTTCGTCGTTCCGCATTAGAAGAACTTGGCGGCTATGATCCTTATGCAATTGCAGAGGATGCCGAATTAACATTGAGAATTACCCAAAAAGGCTATCTCTTACCAATCGTCCCGGAATCGGTTACATGGGAACAAGAACCTGAACATTTAAAAATTCTTATTAAACAGCGTACACGTTGGCTTCAAGGAAACTTATATATTTTAGAAAAAATGTTTTCTTCGCTAAGCTTCTTTAAAGGAAAGCTACTCGTCCATTCCTTACAGCAAGTTTTAGTATATGTCGTATTTTGGCTATTCTTAATCATTTCAAACGTTTGGTTTGTAATTGGACTGCTCGGGATATTCCAAATTCAATACAGCATTCCATTACTATTTATGTGGTATGTCGCATATATTACATACGTTTCTCAATTATTTAGTGCCCAGAGCGTCGAACGAACCTTTACACCAACCAACATTTTCATAAGCGTCATTATGTACTTTACGTACGCACAGCTCTTTACGTATTTGTTTATTCGCAGTCTCATTCTTTACTTACGTGCAAAGAGCAAGAAACAAGTAATTGGCTGGGATAAAACAGTACGATTTAAAAAGGAAAAATAAAGTGAAACTTTAATCAGTGGGGGTTATTCATTTCCCACTGATTATTAGCCCTCACCAATCGGGCTTTTACGGAATAAAAAATAAGCACAGAGCGCCGTAAGCTCTGTGCTTATTTTTTACCGTAATACTATATATCAGACAATACCCCTTAGCTGAAAGTAATTTCACGTCCATCCCCCAACGAACGATCGACCTTCATTTATATACGAAAAAGTGATTGCTATTTTTGTAGAACCAGTTGCTTTTCTTGCTGCTCTTTGCGCGTTTCAGTCTTAGGTTCCGTGCTTTCTTGGACATTGCGATGTGCCACACGTTTCAAACAAATATGCTTCCACTTTCTTTCGTAACGTTTCATTATTCTAGATGTCCCCCTTGAATGCGATTTAAAACTATTTGAAATCGCTTACAGGAAATAATATAGCACATATACATAAAAGTGACAACACATTTCCGACATATTTTTGTCAAAAATATGAACATAATTTACACAATATCGAATATTGTCGAAACATATCGATTTTCCTTTTCGAACTGCTGATATCACCCTTTTCCTAATAGGTGCATTAAAAAGGAGCTGATATAAAATCAGCCCCTTTCCTTCTATTATTAATGTTTCTTTGTACGTCCTTCTTTTTGCAGTTCTTTAAACAACGCTGCAATCATAAAGAAAATAACAAATACAAATGGGAATGCCGCAATAATCGACGCAGTTTGCAACGCCTCTAATCCACCAACATACAATAAGGTCGAAGCTATTACTGCTAAAACAATACCCCAAACCATTTTAATGCGATTTGGTGGGTTTAAACTACCATGTGTCGTTAACATCCCTAGAACAAACGTAGCAGAATCTGCCGATGTAATAAAGAATGTTGAAATAAGTAAAATAGCTAGGACAGATAAAGCTGGTCCCATGCCGCCCATTTGGTCTAACATAGCAAACAATCCTACTTCTGTACCCATTTCTTTAATTTGGTCATATATATTCGCTCCATCGAACAATTCCATGTGAATACCCGTTCCTCCGAAAACAGAGAACCAAAGTGCACCGATTATTGTTGGTACGAGTAACACACCGATGACAAACTCACGAATTGTACGTCCACGTGACACACGAGCAATAAACGTCCCTACGAATGGTGACCATGCAATCCACCATGCCCAGTAGAAAATTGTCCATGACTGAATCCATTGATTTCCGCCTTCATTTAATGGACTTAAACGGAAACTCATACTTGGCAATTCTTGAATGTATGAACCGATTGTTGAAGTGAAATAATTCATAATAAAGTTTGTCGGACCTGCAAATAATACAATTATCATAAGTGCAAACGCTAAAATAATATTCGCATTACTTAAATATTTAATTCCTTTATCGAGTCCCGTTTGTGCAGATAGCATATAAAGAACAGTTACAATTCCGATGATTACTAACTGTGTCGTTAATGTGTTCGGAATTGATGTTAAATAACTAACACCACCCGCAATTTGCTTTGCCCCGAGTCCTAATGATGTTGCCACACCAAATACTGTCGCAAATACAGCTAGAACATCAAACATATGGGCAATACGGCCATGTTCACCGCCCTTAAATAGCGGACCCACTGTCGCACTAATTGTACTTGCCCTTCCTTTTCTAAATGTAAAGTACGCAATACATAATGCTACAAGTGCATATAATCCCCACGGATGTAATCCCCAATGGAAAAATGAGAAACGAAGTGCAAGACGTGCACTCTCTTCAGTTGCACCCTCTCCAAACGGAGGTGTGTATAAATGATTCAACGGTTCTGCAACGCCCCAGAAAACCAAACCAATTCCCATGCCGGCACTAAATAACATAGCAAACCATGTCCTATAACTATAATCAGGTTCATCGTTATCTTTACCTAAACGAATCGAACCGTACTTAGAAACAATTAAGAAAATAGCAATTCCTAAGAAAATAGAAACGGAAATAATATAGAACCAACCAAACTTACTAACTAGCGCAGCTTGAATTGCAGTCGTTACATTTCCTAAGCTACCTTTTCCAATAATAGATTCGGGAATAATCCCCCAAAGTGTAAATGCAATACATAATGTTAATGAGACAATAAATGTTTTCGTCAGTTTCCTCATCAAATCCCCCTTCGTATGTTTCATTTCTTGTAAATAACATAAATTCCGATATGTTAAATCGGATAGAAAACCATAGTTTTTTGTGGTGATTTTCTTTCGGCTCTCTTAGTTTTGCCTTCACCAATTAGAATTCTTATGGACAGCCTTACCTTCCGTACAACCTTTTCACTCTGCAAGAGCTACAAGATTGGAATACTACTGTCAAATTGTGTGAGAAAAATGCGGATGGGAAGAGATTTCCCCAAAAAAGGATGTGTTACAGTTTTAAAAAAGGGCAGATTTATTCTTTACAACCCTTTCTTCTTGTAACAATTATGCGGTTTTTTGCTAGTATATAGCGCGTGTTTATAACTTCACAAACGAGATGTTTATGTTTATATAACTATATTACCCATAAAACGGTAAAATACTCAAGGAATGTAACTGTATAGTAATCATTATGTAACACCCTTGTAATATTTTTATTTACGCCGAAAAATATATGTTGTATTAAATATTTTGAATATAACTAGAAACCTACTAATCATATAGAATGAAAAACGCTTTCCTCTCATTCTAGCTATATTACAAAGTGTTAACGACTTATTACGAATGGTTTGTAATTGTGTGTTTTCCCCAAATCCGAAAAAATCTGTTGCTATAATGAGGACACGAAAACAAACGCAATGGAGGCTATCATGAAAAAATTAATTGGTATAGCAACAGCAGCAGTTTTTGGTCTTGGGATTTTCACTTCATCTGCCAATGCAGAAACTGTTGTAACAACAGACGTACTAAACGTACGAGAAAACCCTACTACTGAATCAAAAGTTGTCGGTAAATTACTAAATGGTCATAAATTAGATGTTCAAAATACAGAAAACGGATGGTCACAAATCAAATTAGATGGTAAAGACGCATTCGTAAGTACAGAGTTTACAAAAAGCTCTTACTATGTAACAGCTAACGTATTAAATGTACGTGCTGAAGCGAACACAAACTCAGAAATTCTTGGAACGCTTAAGAAAGACGATATGATCGAAACAACGAACCAAGTACAAAATGAGTGGTTACAATTTGAATATAACGGGAAAACAGCTTACGTTCATGTTCCTTTCTTAACAGGTACAGCACCTGTTATTGAGAAACAAGAAACGCCTGCTCCTGCTAAAGCTGCAGCACCAGCTAAAGCTCAAGCACCTGCACCAGTAAAAACGGCTACTAAGCCTGCTGTGAAAGCTGCTGAAACTAGCGAACCATCTGGTGGTCGTGAGTTAACAGTTGTAGCTACAGCATATACAGCTCATCCGAGCGAAAACGGTGGCACATACGGCGGCCGTGTGTTAACTGCAATGGGTCATGACCTAACAGCGAACCCAAACATGAAAATGATCGCTGTTGACCCGAAAGTAATCCCATTAGGATCTAAAGTATGGGTAGAAGGTTATGGAGAAGCTATCGCTGGTGATACTGGCGGTGCAATTAAAGGTAACCGTATCGACATTCTACTTGGATCAGATAGCGCTGCTCAAAAATGGGGCCGCAAAACTGTTAAAGTGAAAATTTTAAAATAACCAATGACTGCTAAATTACAGCCGGTTCTCTTTATTGAGAGCTGGCTTTTATTTTTTATATAATACATATAAGGAGGTTATGTCCATGAATTTACAAGCAAAAGTAGACTGGGTCGGTACACCAAAACCGTACATATATAAAGATGAAGCAACATATGACGCTACTTCTATTGATTTTTCACTCGCTGGCGATGACAATCGCTATAAGTTAATTGTGCTCAAGTCTGAAAAGAATACACATTACAAAATTGTGCAATATGGAATCAAACCAGGCTCTCAAAAGCCGTTTCCTATCGACGTTCCATTCGAACAAAACATGTTACCAATTATAGAACAAATATTACAAGACCCATATGTACAAGCGATATTAAAAGAAGCTCGCTTCTAATTGCTAAAAAGGATATCACCTAGTCGAAAAATCCGAATAGGTGACATGCTACCTAAAAAAAGAGACTGTTCTAAATGAACAGCCTCTCTCATATTAACGAGTCGGACCAGATACTTCTTCTGATTTCAACGTATTATTTGCACCAAGAGAATGATACAATATCTTGCCATTCCCATTAACCGTTACAATATGGTCATTATTAAAGCTCTTAAATTTAATAGAGCCATCACCGTAACGAATATGGTACTCTTCATATGTCGTTACTTTATATTTCGTAGCACTTTGACGCTCTACATTACGAATTTCCATTGTTAATAAATCTTCTGTAATTCCTTTTTTGTGTAGATATTGCAAGTAATCACGGTCTTCCTTATACGATTTCCCGCTCTTATCATAATCATTTTCAATTAAGCTAAAATCATTTAATGCAATTGCACGCACGTTATTATAAATATGATTTTGTACAAAGTCACCAACCGCTGAGCTTGAAGCTTCTTTCGGGAACTTTAAATAATATGTGCTTTGGTCTCCAACTTTGATGCTTTCAGATTTAATGACACCAAAATCAGTGGTTTTCTCTAAATGTACTTCTACCGTTTCATCTGTCGGTACAGGACCAAGTTTATAGCTACCGTAACTTAATTTTCCGCGTTTCTTACCATTAACAAAAACATTTGCGTCGCTTTCATCGGAAGAAATGGTTACATAATTTCCTTCAAGTGACAAATTCACTTCTACTGTCCCATTCTTTTCATCTGCTAGATCTACTTCTTTTTCTGTCTCTAATTCAGCAAGTTCTGTCTTCGCCTTTGCCTTTACAACATAAGCACCTGGGAAGTATGGCCCTAATTCTTTCGAATTTTTACCACTAGAAAGCTCTGCTTCTTTTTTATCATTTACATATATTTCAGCATTCTTTGCAGTTGTGCTAACACTCATGTAATAAGATTTCATGCTGAACTTATACTTCGGATATAAGAACCACTCTTTCCCGTCTTCTATAATTTGCCCATCTTTAAAAGATGCATTATCACTCGCTAACTTTTGATTTACTGTTTCTTTTTGTAAATAAGACAGTAATGCTTTATTGTACGAAGGATTATCCTTTAAATAACGTATGTAAGCTTTAATATCTTCTGTCTTCACTTTTAAGCTTGGATCGTCTACTTTCAAAAACTCATCGATTGCATTCACATCTTTCTTTTGGAATGCTTCGATCATTGCATTTACTTGCTTTTCCTTCGAAAACTTGCTTGCACCGAATTTATATGCACCAAACAAAATAGCAACAACAATAACAAAACCTATAAGTAAAAACATGTTTTTCTTACTTTTCACTTGCCTTTTTTCTCTCCGCATTTCTGAATGAGACGAAGCTGTTTGATCAGCAATTTCTTCTACTTTACTTCCACACTCAGGACAAAAGTTCAAATGGTCTGTAACCTGATTTTTACAAGTTCCACAAAACTTCAATATGCTCTCCCCCTATTTCTTAGCTAATTTCATTCCAGCGGACGCCGCTACATATGTCACAATAAAACTAAACAAAGTTAAATATATAAATGAATTTTGCATAGATAGCACCGTGCCACTTGCCTCGAATAAATTCATTACATTTCCAGATACATCAATATTGAGCAATTTCTTGTGCAATTTGCAACTTCTGCTTTCCTTGTTCTATTCCCTCTTGTAACTTATTCATTCCACTACCTAATTTCGTCTGTAAATCTGACAAGCTAACTCTCTCCCTATAAATATATAGTAATATACAAAATTAACTTCATATATATTACCATGATTTTCTAATTGTGTAATTAGAATTTCATTTTTTCTGTTTTGAGCATTTTTTGTTTATAATGGTAAAGGAAAGAAATCTGTGTACGGAGGAATATTATGCTGCAACACTCAATTACGAAAGATGAAATTATGATGATTGCGAATGAGTTCGTTCAAGGGCTTGATCCGCAGCAAGTTGCTGATCAGGAGCATGTCGCTACAGCTCGGCACCTATATCGTAGTGGTGTTGTCTATAACGTTGACTTTGATGGCTATACGCTATCGGGAACTGTAGATGCTGAAGGCAGCGTATATAGCGTTCACATCCCGATTCGTAATGTCGCTGAAAGCTATTGCGATTGCTTCGCGCCAACGCAATGTGAGCATATGCTTGCTGTGTTACTATCTGCAGCTTCAAGTTTTGGGCAGGTAGGAGACGTATTAACTTTATTTAAAAATAATACGAAACCTTCCCTTCCTCCTATTCGAACTGCAAGACAAGTATTGCAATCATCAGCTTTTGAAGAAATGGATTATAAAAGTTGGCACACATACTTTGAAAATGAATTTGAATCATTTAAAAAGGAACAGGCTCGGCTCACTTATAAACAAATGTATTTTCTTATGAGTCTTTTTACAGACTTCTATACAAAATTAGAACGGAAAGCTCCGCGCGTCATTGCTATTCATGAATTATTTAAATTGCACGCGGCACTTTATTGCTTTCAAAAATTACTAGAAGAAATTCAAGAATTTGAAGCAAACAAACTATATTCTTATCACCAACCAGTTAACGTCGTTCGTCTATTCGTTGATAAAGTTGAATCTATCGTTAGGGACTTAAAAACAGAAGCGATTCCGGCAGAATCCGAATCGATTTTACAAGAAACAGCTCGGCTCACGCATGAAGTATTCTTCTCTACCGATGCCTATACACAAGAGCGATTCTTCATTTATCGTCACATATGGAGTGAATTGTTAAGAACAGAAGAACAGCTACAGGAAGAAGCAAAACGGATCGATACTAAAATGAATCCACTTTCCAAAGCATTAGCCTCTTCTCATCTGCTCTTTTTAAATAATGAAGATTTATTGGCAATGGAATTACTCGAAAAACAGCCTGCTTCTGTCGTAAGCCTTTATTTTTATTGGTTAGAAGAGTTATTAAGTGCAATGCAGTGGGATCGCGGGAAAAACTGGCTTTCCTTTACGTATAAACAAGTAAAGAAAACAATACTCGAACAAGAGAATACCGTCTTCATACAAGATATCGTTCGGTTATTTGTAATGATGTATGAAACGTATGCAACACACACAAATGAACAAGCGGGATTAGAAATGATTTTACAAGAACTCCTGCCGTATAGTTTCGCAAATTACGAACAATACGTACTAGCGAAGAAACAATACCGTGCATGGGCAGAACTTCATCTCTTATATGGATTTGAGGCAATCGAACTTTTGAAAGAACCATTGAAAGATATTGAAAAAGAAGCGCCTGAAGCAGCACTTCCTCTTTATCACCTTGCCGCAACAGCAGCAATTGAAGAACGGAATCGCAAATCATATAGACGTGCCGTTCGTTACTTAAAGAAATTACGTATGCTTTATAAACGACTGAAACGAACTGATGAATGGGATGCCTTCATTATTCACATTGCTAATTTACATTCACGTCTGCGCGCACTACAAGAGGAATTACGGAAAGGAAAATTAATCGATGATCATACAAACTGAAGTAACAATTAGGCTCCAGCACGTTAGTCAAGGTTGGTTCCTTTGGGGAGAAGATGATAGCGGTGCTCCCTTATCCGTAGCAATTTGGAAACAAAATGCATTCACATGGCACTCTACTTCCTTCTACGGCACGTTTCTAAAAGAAGCAACGTATGAAGGTAAACAAGGCGTTATGCTAACGAATGTGCAAGCATTTGAATACATCGCAAATAAACCGATGAACTCATTTGCAAATATGCAAATGAACGGTCCTATTACAGCACTTACAAAGGATGCGAATGAATTATGGGACGCTTTCGTAAGTGGAAGCTTCGTACCCGATATGGAGCGTTGGTCTCATCAGCCATCTTGGAAAGTTCAGAATACCCCAATTGAAGATGACACGTTAGCATCACTTTTCACTTCAGCGGTGAACGAAAGTATTTTGCAAGATAGTCGCTCAAATGATGGCTGGGAAGATGCAAAGAGACTATATGAACATTACGACTTTACGAAAAGACAATTGGAAGCAGCGCTACATGAGGAAGATTGGCTTCGAAAAATTGGTTACATTGAAGATGATCTTCCATTTATAGTTGGATTAAGACTTCAAGAACCACAAGAAGAATTTGAAATGTGGAAGCTCGAAACAATCGTTACGCCAAAGCGTGGCGCTCATCGCATATATGTATATGAGAATATCGATTCCTTGCCAAAAAGATGGCACGATTACGAAGAACGTATTCTTGAAACACAAGAAGGATTCAGTAAGCTCATACCGTGGCTAAAAGAGGACGACAAGTTCAGGGAAGAACTCTTTGAAACAGAAGCTTGGAACTTCTTAACCGAAGCAAGTAATGAATTACTCGCAGCAGGTATTACAATTTTACTACCATCATGGTGGCAAAATTTAAAAGCAACAAAACCGAAGTTACGTGTACAGCTGAAGCAAAGCACAGCACAAACACAATCTTTCTTCGGCATGAATACGCTCGTTAATTTCGACTGGCGCATTTCAACGGACGGAATTGATTTATCAGAAAGCGAATTTTTTGAACTTGTTGAGCAGAACAAACGCCTTTTCAATTTAAATGGTCAATGGATGCGACTTGATCCTGCCTTTATTGAAGAAGTAAAAAAACTAATGAACCGCGCAGATAAATATGGACTAGAAATGAAAGACGTGTTGCAGCAACATTTATCTAACACCGCGGAAACAGAAATTGTAGAAGACGATAGTCCGTTTACCGATATTGAAATCGAACTAGATGGATATTATGAAGAGCTTTTCCAAAAACTTCTGCACATTGGAGATATTCCAAAAGTAGATGTACCCTCTTCGCTACAAGCAACACTCCGTCCATATCAACAACACGGTATTGAATGGTTGCTATACTTACGAAAGCTTGGATTTGGAGCATTATTAGCCGATGATATGGGACTTGGAAAAAGTATTCAAACGATAACTTACTTACTATACGCTAAAGAAAACAATCTCCAAACAGGACCTGCATTAATTGTTGCACCAACATCAGTCCTTGGAAATTGGCAAAAAGAATTTGAGCGTTTCGCACCAAATTTACGTGTTCAGTTACATTACGGGGGTAACCGAGCTAAGGATGAGTCATTTAAAGACTTCCTTCAATCAGCAGATGTTGTATTAACTTCTTATGCATTAGCTCAGCTTGATGAAGAAGAACTTAGTACCTTATGCTGGGATGCTGTTATTTTAGATGAAGCTCAAAATATAAAAAACCCACATACGAAACAGTCGAAAGCAGTAAGAAACCTACAAGCAAATCACAAAATTGCTTTAACCGGTACACCAATGGAAAACCGACTTGCTGAGCTTTGGTCTATTTTCGACTTTATCAATCATGGGTATCTCGGAAGCTTAGGACAATTCCAGCGCCGCTTCGTCACACCGATCGAAAAGGACCGTGATGAAGGAAAAATCCAGCAAGTACAACGATTTATCTCGCCATTTTTACTGCGTCGTACGAAGAAAGATCAAACAGTCGCATTAAACTTGCCAGATAAACAAGAACAAAAAGCTTATTGTCCACTAACTGGTGAACAGGCTTCCTTATATGAACAACTTGTTCAAGATACATTACAAAATGTAGAAGGATTAAGTGGAATTGAAAGACGCGGATTCATATTACTTATGCTGAATAAGCTAAAACAAATTTGTAACCATCCAGCCCTTTATTTGAAAGAAGAAGAACCACAAGATATCATCGAACGCTCTATGAAAACAAAAACGGTAATGGAGCTCATCGAAAATATAAAAGACCAAAATGAAAGTTGCCTAATTTTCACTCAATACATTGGCATGGGGAACATGCTAAAACGTATGCTAGAAGAAAAATTCGGTCAGCGTGTTCTCTTCTTAAACGGGAGTGTACCGAAGAAAGAACGTGACAAGATGATCGAGCAGTTCCAAAACGGAACGTATGACATCTTCATCTTATCATTAAAGGCCGGCGGAACAGGATTGAACTTAACTGCTGCCAACCATGTCATTCACTATGACCGTTGGTGGAATCCAGCTGTAGAAAACCAAGCAACAGACCGTGCATATCGCATTGGTCAAAAACGCTTCGTTCACGTTCATAAACTCATTACAACAGGAACGCTTGAAGAAAAAATTGATGAAATGTTAGAAAGAAAACAATCATTAAACAACGCCGTCATTACAAGCGATAGTTGGATGACCGAACTATCAACAGACGAACTAAAAGAATTACTTGGCGTATAAAGTGAAACTTTAATCAGTGGGGGTTTTGTTCATCCCCCACTGATTATCAGCCCTCACCAATCGGGCTTTTACGGGCAGCCCGACCCCCACCTAACTTCTTTGCTTTCGCTGAATCTTGAGGTGGGGGTCTTACTGCCCGGCAAATAGCGGGATAAATCAAAAAGGAGCAAATCTCTAAATGAGATTAGCTCCTTTTTCTATGCCAAAACCAATTGCTTATTATAATTCCTGTTAACCCGCCGCACGTATCAAGCAATGAATCTTGCCACATCGGTGTACGATCTCCTGTAAACCATTGATGAATTTCATCAAATGTTGCATAACCTGCAACGAAAAGGAGGGCGTATGCAAAGCATCTTTTTCTCGAATAACCCGATCGATGAAAAGCATAATACGTCAATGAACCTAGCATAAAGAACACCATAAAATGAGCACCTTTACGAAGGAAAAACTCAACAAATCCACCTACACCTTTATTTGCGATGCTAACAGGTGTACCTCCGCCATAATCGATAGATACCCATGAAAAATGCTCTTTCACAAACTCAACATTTACATATTGCTCAATATTTGAGCGCATATCCTGTTTTTTATATGGCTGTGCTGAGGAATAGAAAATAAGCCCCATCCATAGTAATACAGGAATCCAAAATAACCATTTACGATTCATTCTCCCGAAAGCTCCTCTCTTAGTCTTTTAAGAGTACCAAAAAAAGAAAAAATTTCACGCCAAAACATGACATTTACCCCCTATTTATAAAGTGAAAGGGGGTGATAAACATGGCAGTTGAAACAATCGTAATGGATTTAACTTTACGCCCTGTATTAAACGGAGGATTAGACAAAAACGGTAAAACAGTTTTAAAGAACAAACAATTCAAACGTGTGAAAACAAATGCAGATTTAGGAAAAGTACATGAAGTAGCACGTGCTCTTGCTTCACTACAACAATCATCACTTCAAGCTGTACAACTTGTAAGCACGTCAGATCTTTCTAACCTGTAAAGTGAAACTTTAATCAGTGGGGGGTTGTGCTCATCCCCACTGATTATTATCCCGCACCAATCCGGCGGTTGCGGGATAAATAAAAAGGAGGGAATAAAACATGCAAGTACTAGAGTTAATTTTCGTGAAAGAAGATGGAAAAACAGTTGCCTTTTCTATCGAAAATCCCATCACACCAGTAAATGAACTAGTCGTAAATCAAGTAATGGATACCATTCTTTCTTCATCTGTATTTTCATCAATTGGTGAAAATGCTCGTAAAAAAGGGGCTCGCCTCATAGAAAAAAACATATCTGAAGTTCAGATTACTCCGTAAATCCAAAAGACGAATCTGCATTATTTTGCAGATTCGTCTTTTTTCTTCGGCATTTCAATCGGGATAAAAATGTTTGAAAAACCAACGCAAACATACTTATAATTCTCTCCGCCTACATCAAACTCTGTCTTATATGTCGAGAAGAAAATATAATCATTTCGCTTTGTATAATGATCGATTAATAATCCAACTTGTGGCTCAACATACTTATTTGCCAATTTCTTTCCCGCCGATGCTAGATCGCCAAGTATACCCTCTTTGTTTTCTTTCTCAACCTCGTCTAGCTTCTTACTCACATCATTACGCTTCATAAATTGTTTTGCTGCCCAATCCGTATATTCTCCCTTACCCGGATTACTATTTGCTAAATAAACTAAGAGAACAACAGCTAGAACCATAATAATAATATACTTTTTCTTCATGCTATATCACCGCCTACTCTTTTCTATTTTCATATATATGTACAAGCGATACAAATTAGAAAGACCATCATCTATTGATTGTAAACGAACAGTAAAAATTTACAATACGCAACAGAAGATTAATAGAAACTTTACATAATTCATATATAATTATATGTGAATTAAGTTCTATAAGGGAGGATTTAGAATCATGGATAATGAAAATGATATTTTTATTTCTCGTTCTACAATGATGCTCGAACCTTGCAAACACCCTTATTACCGGACAACAATTCTTGAAAGCTGGGCATGTATTATCCCGAATGAACATGAAAGATTCACTACACGTAAAAAACCTCTTGCCACATTTACTGTATTAAAGTAAATAGAATGGAACGCAATATTTCCCTTGCCTTCCATTCTATTTACTATTCTTATCCCCTTACACTATCTCGCATTTTCTCAAGCGCTTGTCGATATAACCATCTCACTTGATAATACGTCATCCCTATTTCATCGGCTATCTCCCCCATATTTTCCCCTACAAAGAACCGCTCTGAAATGATGTGCTTCTCCTTATCATCTAACACACTCATAAAGTCCTTCGCTCTCGTTCCTGCATCTTCACACTCAAATCGTTCCTCATACTGATCGGTGCATACATACCTCTCTTGCACTACACATTCTTTCTTCAACCTCTCCAATATATAACCACGTACCGTTACAACCGCATAAGCAGGAAAACTACCTTTCTCCTCCTCATATCTTTCATAAGCATGCCAAAGACCAATTAAACCACATTGATAATACTCTTCATAATCTTGGTAAATATTTAACCTCTTTATTTGATTTACAATCATACCTTCATACAAAACAACCGTATCTGCAAAAGTCGCTGGCTTCACAAAGTACCCGTTTCTAAAAGGTATACCTCTTTAGTATTCCGCGGTACCTCTACAATATAAAATGAGAAAGGAAATTTCATTGTGGGTAATTTCAAATACTGCTGCCGGAATTTGAAATTACACTAGGCAGTATTTGAAATTCTGCTTGGGGTATTTGAAATAGGGGTAAAAATAAAAAAGGTGACTCTCAGAAGAGTCACCTTTTTACAGGCTGTGGAGAAAGTCTTCTCCACAGCCTGTTTTTGTGTCTGAACCTCTTTTTATGTGTCAACACTGATAAAAAAGAGGAAAAGGAGAGATTTCTTATGATGGGTGCTTTAAAAAATCATCGCGATGAACGTGTATCTGTTTCTGTAGAAGAGTTAGTTCCACAAGATCATTTCCTTCGTGCGATTGAAGCGACAATTCGTTTTGATTTTATTGAGGAGAAGTTACGCCCTTATTACTGTGAAAACAATGGACGTCCGTCAATCCATCCTATCGTTTTATTCAAAATGATGTTTATTGGATATTTTTATGGTATTCGTTCTGAGCGTCAATTGGAAAAGGAGATTAAAACGAATATCGCCTACCGTTGGTTTTTAGGGTTTTCTCTATCAGATACTATTCCAGATCATTCTACAATCAGTTGGAATCGCCGTACCCGTTTTATTCATACAAATATTTTCGAAGAAATTTTTGATGAGATTGTGAGGCAAGCGACGGAGAACCGGATGGTGGGAGGACGTGCACTGATGACAGATTCTACACATATTAAGGCCAATGCTAATAAAAATAAATTTGTACATAAATATAAAAAAGAAAAGGCAAAGTTTTATATAGATGAACTAGAAGCTGCGGTAATCGAAGATCGTGAGGTACACGGAAAAAAGAATTAAAACCTAGAAAGGAAAGTGATACCCCTACTAAAAAAACTCGTATAAGCACTACGGATCCAGATAGTGGATTTTTAATGAGAGATGGAAAACCGAACGGTTTTCATTTCTTAGATCATCGTACAACTGATGCGAAGTACAATATCATTACAGATACCTATATAACGGCTGGAAATATGGCAGATTCCGAGCCGTATTTAGCACGTCTACAAGCTCAAATTAATAAATTCGGATTTAAGGTGGAAGCTGTAGCTCTTGATGCAGGCTATTTTACAGGTTATATCTGTAAGAAATTATCAGAAAGAAATATATTTATGGTGATGGGGTATCGCCGATTTGGAAAGCGAAATAAAGAAGTACCGAAAAGCCAATTTAAATATGTAGAAGAAATGAATGCATTTGCTTGTCCGATGGGATGTATTTTAGAGTATGCGACAACGGATCGCGAAGGATATCGTCAATATAAATCGAATCCAGAAGACTGCGCTGTTTGTCCGCTACGTGAGGTGTGCTTTTCAAAGAAACAGAAACAAAAGTTATCACTCATCATGTATGGGAGAAATATAAAGATATCGCTAGAAAAAACAAGCTAACAGTTACAGGGAAAAAGTTGTATAAAGTACGCTGTTCAACTATAGAGCGAAGCTTTGCGGACGCCAAAGAACTCCATGGCTATCGATATGCTCGGTTTCGGGGGCTGAAGTCTGTCCAAATGCAGGCTTATCTCACCTCAGCTTGTCAAAATATGAAAAAAATAGCCCTCCATCTGACCAAAAAGGGTCTGGTGGAGGGCTATTTTTCTAAATTCTATTATTTTATGTTGTTTTCATTTGCTAAAATCAAAAAGATTTCAGAGTGTTGGGAACCCTAAAGGGTTTCCCAACACTCTGAAAAAAGGTGACTCTCAGAAGAGTCACCTTTTTAAAATAACATATTATGCGCCAAAATTAGAGAACATACCGCCTAACATACTAAACCCGATTGTAAGAATAAAGAATATAGAAATTAAAATTATTGCTTGTTTTTTACTTAAACCAGCAACGATATGCAAACCTAAGCCAGTTAAAATTAAGCTCCAAATGTTAAAGACTTCAAATGCAGAACCGATGCCATATGCAATTGTTCCTTGTTCAAATAAAGGCCCTAAACTTGTATATTTATCAGCGCCATTCCCACCAAGAATATATCCTAAAGCTACATTAAGAAGACTACCAACATAAAAGACAACATTGGCATATATATAAATAGATAATATCTTCATATACGGAGTATCATTGCTCATAAACATCATAATAACTTTATAAAATCCTGCTACCACAAAAAGACCAACAGCTGTTCCAACTAGACCTCCTACAGCCCCAAACCCAAGTGTAGTCCATTTCATTATCCCCGTCGCATCATCCTTAACCAGCTTCGCTAGCTCCGGAGTATTAAGTAACCCTAAATAAGCTACCGCTGCTGATAAGATTGTCCCCATTAAAAGAAATAAGAAAAATCCTCCCCAGACTGGGCTTTTCGCCTTCATTCTCTCAAACTGTAAGCCTGGAGAAGTAACCATTCCAAATAATGACGGCTTCTTCGCACCTTCATCTTGCATATTAATATTTGCTTCCATTATAACGCCTCCCTTTATTTATATAACCCGTTCTAACGGGCGGTTCACATCCTCATTTTGAGGCTACGAACCGCCCACTAGAACGGTAATGTGTAGCTCTACTACACTATTAATTACTCATAACGTAATGCTTCAATTGGATCCAATTTCGCAGCTTTATTCGCTGGAATTAATCCGAAAATAATACCAAGTGTCATCGAGAACAATACACCTCCAACAACAACTTCCCATGAAACGAGCGGTGGCCATTTCGCAAATGTGGAAACGATATATGCTCCGCCATATCCAAGACCAATTCCGATCAAACCACCTAGAAGTGTTAACATAACCGCTTCAATTAAGAACTGTAATAAAATTTTACTACGCGTCGCTCCAAGTGCTTTACGTATTCCAATTTCGCGCGTACGCTCCGTTACAGATACGAGCATAATGTTCATAACGCCGATACCACCAACGACTAATGAAATACCCGCGATACCACCGATAATCATCGTCATAATACCAGTTACTTTAGAAACATTTTCTTGGAATTCTTTTAAATTCACCAGTTCATATTTACCTGGAATTTCACTTGGCTTACGACTATTTAATACATCAACAGCTTGTTTCCCTGCCGCTTCTAAATCATCTACATTTTTAGCTTGAATTGCGATATTTTGAATATTATCTGTTCCGTATAAAACAGGCCATAACGTAAGGGGGACTAATGCTTCTTCCATTTCAAATCCCATAAACTCATTATCAGATCTGTACACACCGATAATTTGCATCGGTTGTCCTTTCATCTCAATAATTTGTCCAACTGGGTTTACGTCCTTAAATAATGTCTCTTCTGTTTTTGTACTAATCATCACAACGTTATTTGCATGAGAAATATCTGATTCACTTAAAGTACGTCCCTTTACGACCTTTACTTTATTAACCGCAAAATATTCATTATCAAGACCAATAACATTCAGATTTGCTTTTTTATCATTTACATCAAGCACCTCTGAATTCTGGTTTGTCGTAATAACGTGTGAAACATCTTTCACTTGTTTTACTTCCAAAATATCTTCTTCCGTTAACTTTGGTATTTCAAATCCACCTATAGCAAACTCATCATTAATATCTGGTTTAAATTGAATTGGCATAAGGTTATTACCACCAGAACCTGCGAATTTCGACTTCAACATCGCTTCCCCGCCTTGCCCGATCGCAACGACAGTAATAATAGAACCAACGCCGATAATAATACCGAGCATCGTAAGAGCTGAACGCAGTTTATGAGCTAAAATAGAAGATAGGGCAATTTTTATACTATCTAGTAAACTCATACCGCACACCTTCTATCTTCTGTAACTTTCCCATCTCGCAGTACAATGCGGCGGGAAGAATACGCTGCTACTTCCTCTTCATGCGTAACCATAACAATTGTTGTACCTTCTGCATTAAGCTTCGTGAAAATATCCATGACTTGCTCACCAGACTTCGTATCAAGCGCACCAGTTGGCTCATCGGCCATAATGAAAGTTGGATTATTCGCAATCGATCTCGCAATAGCGACACGCTGCTTCTGTCCACCTGATAACTCATTCGGCAAATGATGAACTCTGTCGGACAAACCAACTTTACCAAGTGCTTCCAGAGCTCTTTGACGTCGCTCTGCTTTCTTCACGCCACCGTATACGAGCGGAAGTTCAACATTTTCCACCGCAGAAAGACGAGGCAGTAAATTAAAGTGCTGGAATACAAATCCAATATATTCATTACGAATTAAAGCAAGCTTTGATTCATCTGCTGTTAAGATATTCACATCATTCAGCATATATTCGCCTTCTGTTGGACGATCTAAACAACCAATAATGTTCATAAGCGTTGACTTACCGGAACCAGAAGGCCCCATAATCGAAACAAACTCACCACTCTGAATCGTTAAACTAATACCATGCAAAATCGGCACCGCCAATTTCCCTTGGTAATACGTTTTAGCAATATTATTTAACGTAATCATTTCTCTTTCACTTCCATTCCGTCATACACATCGTCGGAAGGATTTTTAACCACCTTTTGCCCCACTGTTACGCCTTCTACAATCTCTGTCCAGTCTCCATCAGTAGAACCTTTTTTCAAATTTTGCTTACGAAGCTTCCCTTTATCCTCAACATAAACAAATGCATCATCGCCTTTTTCTACAATGCTCTTAGTCGGAACAGCAATCATCGTCTTATTCTCTAAATTTACTTGCAATGAAACGTGGTAACCTGGAGATAAACCGTCTTGACTATCAAGGCTTGCTTTATATGTATATTGAGACATATTTTGAGTCGCTTCGCCTACACCACCAGCTTGAGCCATCTCTGCACTCGTTGGGAATTCACTTACCTCTGTAATCTTACCTGTCCACTTCTTCTTGCTATTTGCTTTCGCAGTTACAGTGAATGTTTGATCTTTTTGAATTTGTGACTTTTGAAGCTCAGTTAACGTCCCTTGAACTTGGAACGGGTCTTTAGAAGCCACTTGTAAAAATGCCTTTCCTTGTCCACCTAACGCTTGAGATGAACTTTGTGCTGCATCTTTATCTAACTTTTGAACAACACCCGTAAAGTTACTATAAATCGTAAGTTCTTTCTGCTTTTTACTTAACTCTTCTTTTTGCAACTTCCCTTTTTCTTTCTCAAGATCAGTTGTTTTCTGCGTCATCTCTAACTCACTTACTTGCTCTTCCATTGGGTCTGTTACTTCTTTCCCAGCCCCGCCATCTTTTGCTTTCTTAATTTCTTTCTTCAATGAATCAATCTTCTTTTTCCCTTGATCATAACGCATATCAGCCATCTTCTGATCAAGCTCGGCTTGCTTCATTTGAAGATTAATCTCTTCATTGTCATAAGAGAATAACTTCGTACCTTTCTCTACCTCTTGCCCTTCTTTTACCTCAATATCTTTCACTTTTCCTTTAGTCGGATCTGCATAGAAGCTTTCAATATTACCAGGCTTCACCTGACCAGAAATTAACTTCGTATTATTCAGCTTACGCTCTGTCACTTTCTCAAAACTTACAGCATCAGCCGTTGTCGATGCGCCCTTCTTCTTACCTTGCATAATAAAAATATTAACTGCTGCCACAATAACAATTAGTGCAATAACCCCGATAATAATCCATTTTTTCTTCTTGTTTGGAGTACGAACCGTATTTGGTACCATATTCTCTCTCCCTTTATAAGTTAATAGTTTAATAAACACCACAATTGTATAAAACTTTCTGAAAAATAATTGTATATTATTACAATCTTTTTACAAAGTTTTACACATTCATTTATATTGTAACAAAAATTCCAATGATTAGAAATATGACATCTTATCTTTTAAGATAGTTTTAAGGAAAGATTATATTATATAGAAAAAGCCATCCAAAATAACAATTGGATAGCTTTTCAAACAAAATATTACGCCACTTTAGAACCTTTTCTCTCATGTCCACGTTGAACGATAAATAAGAAGACTGTTGATAAAATTGCACCTGTTAATAGTAAGATAAAGCAACCATCCCAGCCAGAACGATCAACAATAACACCAATTGCTGCGTTTGCTACAAGACTTCCGCCCACATAACCAAACAGACCAACTGTCGTACCTACTGCAAATTTCGGTACTAATTCCATCGCACTTAAACCGATTAAGAACTGTGGTACGTAAATTAAACATCCGATAATAGAAACTGCAATACTTACAACAAGTACGCTAGTTGCTTGCCAATATACAAACGTACCAATAACAACTCCAACCATACTAATAATACACAATGGCATACGTTTTCCTTTAAATAATTTATCACTTAAAAGACCAACGATTAATGAACTTGGAATTGCCATACCTTCAAAAATTGCGTATGCTGCATGTGCTTCATTTTTTGAAAAACCTTTAACTGTTGTTAAATAAAGTGGAACCCAGTTAATAACACCGAAACGAATTAAATAAACAAATGCATTCGCAATACATAAGAACCATACAAATTTATTTTTCACTACATATTTCATTAAAATTTCTTTTGGTGACATCTTGTTAGCATTATCTGCTTTTTCAAGATTTTCATAGTCATTACGATACTCATCAATTGGAGGAAGACCTTCAGACTCTGGTGTATCCTTCGCATTGATCCAAACAAGAACTGAAATTACCATTGCGATAATCGCTGGGAAAATAAACACGCCGCCTTGCCAATGACTTTCACCGAAAATACCTACACCAATTCCGACAAGGGGCGGCACTAGCATTCCGCCAACGTTATGTGAAATATTCCAAATACCTGTTTTCGTACCACGTTCTTTCTTCGAGAACCATTTCGTCATAACGATACTACAAGGTGGTGCTCCCATACCTTGTACAATACCGTTCAGGACAAGTAATGTAACAATCATTCCAAAAGAAGATGCAAACCCGAAACAAATATTTACAAGCCCTGATAAGAATAATCCGACTGCGATAAAGCGCTGGGCAAAAGCTTTATCTGATAAATTCCCCATAAAGAACTTACTAAATCCATAAACAATCGCCATTACTGAACCTAGTAGTCCAATTTCAGCTGTACTAAAACCATATTCTTGTACTAAATACGTACTTGATAACGTAAAATTACTGCGCACTAAATAATAAGCAGCATACCCAACTGAAATTCCAATTAATACACGAATACGCAGTAATGTATATACTTTAGCGATCATATCCGCTGGTAATCTCTCAATTGCAGGTGCTGGCTTAAGCCATTTAAACATATACTCTCGTCTCCTTTTCTCACTTTTGAGAGAGACGCTGTCTATTCCATATCTCGATTATTCCACTATTTGATATATTTTGGTTCGTCCTTCTAACAGGCTGTCCTTCTATTTCTTTCTCATTCTTTGCAAACATCGTTGGTACGCCAAACGAAACTTTTTCTAAAATGTGACCCGCTTCTTCTGATAAACAATAATCAATAAATAAGTCCGCAATAATACCACTCGGTGCACGTTTTAGTTTTGAAATCGCATTGACAGACAAACCTGTTTGCTCGGGTTCGTTACTTAAAATAGGAAAGCCTCGTTTTTGAAGCATTCTCTGATCTCCCATAAAATTGATGCCTATCATATATTCACCACTTGCCACAAGTTCTGCTGGTATGTAACCATTCACTGTTACTTCTCCAACCTGTCCTGCAAGATGCTTCACATACGCCTTCGCTTCCTCTTCGCCTAAAGTATCAATAAGTGATTGAAAAAACGTATATGCAGTACCCGAAACATTTGGATCTGGCATAACAATCTTTCCAGTGTACGCAGAGTTTAATAAATCTTGCCACCTTGATGGATACGGAAGACCGAGCGGCGCTATTTCTTCATTCCACCGCTCTTTATTAATCGCGATTGCTAGTTTCTCCACTTCATAACCGTACCAATAACCATCTTTATCTTTAACAGACTTTGAAATACGGTTCGCATGCTGGCTCATAACAGGAATAGAAAGGTTCTTTTGCTTCATCATTTGATGCGCATCTACTGTACCGCCAATAATAATATCCGCCTTCGGATTTCCAGCTTCCTCTTCTACTCTCCGAAGAAGTTCTTCTGTCGATAGACGAATAAATTCATATGTACACCCGCGTTGTTTACAAAATGATGAAAGCAAAGCTTCACCAACTTCCTCACGGGCCGCTACATACGCAACAAGATGACGATCATCCAAAATAGGGAGACCACTTTTATTATATTTAATAGAGGTTGTATCTCGAGAGCAACTAGACATCGCTCCTCCGATTACTAGCAAAAAGAAGAAAAAGGCTATCTTTCTCATGACACATTCTCCTTTACAAGGAATTCTGCTAGGGAGCCCTTCATATACATGACATTCCCGTTATTATCACCGAGATATTGCACAACAAAGTACGATGGATACACAGAAATAGTTAGAATATCCTCCCGCTCATTCTTTACACGCTTGCCTGTTTTATAGGCAGTAATATAAGCAATCGGCTCATTCTGTGATTGTAATAATTTCTGAATTTCTCCGTAATCTGTAATTTGCTTTGCGTATCGAATAGAATCAAATATTTGCGTAAGATCTATAGTACGTATTACATCCCCTTGCCTCACTACAACTTCCTTTGCCTCCGCAAAGAAATTACTAATGCGCTCCGGTGTATAATACAGACTTAACAAATACGTTTGCAATGCTGAGATCATCGGATCCGTACCATTCTTTCCGTATACATTAGCCTCATACTGGAACAAGTCACCTACTGCAAAAGTACGTTTATGTCCATTCAAGTACGTTACTTCTCCAGTAAATACTTGTTCTTGATTCCTCGCTTCTCTCGGTTCTACTCGAATTCGGTCAAAGAATGAAACAATCGTATGCAAACGAACTTCATCCGTTACAACAATTTCTCCCCACTTCTCATGCCTTACTTTCACTTCAGTAGGAAGGGATTCATTCACTCTTTGTAAAACGGCTTGTTTGTCATCCACAATCGTGATTCGATTATATATTTGCTTCTCAATAACATAGAACAAAATAAGAGAAACGATCATACAAAAGACAAACATAAGAATTTGAAATGATAGCCTTTTCATTTCTGCCTACCTCCAAGATAAAAAAACGTTGTTTCGAAAATACCGCATAATTGTTTCATAAATGTATCATTTAACCGCTTTCAAGTTTTTTATGTCTTCCATCCGTCTCGGAAGTACAAATGTCATACATATTGTAGTTCCCATTTCTTCACTACTCTCAATTCGCATACTTCCGCCTTGCTTCTTCATAATCCCCTGACAAATGTATAAGCCATAGCCATTCCCATAACTAGAAGGAAGCACCTTCCCTTCCGGAGACTCATTCCATTCTGCAAGCACACCTTCATCCATACCGATGCCATCATCATGAACAAAAACCTTTGCTTCTTGCTCATTTATAATTACATTCATACGAACTTGCGTAGCATCACTATATTTAATCGCATTATCAAGCACATTCAAGAAAATTTGCTTCGTCTTATCAAAATCCGCAACGACGTGTACTTCCATTAACTCATTCATAACTTCAATTTCAAACTGCTGCAACCTGAGTTTCACAATCGAAACTGCCTCTTCTGCCAATTCCTTTATATTCACGACTGTAGGCGACACTTCAAACGTACTCGTCCCGTACTTTGAAGACTTAAGTAATTCCTCTACAAGTGATAAGAGACGCTCACTTTCTACAGCCACATAACGGAGGCTCTCCTGCACATCCTCCTTCGATTGTAACTTCGGAATCAAATCTACATAACCGATAATTGCCGTAAGCGGTGTTTTCAGCCCATGCGTAATACGGTCCAAGAAATCTTTCTGTTTCTCTTTCTCTTCCTTCAGCTGCTTAATATGCAGTTCAATCCCATCAGCCATAGCATTAAAGGATGCTGAAAGCTGTGCAATCTCCACATACTCATTTAGCTCAATCTTACTTTCATAATCCCCATTCGCAAGCCGATGCGCCATTTGCCTTAACTGATCAATTGGTTTATGAAGAGACTTCGCCAAACGCATCGCAAAGAAAATACCAGCAGCCACTAAACAAAGCGACGTCATAAAAAACGTCCAACTCACATTTGTTAAAACTTCCTTCTCATCCGTTAACTCATTTATAAAACGAATACTCCCAATGACATCGTTTCCATAATAAACCGGACTTGAAAACAAAAGAATTGGAGCTGGGTCTCCCTCCTCGAAAACATAGGATTTCTTTCCCTTCAAAGAACTCTCAATATCAATATTCCGATGAAGCAACGCTCCTTTTTGTGTATCTGCAACAACATCTCCATTCTTCCCAATCATCTGCACCCTGACATCCATTCGCTTCGCTAAATACGAAGCAATTAAAAGCGAATTAGGACCTAACGTCTCTACTTCTGCTTCCTTCTCTAAATAATTCATCGTATAAATTTGCGCTTCCACACTTAACTTTTCTAAGGAATCTGCCGCATTATGATATACATTCTTCTCCAGTGCAATATAAACAACCGCATACAAAAGAACAAGAATTGGAATCAACAATCCAACTATTCCAAACACCATATTTCGTTTTAAAGACATATCATCACCTTTTAGCAATCAAGCTTATAACCCACACCATAAATTGTCTTAATATACTCTCCGCTCTTCCCGAGTTTCTTTCGAAGCCTTTGCACCATAATATCAACCGCTCTCGTATTTCCGATATACTCAAAACCCCATACCTTCTCGAGTAACTCATCTCTCATGAATACACGCTGCGGATTCGAAACAAACAACTGACACAAATTAAACTCTCGGTACGTTAATTGAATCTCCTGCTCATTCACATGTACCTTTCTCTCCTTAGGACAAATCACTAACTCACCTGCACGAATTACTTCGTGGCTTACAACTACCTCCTTCTTCACACGCCTGCTCATATTCTTCACCCGAAGAATAAGCTCCGCATAATTAAAAGGCTTCGTCACATAATCATCAGCTCCAAGCTGAAGACCAAGTAACTTATCATTCATCTGACTCTTCGCTGTCAGCATAAGCACCGGAATATCACGATCCTTCTCCCTGAATAAACGTAATAACTCATACCCATCCGTATCAGGAAGCATCACATCTAAAATAAGTACATCCGGCTGCTCATTCCACCTCTCTAAAGCTTCTCTCCCATCAGCCGCCGTCAATACTTCATACCCTTCCATCTCTAACTGCATCCGAATCAAATTACGAATACTCGATTCATCATCTACTACAAGTATTTTCATCATTCTCCTCCTTCCATCTTGTATTATAGTACAGTTTAGTATAGCAAAAATAAGACAAAAAAAGAGAGGGTATTGTCGAACATATTTTGTCGACGATACCCTCTCTCATTTATTATTTAGCCACAAAATAATCCGTTACATATTGTGCCCAAACTTCATGTCCCTTAGCACTTGGGAAACCAAACTCTGTTTGTAAGTACGGTAAAATTGCTTTCGTTGTTGCATCCGGCCATGCTCCCCAATGATCAATATATGTATAATTATTTTGCGTCGCAAATTGTTTTAATGCTTCAATCGCTTTTGGATAATTCTTCGCACCATACACTGGATTTGATGGTTGAATCATAATTGTAGCGCCTTTTGCACTAGTAGAAAGTGCTTGCACAAACTTCTGTGTACTCGCTACAGAATTCCCATTACCAGTTTTTCCGTTATCAGTAATAAATGGTGGCTCAAATAAAATTACATCTGGATTTTCTTTCGCAATCTCTTTATCACGTTTATTCGTGATTAATTCCTCTGTACTTTCACCCTTATATTCCTTTACCGTCACATTCCATAAACCTTTACCGTAAGAAGCCTCTAAATTAGCAGTGAACTTAGCTACCCAAGCATCTTTTTCAGATGAAGAAGCTTCATCGCCAACAATAACAAGATTTACTGCCTTTTTATCCTGAGCAGCTTTCTTTAACTTTTCTTTCACTGCATCTGGTAAGTTCTTTGCGTACGCTTCATTAAAAGATGATTTTGCATCTTGTTTTTTCTCTTCTTTCTTCGCTCCGCTATCTTTCACTTCAGCCTTTGTTTTCGTTACTTCACTCGTTTGTCCCGTTGCATTCGCAATCTTTTTATTCCAATACAGTTTACCGCTCACAACCGAAGCAACAAACAGCACAAAAATAAAAAGG
Organism: Bacillus sp. CDB3; assembly: GCF_002081505.1. NCBI lineage: Bacteria > Bacillati > Bacillota > Bacilli > Caryophanales > Bacillaceae > Bacillus > Bacillus sp. CDB3. The sequence goes on along the minus strand of NZ_ALBR01000097.1, from coordinate 21,439 downwards.
ACAAGAACTGCTTTCTTATTCATCGATTCACCTCATCTATTAATCTCACAATATATAATACTAATATAAATCTATGCAAAAATAAACCCAACTCCTTCCAAAGGAGTTGGGTTATTACATATTACTTAGTCACTTCAAGATGCGCTCTTAACTTATTCGTTAAATCTTGTTTTGCTGCATCTGGAACATAGTAATACCAAATACCATCAGCGGCTTTGTGACCGTCGCCTGGGATTTGGATATCCTCACTGTTCTGCAGACAGTTTTTATAATTCTTTTGCATATCAAACATTTGATCTTGCGTTAAGTTTGTCTTCACGTTCTTTTGAATTGCTGTTAATACATCACCATAACTTGCTAGAGAAGAGAAGCTTGCGCCTTTTTTAATAACTGCCTGCATCACTTGACGTTGACGCATTTGACGACCAAAGTCGCCTCTTGGATCTTCTTTACGCATACGTGTGAATGCTAGAGCTTGGTCACCTGTTAGGTGAATATTTCCTTTTTGGAAGTGGTGTTCCCCAAGAGAAAATTCTAAATCATTATTTACATCAACGCCACCTACTGCATCAACGATATCTTTAAATCCTTCCATATTCACTTCAACATAATAGTTAATAGGAATATTTAAGAACTTTTCTACAGTTGCGACAGACATGTCTACACCACCAAATGCATACGCATGGTTGATTTTATCACTTTTACCTTTTCCAACGATTTCTGTATATGTATCACGAGGGATACTTACTGTTTTCATTGAATTATTTTTAGGGTTTAACGTGATGACCATTAAAGAATCTGAACGCCCTTTATCTTCGCCGCGTTCATCTGCTCCTAGTAATAGGATTGAAACAGGCTCAGATTTATTGATTTTTTCTTCTTGTTTATTATTTTTATCACGCTCTAAAGGTTTATGAACTTCATTTAATGTATTTGAGACTTTAGAATATACATTATAAGCGTAGACTCCTCCACCTATAATTAATACTCCTATGATTCCTAATATCCAAAATAGGATTTTCTTTTTCATTATTATAGACCTCTTCTTTCCATCATTCTGAATAAATCTCCAGATAATAAAAATAACAACTTAGTCTATTATACTAGGAATGATATTCTATAACCAGTATATCAAAGCATATTCTAGCTTAAGTAACCTAAACCTTTGATGCTTTTTCTTTCCCAAAAGCATAATTAATATTATTTTACTTTATAGTACTTTACATACCAGTTAGCGAACTCCTGTAAGCCTTTTTCTATAGAAGTTTCAGGTTTAAATTCTACAGCCTTCTGTAATAACTCAGTTGATGCATAAGTAGCCGGTACATCTCCTGGTTTTATGGGTTCAAACACCTTTTCAAACTCAACTTCTCTTCCTAAAGCTTTACCTAGTGCTTTCTCTAACGTTTCGATAAACACCATTAGTTTTTCAGGATTATTATTTCCAATATTGAATACTTTATGTTCAACATCACCTTCAGGTGGATTACTTAAAAGTCGTTGAATCCCTTCAACGATATCATCTATATAAGTAAAATCACGATATAGGTCGTTTTCAAAATCACCGTTATTAAATATTTTGATTGACTCGCCAGCGAAATACTTATTAGTAAATCCAAAGTAAGCCATATCTGGGCGCCCCATAGGACCATAAACTGTAAAGAAACGAAGTCCAGTTGCAGGAATTTTGTACAAGTGACTATACGTATGTGCCATTAACTCATTTGATTTCTTAGTAGATGCATAAAGTGAGACTGGATTGTCTACAAAATCTGTTTCCTCAAATGGTACTTTTTTGTTAGCCCCATAAACAGAACTTGATGATGCATATACAAGATGATCTACTGGATAATGTCTACAAGCTTCTAGGATATTATAGAAGCCTATAATATTACTTTGAATATATACATCTGGATTTTCGATCGAATACCTTACCCCTGCTTGCGCAGCTAAATTTACAACAATATTAGGCTTGTACTCTTCAAAGATCTTAGTAATCATATCCTTATCAGAAATATCACCTTTAATAAAAGTAAATTTTTCATGGGGCTTTAGTTGCTCTAAACGAGCATATTTAAGATTTACATCATAATAGTCATTTATATTATCGACACCTATTACTTTGCAACCTTGTTCTAATAATTTCTTAGATAAGAAATATCCAACAAAACCTGCTACTCCAGTAACAAGGTATACTTTACTATTATCTAGAGGCTTGTAATTCAATGTTATCCGACTCCTTCATACGCTCTCTACTTGTGGATTTTCTTCCGATAGAATGATACTCTATCCCAGCTTCTTGCATGGTTGGAACATCATAAATATTTCTTCCATCATATACTAGGGGTGTTCTCATTAACTTCTTATAAGATTCTGGAGTTAATTCTTTCACTTCTCCCCATTCTGTAAAAATAAAGCAGACGTTTGCACCTTCTAAAGCTTGTTCAACATTAGCAACATACGTAATATTACCATTTTTATTTTTACCCTCTGGATACACCTTAGCAAAGTTGTTTGCACCTACTGGATCAAACGCGTAAATATCTGCACCTTGCTCTAATAATAGAGGTACATTTTCAAGAGAAGCAGCTTCTCGCAAATCATCTGTTCCCGGTTTAAACGTCAATCCTAACACAGCTACTTTAAGTCCACTAAAAGTAATGAGTCTTTGGCTAGCCTTTTTATATAATAAGGTCTTTTGATTTTTATTCACATCAATTGCAGCCTTCACTGTTTTTAATTCATAGCCCTGTTGTCTCGCTAAATATTCTAATGCCTTTGTATCTTTAGGGAAACATGAACCACCAAAACCAATACCTGCATTTAAAAATTTACTTCCGATACGCTCATCAAAACTCATGCCTTTTGCAACGTCTTGGATGTCCGCTCCAACTAATTCACACAGATTTGCAATATCATTCATATAAGAAATTTTGAGGGCAAGGAAATCATTAGAAGCATACTTAATCATTTCAGCTGATCTTCTATTTACTGAAACGATAGGTAAATGAAACGGTTCATAAAGATTCATTAATACTTCTTCAGCCCATTTACTTTCTGTACCAATGACAATTCTTTCTGCATATAACGTATCATGAACAGCAGAACCTTGAGCTAAAAATTCTGGATTCGATGCTACTTCTACTTTTACATCATTTACTAAAAAGTCCTGAATAAATTGCTCAACTTTATCATTTGTTCCAATTGGAACAGTTGATTTTACAACGACAAGGCAGTCCTTTTCTACATTTTCAGCAATTTGCTTCGCAACAGTTGCAATGTAAGAAAGATTTGCAGAACCATCTGCTTGTTCTGGAGTCCCTACCCCAATAAAAATTGCATCTGCATCTTTGTATGCTGATTTATAATCTGTCGTATAATTAATTCTTCCTGCAGTATAATTTTTCTGCATCAGCTCTTCTAAATCCGCTTCATAGATTGGAGAGACACCAGATTTCATTAAATTTACTTTTTTTTCATCAATGTCGACACAAGTTACTTGATGTCCCACTTCGGCAAAGCATACACCAGCTACTAGGCCGACATATCCTGTGCCTGCTACTGCTATTTTGTACATGATAATTTTCCTTTCCAGTATTATTATTTTTATATGCTTATTTAGAAAGAGTTCGAATTATAATCAATAATTCTATACATATCACCAAATTTCAAAAAGCGAATCTAAACACGCAAAATTAAAGTAATATATTAATCACCAAAACCCCAGCTTGTTAAGTAAGAGATACCTCCAAAAAGTCCATTAATATATTTTCTTTCCTTAATGTGGTGGATAACTTTAAACAGTTAACTTATAAATTTAAGACTTTGGCGCTAGCGAGAAGAATTTTTTAATATAATTTGAAATAAGATGTATCCAATCCGAAACCATATTTAAGGTGCTATCATTCATATTGTAAAATCAACCATATTTTAAATTTAAATCCTTATATCTGGTTCCTGATTCAAAATAATATTTAACTAATTATGCTTTCTTTTTTTATAAACTGCTGGGTGAACAAGATTAACTAACTGATTTATATATTTTTTATTAAAAATTAAAACACCAAGGAGAATCAGTATATTCCATATATACGAAAAATAACCTAAAACCAGCAGATTAACCGTAGCAGTTAGGATAAGCGCTACGGTATAAAAGACGTACGTGCTTATTCTAAATTTATACCATAAACGACGGGAAAGCAGCGTCTTCAACCAAAAATAAATAACGTATGTCACTCCCAAAGAAATAGATGCCCCAACAAAATTAAATCGAGGTACAAGTAAGATATTTAATACTATATTGACTACAACCAATACAATTGATATCAACACATTAAAATTAGTTTTTCTAGAAATTGCAATACCCATTCCAGTAGCTTCTGCTACTGTATACATGACTGGGTATAGCATTAAAAACGGAATCGCTCTTAAGGATTCATTATACTGAGATGAAATGATTACAATGATCAATTCCTTGAACAATAATATTATAATGAATAACACAAACATTATAAACATTACCAACTCACTAACTTCGCTATATTTATTGAAAGGAACACGTTCTTTTTCCCATCTAAATGCAATCGGTAACCAAAATGTTGTAAAAATCAGTTGTATGACTGTGAAAATTCCTACAACCTTTAATGCGGCAAAATATATCCCTATATTCTCCAAGCTCGAATACATATTAAGAAATAATCGATCATTGGAATTTAAAAACCACATTAAAATTGCTGTTGGGACAAAAGGAGCGCCATACTTTATCATTTTTATAATAAATTTTTTATCAATAGACTTTAAAGTTAAAGTAATTTTCATTTTTGATTTAATGTAAATAATAATAAAAATATCAATTACTACCTGTCCTAATACATTGGCCATAATTACAGAAAGATAATCCTGTTTCCAAAGCAAAAATGTAACAGTTAAAATCATAACTAGAAACTTAATTATAATATTAAAAACTGAATAAATAATTGCCCTTTCTTCCATTCGAAGAGTAAGTAATAAAAATCTTTCTATTACAATAAAAGGAATCCACAATGCAATAAAATATATTGCACTATGTTTTTCATCCTGAAAAAGCGCTACAGATAAATAATTTTTATTTACTAGTAATAGTACTATTGCAACAATTGAAAATAGTAAAGGTAATAAGAGAGTATTTACCAAAAGCTTTTCTTTATCTTTACTATTATTAAATTCTCTAATATATGACTGGTCAAAACCCAAAAATAAAAGTGAAGTTCCTAAAGCTTGAATCACTAAAAATATCGAAATTTTACCAAATTCTTCTGGAGATAATAGTCTAGTAGTAACAGGTATTGTTATAAAATTTATTAGGGCTGCCCCCAATGGACCTATTGAAAAGCCAAGAAATGACTTGTATAAGCTTTTTTTCATAAATATTAACCTTCTTTTTTAAATAGAGTTATCTTGGATGCTGGCAACTATATCTTCCGATTGAACACCCTTCAGAATAACTAAGTTTGCATCAATTAAAACACTGGTACCAATTATAATCCCAGCAATAACGTAGGCATCTATTATAAGATATTTATTATCTTTCTATCCCTTCGACTATCACTATTCCATTTAAGTAATGAACACAAAATCCCTCTTTGATTTTTGATGTAATCCTTATTTAAATGTCACATTTTTCCATACTTTTTTTATGCAAAGTGCTAAAACTATAAGAACCATGCTTCTCCAAAAACTATTAAATTTTGTAGTTTGCTAATATTCGAAAATTCAAATCACAAAATATAATTCGATAAAATTGAAAAAGCTAAGATCCCTTTAGTATTTTGCAAAATAGACTTTTGGGATGATATAAGTAACGTCTCTACTATACAAAATATTTAGCCTTATATACTTTTAAATCTAATATTTACAAGACTTTTTATATGTTTATAGTTCATACGGAGTACACCTTTTTTTATTAAATATTTTAAAATGTACGAAGAAACCTTATGGCTATTTAGTAACATCCTTATATTTCTTTTAAATATAGTAAAATCGACATACTGACTAAATAACTCAACATCGTATACCCTGTTTTTTAAATTTTGTTTTTTTATAAAATCCCCCCAATAAATCATTTCTTTGAGATTAAATGTATCTAATTCAGAGCTGGTACAAAAGGCATGGTGCTTTTTCAAGCTCTCTTGGTTTACTTCTAATCCTAAACCCTCCAACATGTATGAATAAACTTTCATTGTATTTTGTATCTGATCCATTTTTTTTTCATTTGAAATTTGGTTATTGTGTATGCGATAGGATAAAAGCACCTCAGGGATTATTGCCACCTTTTCCTTTTTCAATAATCTTGACCATAATTCATAATCTTGTCCTGTCTTAAATTCTTCGTTATATTTCAAATGATTACTTATTATAGCTTCCCTACGGAACATAACACTAGGATGACAAATAACATTCCCAAAAAACATTGGCACATTCATTTTCCCTGGTTCTTCTACTATTGAATAAATATACCCCTTATCATTACCTATCTTCTTAGCAAATGATGCAACTAGGCCCACTGATGGGTTCGACTTTAAATATTTATACTGCTTTTCTAGTCTTGTTTCACAACTTATATCATCGGAGTCCATACGAGCAATAAACTCCCCCTTTGAAATTTGCAAAGCTTTATTTAAAGAAGCTGCTAAACCTAAATTTTTTTCATTAGATATTACTTTGATTCTATTATCATTAAAACTTTTCAAAACTGATTTGCTATTATTTGTAGAACAATCATCTATTATAATAAACTCAAAGTCCGTGAAAGATTGCTTCAAGATACTTTCAATTGATTCTCTGAGATATTTTTCACTAGTGTTATAATTTGACATTATTACAGATATCACCTTGAATATTACCTCCTTTTTCTCTCTAATCGAGTAGTTGACTATTATAAATAAAAATATTTGGGCTATATTCTCAAAAGTTATTCAATAATATTTATTCACTTTATTAGTAATAATACTTATATTACTAATAAAGTGAGTATTATTAAACACTTGCCATTCTATATTTTATCAGGATGGCCTTTTGAGTTTATAAATAAAAACAGTAGTACCAAAGTTATACCTGAGGAAGGTAACAATAATTGATAGGACATTACGCTATCAAACAGAAAAAAGGCTAAATACACATATAAACACAGGAATCTTATTTCTTTTGTCTTACTTAACATTTTTTCTGAAAAGCTAACAAACCATGACAAAAAAGCAGTTCCAAATAATATACCTAAATATCCCATATCACGTAAAAATGGGTATAACATGGTTGTCATAGCATTATAACTTTGTGTGGGAGAAATATACCTAGGAGTTGCTGTTACTTGTGTAATCAAAAAGTCTGATCCATTATATGGAATCCCCAACAAAAATGTAAAAGGAGCTATCAATAGATTTACAACAAAACCAAATATACCCATTCCAAATAATGGAGTCAATTCTTGGTTAAAATATGAAGTATCTAAAACAACATCCAAGAATGAAAAAGAACCGATATAGTATACTATTGTATTTTCAATAAAACTAGTTTCCCCCCACTCCCGTTGACTCGTCAATATCACTACAATAATAATAATTAAACTAATAAAAAATATATTTAATTTTTCTTTTGTAAATTCTTTAAATTAGAGGACTTCATAATGAGGTACGCCAAAATATAGTACATCATCATTCTAACTATTAGATATCTTCCCCCAAAAATCAGCGTGTATATTATTACATCAATAAGCGCCATCGATATTAATATAGGGGATTTTTTTTCCTATAGCTGTGTAAATCATAGCTATAAGTATTGTAGCTATAAAAATAGCATAGACTACCCATTGTAATATTAACAATTGTAAAGTAGTTCCTAACCCCATAGAGGCATCAAATGCATATGCCCTTAAAACCTTAAAACCTTGAGTTGCTATAATGTTTATAGATTTAATTAAAAAAGGAATAGAGTAAATCCAAGAAATGAGATTTACCAGTAAAATAATTTTTAACCGTGCAGATCCTTTCAATTTCATGAAATCTATACTGTTACTTATTACGTTATTATGCATTAAAAATACAGCATTAAAAGTTAAAATAGCAGTTAAAGAAAAAAAGTGTATAACCGCTGACGGTTTATTCAACTCATATAACCCTAGTGAAGATAAGCCCGCACATATACACCACATACCTGTAAAAAGTACATTTGATTTTATAATAGTTTTGTATTTAATTTTAGTTATAAAAATAATATTTAATAAAACTATTGAGTATAATAATATATACATGTAATCCCACACACAACTTCCTTATATAAGTGATTAAGACTTTATTCTATTAAATTCTTTTGAAAAGCTAAAAAAGATGAAAAATAATCCTTAACAATACAAACTATAATTAGAAAATATTTCTAGTTCACCGCTTTATTAAACTCTTTTATCCATCCAGCTAAATTTAGACGGATAAACATGTTATAAGAAATAAGTGAATGATACAGTTTGTGAATTATTGTTAAAAAACCTTTTTCAACTTCTTAGCTCTATAACTATCTGAAGGAACGAATGCACAAAGTTGTTAACCTATAACTTTATCAAGCAATTTCTCTCCTTCAAAAATCTCATTTAATATCTGGTATTGAGGAGGATGTTTATAATATAATCTACATTCTAAAACATCTTCCATTAATCTTGAAAGTTCTCCTACATTAAATGGGTTAAAAAAGTAAGCATTTTCATATCCATCTAATATTTCATGAGAAAATGGACAGTTAGAGGCTAATATAATCCCTTTATGCAGCTTTGCCTCAAGCATAGGCAATCCAAAAGTCTCAATATACGAGGGAAACAACAAAATCGACTTTGTATAAAGATTAAACACTTGTTCTCGAGAAAGATTGCCAATAAACTCTATAGGTAATCCTTCCGTTTTAACTTCATTATACAATTCAGAAATATGCTTGTTCTCATCTCCACTTAAAGTAAAGTAAACTTTAAACTCTAGTGCCTTTCTCTTTGACTTTAACTTTCTACAAGCCTCAACGATGATTCTATGATTTTTAAAATCAACTCCACTTGCTGGATAAAAGAATGTTGAGAGGGATTGCTCATTAGCTTTAAAATAATGCTTTATCTCTACATTTATATTAGGCGGAACAACATTAATATTTTTATTTGCTACGTCTATTTTCTCAATACAAATTTTTTTCATCCATTCAGTTTGAACAATTACCTTATCAGCTTTCTTAGCTGATTTAATAATATTTCTTCCAATTATATTTTGATAAATCCATAAATGTTTATTTTCTTTAAACTTAAATTTATGGTCTACAAAAGGTAAAGAATTATGAACATACAAGATTTGCTCAACGTTAGTATTAGGAACCGTTACATTCTGAAGTGAAAAAATTTTATCCACATTGTGTGTTTTTACCAAACTACTTGCTATGAAGTTATCAAAATACAATCTATGCAACCAACTTTTCTTAACCCATGGAAATCGTAATATTTTTATATTTTCTGTTTCCTCAAGTTCTGGCTTACTAATAACAAAAAACCAATTTATGCTTTTGTCTTTGCATAACATAGCATCCTTGTGAAATTCATTTAATACCGAAAGAGCGCCACCACTTTCAGCGGGAACATCAAAAACCATAATATTCATATGAATTTTATTCCTTTCCCCATATCACCTTATCCACAATCTTTGTATAACTTTGTATTATCTTTATTACCTTAACTGACACATTTGTATCTGTATAATCTATAACTGGAAGTACTGTTTCATTACCCTCCCACATATCTCTGCATAGTTCAACAGACTGCAATACATCTTCTTTCTTTATACCACCAAGTATAATTCCACCCTTATCTAACGCTTCTGGACGTTCTGTAGAAGTTCTGATTGATACAGCAGGAAAACCTAATATTGAAGCTTCCTCAGGTACTGTCCCACTATCTGAGAGTACACAGTAAGCATTTAACTGTAACTTATTATAATCTAAGAAACCAAACGGTTTTAAATTCCTCACTAAAGGATGGAATACAAATCCTCTTTTTTCAATAATATTCTTACTACGTGGATGTGTAGAATATATCACTGGCATCTGATAATGCTCAGCAATCTCATTGATAGCACTCATTAGTGATATAAAGTTTTTCTCATTATCAATATTTTCTTCTCTATGGGCTGAAACCAGTATATATTTTCCTTTTTCTAGACCTAGAGTATCTAATACATTACTATTATTTATTTCATTTTCATATTTTTTTAAAACTTCCGTCATAGGTGAGCCAGTAACATAGATATGTTCTTTTCTATACCCCTCAGATATTAAATATCTTCTGGCATGTTCTGTATATGGTAAGTTGACATCTGAAATATGGTCTACTATTTTTCTATTTATTTCCTCAGGAAGATTTTGATCGAAACATCTATTTCCCGCCTCCATATGGAAAATTGGAACTTTTAATCTCTTAGCAGATATTGCAGATAATGCTGAATTTGTATCTCCTAAAATTAGTAATGCTTCCGGTTTTTCTTTAACCAACAACTCATAAGATTTTGCTATGATATTTCCCATTGTTTCCCCAAGATTTTCACCAACACTATTTAGATAATGATCTGGTTCACGAATTCCTAATTCATCAAAGAAAACTTGATTTAATGTATAATCCCAATTTTGTCCTGTATGCACTAGTATATGTTCAAAATACTTATCCATTTTTTTTATAGTTTCACTAAGTCTGATAATTTCTGGTCTTGTCCCTACTATTGTCATTACTTTTAGTTTTTTCATTTTAATTCCCCCTTAAATTTATTTAAAATAATGCGGGTATAACTCCTTATGATTGTCAATCCATTCTTTCATCTCACGTATCATTTCTTCATAAGAAGGAACCTCAAAATCAAAATCTGTTCTATTATTTATTAATGATTTATTCAATACCACTGTTTGGCTTTTATTTATTATTAATGTATTCTCTCTACAATATTGATTAAAGAATTTTAACATTTCATATTTGGTAATGGAATCATTATTCACTAAATTATATAGACCCGTTAGCTTATTAACAGCAGCTTGTTCCATTGCCTTTGCCAATGTTAGGGTCGTTACTCCAGTCCATATAGCTTTAGTATATCCTCCAATTTCACCATCCTGTTTCATAAACCAATTAAATAATCCTATTCCGTTTTCATTCATATCTGGTCCAATAATTGAGTTTCTAAATGTTAAGTCTTTTTCGTTCTCCAACTCACCTAAAGCCTTTGACCTATCATAAAAGGTTTCTCCATCTCTCACAGAACTTTCATTATACTTTCCTGTTTTTCCTGAGAAAACACAATCTGTACTCATATGAATGATTCTAGTTCTAGAATTTTGAGTTATGTGGCTAAGGTAATGTGGCAAATAGCTATTTAATAGAACTGCGTTATGTTTATTTACCTCAGCATCCTGATTAAGAATTCCTATACAATTTATTACAACATCATAGTCATTCTCATTTATTACATCTGTAAGAAATTTTAAATCTGTTACATCTCCAATAATATTCCTACAATATGAAAATGGTTTACGTGATAGGGCTGTTACTTCATGCCCCTGTTCTTTTAAGTAAATAGCTATTGTATGCCCTGCCATACCTGTAGCTCCAAGTATTAAAAAATTCATACATTTCTCCTTATCGCCTCAATAACTTTTATTTAAATATTTGATTCTACCAAATTTGAATTCCATAATCTTAATTCCTCTTGAATATAATCAAGTGTTAATAATTTTTCTTTAATTTGTTCAATATTTAAACGCTCAGTGTTATGTGAGTTATATTCTTCTTGTGTAGATAATTGAGAATTTCCTTCCACAAAATATTTATCATAATTTAAATCTCGTTTGTCAGCTGGAACTCTATAAAACCCCCCAAAATCTTCGGCTACTACATGCTCTTCTTTTGTAAGGAGAGTCTCATATAATTTTTCTCCATGGCGAGTGCCTATTACTTTAATCTCATTATCTACATTAAATAATTCTTTTACAGCTTGAGCTAAATCTCCTACCGTACTCGCTGGTGCTTTTTGAACCATAATATCTCCCGCTTCAGCATTGTGAAAAGCAAATACGACAAGCTCAACAGCTTCATCAAGACTCATAAGGAATCTAGTCATTTTGGGATCTGTTACTGTAAGAGGCTGTCCGCTTTTGATTTGTTCAATAAATAGTGGAATAACTGATCCACGAGAAGCCATAACATTCCCGTATCTAGTTCCAGAGATATGTGTCTTATCTGGAGATACTGTTTTTGCTTTAGCTACAAAAACCTTTTCCATCATTGCTTTCGAAATTCCCATAGCATTGATTGGATATGCAGCCTTATCAGTAGACAGACAAATCACCTTTTTCACTCCATACTCTATTGAAGCAGTAAGTACATTATCCGTACCTAATACATTTGTTTTTACTGCCTCAAGAGGGAAAAATTCACAAGATGGCACTTGCTTTAATGCAGCTGCATGGAAAACATAGTCAACACCATGCATAGCATTTTTAACACTTGCTAGGTCTCTAACATCCCCTAAATAGAACTTAAGCTTTTCATTCTTATATTGCTTTCTCATATCATCTTGTTTCTTCTCATCACGTGAAAATATACGAATTTCTTTTAAGTCAGTATCTAAAAATCTTTTCATAACTGCATTACCAAAAGATCCTGTTCCCCCTGTGATTAATAACGTTTTATCTTTGAACATTTTTAACATCTCCATCTAATTTAATTTTTGCTAGTAAATTATTCAATCTCTCCATATAAATCTGTTTCGAGAAGTTGCAATCGTAGTAATTCCTTGCATTTTGACCGTATAAAGAATGTTTCTCCCTCTCTTCTGCAAACATCCTTATGTTATTGGCCAATTCCTCATAATTTTCTGCCGAAACACACAATCCACACTTTGCTTCATTTATAACAATTTGAGTTTCCCCATCTATTGCCCCTATAATTGGTTTTCCGGCCGCCATATAGGATTGAACTTTGTTAGGCAACGTATACGATATAGCCTTATTAGCTTTCAAAGTGACTAAAAAAGCATCTGCCATTTCATAAAATCTAGGCATTTCTGTAATAGGGTATTGGCCATAGAATCTAATATTATTAAGCTCCAACTGTTCGACTAATGTTTCACACTTTGCACGTGAAGAACCATCTCCTATAATATGAAACTTTATATTTCCATCCTTTTTCAGCTCATTTGCAGCATAGACAATTGTCTCCACGCTTTGCATTTCTCCTATATTTCCAGCAAACACCAAATTTGTGATTCCATCGCTGTTATTGGCAGGAGGAATATTTTCAAATAATGCCTCAGCATACACCGGGAGGTGCGTAATCTTATCATTAATATCTAATGTATTTTTAAAATATTCTTCAAATAGTTTAGAACTCGTAAATATTTCATCTGCTCTTTTATAAATCCACTTACTTATTTTTAATAAAATACTATATACTTTACCATCCGATGGAATTCCAGCAGACGCAATGCTTTCAGGCCATAAATCATGACAGTACAATACAAGTGGTTTTTTGGTTATTTTTTTTAATAAGATACCTGGTAAAGCCATTGTTACGGGGGATAGTTGATACACTAAAATAAGATCAAAATCTTTCTTTATAAACATTGCCTTTAATGTAGAAGAAATAGCAAAACTAAGGTAGTTTAATGCTAATTTTTTGGTCCCTTTTCCCCTCCCAAGAAGCCAAGAACGTATAACAGTAACTCCATTTATTTCTTCTTTTCTATTTTTAAATGTTTTATATTTTTTGTCCACAACTCCACTAGGGTAATTAGGGAGGCCTGTGAGAACTGTTACCTCATGCCCCTCTCTTGCTAGTTCAGAGCATATATCATTAACTCTAAACTGTTCAGGGAAGTAGTACTGACAAACCACAAGTATTTTCATTGTTACTCTACTCCTAAACTATAAAATTCATTAAATGGGGGGCTTTTATTAATTTTTCCCCTCTTTAACTCCCTCACTCTTAGCTACACTAAGTACCGTCTTAAGAAATACCTTAATATCAAAAGTAAGACTGATTTTCTCAACATATTCCCCATCAAGTTTTGCTTTTACATCTATCGGCAACTCATCTCTACCATTAATCTGTGCCCACCCAGTAAGCCCAGGTAAAACATCATTCGCTTTATATTTATCACGCTCTCCAATTAAATCATATTGATTCCACAGCGCTGGTCTAGGACCAACAATACTCATTTCACCTTTAACAATATTTACAATTTGTGGAAGTTCGTCTAAGCTTGTTTTACGCAAAAACTTTCCTACCCTTGTTATATAATCTTCCGAATTTTTAAGAAGATGCGTAGGTGTATTACTTGGTGTATCAGTTTTCATTGTTCTAAATTTAAGAATATAAAATTCTGTTTTATCTTTTCCAATCCGACGTTGTTTGAATAATACCGGTCCCCTAGAATCAAGCTTTATACAAAGAATTAACACTATAAATACGGGGGATAACACTATTAATCCTATTAATGCAAGAAAAAAGTCTATTATTCTTTTTATATATGTTCTATATATCACCTTTTTACCACCTCAACCATATCAATATACGACTTAATCTATTTTCAATAGAGAATTTCCTTTTAATAAAAAACTTTCCTATTGAAGCTATAATACATTCTTTTCACTCTTTTAAAACATTCATTAATTTTCTTGTGTTAATACTCTATTATTCGCAATACCTAATAATCGCTCTCTAATCTCTTCCTTATTCATTTTCTCAAAATCATTCATAAATTGTCTTAAAACCTCTTGGTCCATTAAGACAGCCTTTCCTACATGTATTTTCGGGAATATTTGTTCTGGATGGATTTCTCCTTCGTTTAGTAACTCTTCATACATTTTTTCTCCTGGCCGTAAACCAGTAAACTCAATTCCAATTTCTTCAATAGAATAGCCTGAGAGAGTAATTAGATTTTTAGCCAAATCAACAATTTTTACTGGATCTCCCATGTCCAGCACAAATAATTCTCCCCCTCTAGCTAATGTCCCCGCCTGAATAACTAGTCTTGAAGCTTCTGGTATTGTCATAAAGTAACGAATCATATCCGGATGAGTGACCGTTACAGGTCCACCTTTTTGAATTTGCTTCTTAAACAGTGGAATTACACTTCCCCTACTACCAAGAACATTACCAAATCGAACAGCAACAAATCTTGTATTAGTACTCACCGCTGCCAAATGTTGTACCAGCATTTCTGCAAATCGCTTTGTAGCCCCCATTACATTCGGAGGATTTACGGCTTTATCCGTAGAAACCATAACAAATGTATTTACTTTAAATGTATCAGCTGCTTCTGCAACATTTTTTGTACCAAAAATATTATTTTTCACAGCCTCTTCAGGGTTTCGTTCCATTAAAGGCACATGCTTATGTGCAGCTGCATGATATACAATGTATGGACGGTGTTTCTTCACTATTTCAAATATTTTATGACGATCTTGTACATCAGCAATTTCTGTCGTAATTTCAACTGTATCTTTATAGGTAACTCTCATTTCCATTTCGATATTATAAATGCTGTTTTCGCCATGTCCTAAAAGAACGATTTTTGCTGGTTTATACTTCATTACTTGACGGCAAATTTCCGATCCAATTGATCCACCAGCACCTGTTACTAAAATTGTTTTACCAACAATCTTTTCTCCAATTCCTGCATCATCTAATTGGATTGGTTCTCTTCCTAATAAATCTTCCACTTGTACATCCCGGAATTCATTTACAGAAACTTTACCATCTAAAAGATCTTCAAGCATCGGTACAATTTGAGTCTTTGCCTTCGTTTTTGTACACTTCTCAAAAATCTCGTTTATTTGATTTCTATTTAATGAAGGGATTGCGATAATAATATGTTCTATATCATTGTCTTCTACAATTTCTTGAATATGATTTGTTGTACCAACAACTGGCACATTATAAATCTCCAATTTTTGTTTATTTCTATCATCATCAACAAACACAATTGGATATAGATCTGCATCCTTATTATGTAGTAATTGTCTTACTACCATAGTTCCTGCTGAGCCAGCTCCAACAATTAATGTTCGTTTTTTATTTGCATCCTTACTAATATACGTATCACGGAACATACGCCATACAAAACGCGAACCACCAATCAATAATAAATGTAACATCCATGCGATTGCTAGAATTCGAAAATAAATATCGTGATTTATAATCTGTTGAACAATTGCCGTTACTAAAATTGATAATGTGATTGCTTTAAATATTTGTTTTAATTCTCCAATGCTTGCATATTCCCACGCCTTGTTATAAAGCTTATAAATAGCAGCAAAAACATGATGGCTGCACAATAATGTAATAGAACTAATAATTACGGTCATAGGAATTTTATTTAATACGTTTGGATGTATGAACCAATAGCTTAAGTACACGGCAGTTAATACAATAAATGAATCTAATAAAATCAATAATGAGAGCCGTTTTCGATAACTCAATGCATCTATTCCCTTCTTTATACAATTAGTATCTTATTGACAATGAAAAAGGACATTCTCTTATGAATGTACCTCTTCTTTTTCCTTTTTCACGAGTTCCTTCATATATTTCATTAACTCAACTTTCAATTCTTCATTTTGAAGTGCCATCTCAATCGTAGTCTTAATAAACCCAAACTTCTCCCCAACATCATAACGAGTTCCTTCAAAGTCATAAGCAAACACACGCTGAATTTCATTTAACCTTTGAATCGCATCTGTCAACTGAATCTCTCCACCAGCGCCTGTTTGTTGGTTTTCAAGGAACATGAAAATTTCTGGTGTTAATACATAACGTCCCATAATCGCTAAATTTGATGGTGCCGTTCCTTGAACAGGCTTCTCTACAAATTGTCGCACTTGATAACGACGATTACTTTGTTCAACTGGATCAATGATACCGTAACGATGTGTCTCATTTTCTGGTACTGTTTGTACACCAATAACTGAAGACTGTGTACTTTCATATTGATCCATCAATTGACGTAAACATGGCGTTTCAGCTTGAACAATATCATCCCCAAGTAATACTGCAAATGGCTCATTTCCAATAAATTTACGCGCGCACCATACCGCATGTCCTAAACCTTTTGGTTCTTTTTGTCTTATGTAATGAATGTTAATTTTTGAAGAAGCTTGCACTTTTTCAAGTACTTCGTGCTTTCCTTTTTCAAGTAGAGTTTGTTCTAACTCGAAAGAGTGATCAAAATGATCTTCAATTGCACGCTTTCCTTTTCCAGTAACGATAATAATATCTTCAATTCCTGATTCTATCGCTTCTTCTACTATGTATTGAATTGTCGGTTTATCAACGATTGGCAACATTTCTTTCGGCATTGCTTTCGTTGCTGGTAAAAACCTTGTCCCAAGACCAGCCGCTGGGATAATTGCTTTTCTTACTTTTTCCAAATCTTGTCCCCCTAACAAAATATTGCTTTATCTATATGTAGCAATAACAAAAACCCTACCTATAGAGTCATAGTTATAACTCCATAGGTAGAGTTTCTAATAGAAATAAAATTACGGGCATCTAACCCATCCTCACGCCATACTCCCGACGACAAGCGTCTAAGGTAGGTCCGAAATAAAAATTTCTACCCACAGCACAACCGAGTGCCCCCATTGATAGTGGTTAGGAGACATCACCCAAACTCTTCAATTAAAAAATACCAAACAATTTTTTACGACGAATTTGTTCTGGATCTTCCTTATAAATTGCTTTCCCGCTAATTAATAAGTACGGATTTTCTTTTAAATCACTCATAACGTTCATTCCGAATTCCTTTTCAATTAACCCGTAGCTTTCCGCTAAATGAAATCCTCTTGATGTTGTGTTATGTGCATCCGATGCGATCATATGCGTTAAATTATGTTCAACAAGTTGTAATGAAAACTTTTTAATTTTTTTACCGAACTTTCCTAGTAAACTACCCGCCGTTACTTGTGTTAAGGCACCTTTACTTACAAGGTTATATAACTTATCTGGCCGCTCGATTAACTCGGCATTGCGTTCTGGATGAACGATAATTGGGATCATCCCTTTAACCCGTAATTCATATAATAGCTGTTCTGCATAGCGAGGTACGTGATTAGATGGAAACTCAATTAATATGTATTTATTCGTTTCGTTTAAAGTAACGATTTTACCAGCTTCATAGTCTTCTAATAAATCACCATATAATCTGACCTCTTGCCCTGGTAAAATCTTCAGTGGAATTTCGTTTTGTTGTAGTTCATCATTTAATTGTTTCACTTGATGAATAATAGGAGTGCGTTCATTTACGTATTTTCCATTTTGATGATGTGGCGTTGCGACAATTGTATGAATCCCTTCTTGCACAGCTTTTTGTGCCATCGCTAAACTATCTGTTACTGTTTGCGCACCATCATCGACGCCAGGTAAAATATGACAATGCAAATCAATCATTCTTCTCATCCTTCCTCTCGTATAAAAATCTTTTTTCCCTTGAATATGAAATGTATCTCATATTCAAGGGAAAAAAGGAGATATGTTCTTGCCATATCTCACTCTATTAATTAGTTTGCACCGTAGTAATAATATGAGCCTTGTTCGCTTTCACGATCGTTCAGAACAACGCCTAACAATTTACCTTTTGCAGATTCTAATAATCCTTTTGCTTTTACCGCTGTTTCCTTTTCTGTCGATTCACTACGAACGACAAGAATGGATGCATCGCATACATTCGCCATAATTTGCGCGTCTGTAACAGCTAAAATTGGTGGTAAATCAAAAATAACTAAATCGTACATACTATACGCTTGAGCAAGAAGTTCTTGCATTGATTTCGAACCTATTAATTCCGCTGGATTCGGCGGGATTGGACCGCACGCTAAAAAGTGTAAATTGTCTACAGTTGTCGTTTGTACACACTTCTCTAAACGTTCACTATGTGTTAATACGTTCGTTAATCCGAAAATATTATCTACTTGAAACATTTGATGCATCGCTGGTTTACGCATATCTGCATCAATTAATAATACTTTCTTTCCTTGTTGAGCGAAAACAACTGCCATATTCGCTGTCGTTGTCGTTTTCCCCTCACTTGGGTTCGCAGATGTTACCATCAGTGAATGTAAGTTTGTATCAACAGACGCAAACTCAACGTTCGTTCTAATATTACGATATTGTTCTGAAATTGGTGATTTCGGTTGTTGATGAGCAATTAATTGACGACGTTGACGATGATTTTTTTTCTTCTTGAATAAACTATTAAGAGCCAATTGTTTGTCCCCTCACTTTTCTTGATGATGGAGCATGTGATTTCACGTTTGCTGTTTCTTCATCCATACGTGCTACAATACCTAACACCGGTAAGCCAAGTAAATTTTCTACATCTTCTTCTTTTTTCACTGTGTTATCTAAGTATTCTAGTAAGAATGCAAGACCAACTGCAGCCATTAAACCAACAATGAAAGCAATTGCTACATTTAGCATCGGACGTGGTTTAATTGGAGATTGATTTTCCGCAACTTCTGCTTTTGATAATACCGTTACGTTATCGACATTCATAATTTTTGCAACTTCACCTTTAAATACATCTGCTGTTGCGTTTGCAATATCACGAGCTAACTTCGGATCTTTATCCTCCGCTGTAACAGAAATGACCTGTGAATCTTTTTCATTCGCAACATTAATCTTTCCTGTTAAAGCTTGTGCAGTCATATTTAAATTTAATTTTTCATTCACTTGGTCTAAGACTACTGGACTTTTAATAATGACCTTATATGTATTCGTTAATTGAATATTTGTTTGTATTTCACCAGCTTGAATCATTGCACCCTCTTGCTTTTTCTGGTTAACAAGAATTTGCGTTGAAGATTGATAGATTGGTGTCATGAAGAAGAAGCTAATGATAGCACTTACAATAGCTGCACCAAAGGCGATTACGAGGATCATTGCTAAACGTTTTTTTAAGATATAAAATAACTCTTTTAAACTAATTGTTTCTTCCATAAGTTCCTCCAACTTTCTAAAATTTGCACATAAGAAAAATTATAACATATAATCTTACATTTTTTTATTTTAGTAATATCTACGTACGATTGTTATTTGAAAACATATATAATCTTACAAAATAATCTTAAATTTGACAACACATTCCAAAGAATTTCCAAAATTTCCATTGCATCATTTTTTCGTATATGCAATAAACAACTGTGAAACAAATCAAAAAAGCCAATAAAAATACTTATTGGCTTTAAAAATTATTTTATCATACATTATTTTCTAATAATAGCCATATTGTTCCTTTTCTTCTCGCTTGTCATTTAGTACAACACCAAGCAGTTTACCAGACGCTTTGTCTAAAATTTGTTTCGCTTTTACTATATTATCTTTTTCCGTTTGTTCACTGCGCACGACAAGTATGACTCCATCACATTTGTTCGCAAGTATTTGTGCATCGGTAACCACAAGAACCGGTGGTGTGTCTATTAAAATAATATCAAACATGTTATAAGCTTCTAGTAATGCCTCGTCCATTACTCGATTTCCTAACAGTTCCGCTGGGTTTGGTGGTATTGGACCTGACGCCATTAAGTATACGTTCTCTACATCTGTTTTTTGAATGCATTGCATTAATTTCGCTTGTCCTGATAATAAGCTCGTTAATCCATTTGAATGATGAATTGCAAATAAGTTTTGTATCGTCGGCTTACGTAAGTCAGCTCCGATTACTAAAACTTTCTTTCCTTGTTGACCGAAAACAACTGCTAAGTTTGCAATTGTCGTGGTCTTTCCGTCACCTGGCTCTGCTGAAGTGACAACGATAGAACGAATATGATTATCTACAGATGTAAATTCAATATTTGTACGAATGTTACGGTATTGTTCTGCAATACGCGATTTAGGCTCCTTATGTGTAATTAATTGTTTTAATGGCTTTCTTTTCTTTCTCCCGAACATGTTCTAGTCTCCTTTTTTAAGTGCGACCTGTTCCTCCTATTTCTATATGCTCGATATACACGCCCATTTCATTCATAATCGATATATTACGCTTATTTAACATTTATTTCTACTGTTAAATTCGTCCATTATTCCCCATATTTAACCATAACAAGTACCATTCTATTTTGTCCTATATAAAGTCCGTAACAATATGACAATAGCTTCATTTCTTTTATACCTTTATCATTTATCTCAAAAGCGAGATAAATGATAAAGTAATTATATGGTAATTCAAATCAGTTACAAATAATTTTCCGACTAGTTTGTATTTCTTGTTTATATCGATATATATAGTAAATAAAAAAAACTCTGTCTAATACTAACAAGTTTAAGTTTACTTATTACTTATTCTTTTACTTTACTTACTACTTACGTCTAACTAGTAATTACTTAGTACTTCTACTACGCAACTAC